>JBDNDG010000040.1:0-19015 GCA_046719255.1 Chloroflexaceae bacterium
GCGGCCGGGGTCGCGCGCCACCCGGGGATCGAAGAGCGTGCCGGCGTGAGCCTTGAGGTAGCGCAAGGCCCGCTCCTGCGACCAGGCCCGGCGGTAGGGCCGGTCGGAGCACAGGGCATCCCACACGTCCACCACTGCAAAGATGCGTGCCGCCAGGGGGATCTGCTCTCCGGCCAGCCCCCGGGGGTACCCGCTGCCGTTCCAGCGTTCGTGGTGATAGTAGGCGATTTCCAGCACCGGGCGCGAGAAGCCGATCGGCGCCAGGAGATCGTAGGCGAACTCGGGATGCCTGCGCATCACTGCCCACTCATCATCGGCGAGGGCGCCTGCTTTGCGGAGAATGGCGTCGGGAACCCCGATCTTGCCGATATCGTGCAACATCGCCCCCTGACGGATTTGCTCCAACTCCTCCGCTTCGATACCCATCGCCTGCGCCAGACGCACCGTCAGAGCGGTGACCCGGGCACTGTGCTCCTCCGTCTCATGATCGCGGAGATCGAGCACCCGTGACCAGACCGTCAGGGTGGCTTCGGAAAAGGCGCGCAGGGTGCGGTTGGCCCGTTCGAGGGCCTGCCGCTGGGCCTCGAGCTGCGCCGCGGAGCGGCGTTCACGTTCGATGACCACGGTGAGTATTCTTGAGACAGCAGTAAACAACAGGCCCCCCGTGATGCTCACAAACGCGAGTTCATACAGCAGATGGGCCTGCACGGCAGCGGGGTGGAGAGTAGGGACGCTCATCAGCAACCAGGTCAGCGCCAGGAGGACATAGCCGAGGGCGATCAGCCCGGCCAGGCGGCGGGGGCGCACCCCACAGTGACGCGGCACTGCCGGGAGCAGCGCGTGGCACACGTCCTCGGTGCGCTCGTTCACACGGTTCACAATCAGCACAGGACCTGATCCTTCCGCCGCGAGTATGCAGCCACCGCGCACGCGAAGCCGTGGTGAAGAGCAACATGGAATGGGCGCCGGGCACGACGCATACCCGGATCGGCGACTAGGTCGCGGCGACGTCGGCGCGGACGCGAGATCCGTACACGTATGCGAATAATCCTAACTTAATTTTACCATACATGGGCGCCGTGCGGAGCAACCCTACCCGGCGCATCTACAGAGCTGATGCCTTGTCGTCAGGGCACGCCCCAGACCCCAATCGCCGGAGGCGAACGTTGCCTCGGTTCCGGGTGCATCCGGCTGCTTCGCGCAGTCGGGAAGCGAGGTTCCGGCCGGGCACAGCCTGCCCGGATACTCCTGCCCGGGAACTTGCCGGGAAGTATGTGTTTACCTTTCTCCCGGGAGTACGGGCATCTTGCCCGCGCGAACGCTGATGCAGGTGGAATGCCCGTGCAACCAGGGTGGCGCCTGACCCCGGGCGCGAACGGCTGGGCCAGGCTGCATTTCCGCCCTTCCGTGAACAAAATACCACCTCCGGTTATCGTTCTATTGACAGAGATGCACCAAAATGACAGAGATCTCAGCTTCCCGGTATGCCGTTTGTAACAGACTTGCGGTATGATAGGTATACGAGATGTCGTGACGCGGCGAACAACGTACACCGCGGTACGCGCCCACCGGCACTCATCGCGAAGCTCTGGATTGGGTACCGGAGCGGATCAGCCGACTTCTTTCCCAGCATTCCACCCGGCGTCGCAGCAGCCCGGCTGAACCGGCACCCACAGAAAGGACGCCTGCTGTGACCGACATCGACATTGAGGCCATGAGCATCGAAGAGTTAGAACGGCTGCGCGACGCTGTGAACCAGCGTCTGCTGCGGCTACGCTACAGCAACCGGCACACATTGCCCGAATTGCTCCGGATGCTGGAGGAACTCAAAGCGGTGCTCAACGACCAGGGCAAGCATTGGCGCTCACTCGAGCGCTGGCAGTGGATGGACGGTCAGATCCGGTTCTGGCTGAACCCTACCGACCAGGTCCAGTACCAGCCCGGCTGGTACACCATTGATGAACTCATCCAGTGGTCGCAGGGGTACGGCCCGGTCCTCGTTCGTGAGGAAGAGGAGGAAGAAGAGGAGGAGATCTGGACCGATGTCGATGGGGTACGGATTCGCTGGCTCCCCGATGGGACGATGCAGCGGGAGGGTTAACGCATAACGGGCGGGTGCGACACCGCACCCGCCCGTACCTGATCCGACTGGTTGCCTCTCCCGTGCTCCACGCTTGACCAACCGCAGCGCACGCAAGCAATGGGCCTATGCGCTCCGATCTGTTCGGTCTTTACTTCGACGGCCCGCCCTTTACCCTGTTCTCTCTGGCGCACCTGCTTCCCCTGGCCGCGATTGTGCTGATCTGTGTGCTGATCGGCCTGCTCACGCCCCGCCTGGGGTCGGTGGGGCAGGAACGCCTGCGCTGGGGTCTGGCGCTCTTCGCCTGCGCCAACTGGATCGGCTGGGACCTGTGGCAACTCGCCAACGGGATCTGGAACGTGGCCTATTCCCTCCCCCTGCACCTCTGCACCTTCTCGGTGCCCCTGTCTGCCCTGATGCTCGCCACGCGCAACTACCGCCTCTACGAGGTCCTCTACTTCTGGGGCTTTGCCGGGGGCACGCAGGCCCTGCTCACCCCCGACCTCACGGCTACCGGCTTCAACTTTCCGCATTTTGTCTACTGGATCTTCTGGACCTCCCATGGGGTCGTGCTCTGGGCGGTGGTATTCGCCGCCGCCGCCTGGCGCTACCGCCCGACATGGGGCTCGATCCGCCGGGTTGTGGTCTTCACCGGTCTCTTTGCGCTGGGTGTGGGGCTGGTTAACTGGCTCACCGGCGGGAACTACCTGTTCATCGCCCGCACGCCGGAGTTCCCCTCGTTGATTGATTACCTCGGTCCCTGGCCCTGGTACATCATTCCCCTGCTGTTCCTCAGCCTGCTGGCCTTCCTGCTGGTGTATGCGCCCTACGCGCTGAGCGATTGGCTGCGCGAACGGAGGTCCCTGGCCCCTTCACGGCGCCTGGGGCAGGAGTAGGTGAACCGGCGGGCCCGCGCAGGCCCGGGCCAGCGCGGGCGCTATGGCACTCCCTACAACAGCGCCGCGACGGGCACCCGCTCGATCCGCAGATTCATCTGCGACAACCGTGGCACCACATCGCCGTAGCCCCGCTCCAGCAGATGAATGCCGCGAATGATTGAGACGCCTCGCGCAATCGCGGCTGCGATGATATAGGCCAGACCGGCGCGCAGGTCGGGGATGGTGATGATGTTACCGTCAGCGTGCAGCGGGGTCGGCCCGACGATGATAGCGCTGTGATCGTGGTTGTGGTCGCGGAAGCGGCAGGGTAAGCCCCCGAGACAACTGGTAGTGAGCTGGGTGTTGGCACCAAGCTGGTTGAGGGCCTTCAAGTAGCCAAAACGGTTCTCGTAGACGGTCTCGTGGATAATCGAGATCCCGTGGGCCTGGGTGAGCATCACCGCAAAGGGTTGCTGCCAGTCAGTCGAAAAGCCCGGGTAGACATCGGTTTCCACCACGGCAGGGGAGAGCCGCCCGCGGCGGAAGAAGCGCACGGTTTCGGCATCGAGCAGCTCGAAGCCGCCCCCCACCTGCTGGAAATGGGCCAGGAAATTGCCGAGAATATTGGGGTTGATGCCCCGCACGGTGATGTCACCGTTGGAGGCCCCGGCAAGGCAGGCCCACGAAGCCGCCTCAATCCGGTCGCCCAGGATCGGCATACGTGTGCCGTCGAGGCGCTCAACGCCCTCGATGCGAATCTCGCGGCCCGCCGAGGTGAAGATAACTGCACCCATGGCCCGCAGCATGGTGATCAATTCGATGATTTCCGGCTCGATCGCCGCGTTGACGATCACCGAGCGCCCCCGCGCCAGCACGCCGAGGAACAGACAGGTTTCGGTAGCGCCGACGCTGGGGTAGGGCAACTCCACCACCGCTCCCTTCAGCCGCCCGCGACGGCGGGCCACATAGCCCTCAGCCGTGGCGCTCACCTCGCCGCCAAAGCGCTCCACTGCCATCAGGTGAAAGTCCACCGGACGTTCGCCGATGCGGCAGCCCCCGACGACGGGTACGGCTACCTCCTCGAAACGGTGAAGCAGCGCGCCCAGCAGCAGGATCGGCACCCGGTTGCTGCCCGAGTCGGGAACGGGTACGCGCGAGGTGTGGAGGCCCCGCGGGTCAATCCGCAGCCACCCTTCCAGCGCCTGCACCGTGGCGCCAATGGCTTCGATCATGGCGCGGGTTATTGCCACGTCGCCGATCGGTGGGCAATTGAACAACTCAGATGGCGAATCGGCGAGCAGCGCGGCTACCATCGCTTTGGTTGCGAAGTTTTTGGCTCCCAGGCATGTAATTTGTCCCACCACGGGCTCGCCGCCATGGATGCGATAGGCCAGTTCCTGTTCCACCATATCCTCTCTTGCACAAAGGTACAGTGCGACATGTGCCGCCTGTGGCGATGATACAGGAAAACACCAGTATTGTCTCTTACAGACGGATGATACGGGGGATCGTTACACTGTCCGGAAAGCGAACGTGTAGTGCTACAATAGCAACGACGTCAGCTGTTTCTTCCTGTACCCTGTCCTGGAGAGAAGATGTGGGAGGGTGCAGCCTGGCCGGGCTTCCCTTGCAGGGGTTGTGGGGAAACTCGAAGGTGTTGAGGGGATACCGGGGTTCGCCATCTCCCCGCCCGGGGGAGAGGTTGGGGGGCTTTGTCCTCCCGGGCAAATCTCCATTTTCACGTGTCGTTGTGTAGTGCAGCCACATGGTAAGGTTGATGTGAAAGGAGTGCCACTGTGGTACGCTACCGCAGAGCGGGTGTGCTGCTGGTGATCCTGGTGCTTCTTCTCGTATGTAATGCTCCCGCGCGTGGCCAATCTGTCACAACACGAGTGTATCTGCCTCTTCTCGCCAGTCCGCCAATTGTCACGATCCAGTTCGCAGCCGACGCAAACCGGGAAACTGGTGAACTGCTCAACCCGACAACCGAGTTTGACGTCGGCCTTGACCTGCTGTGGGTGTCGACGCGACTGCAAGGCTACACCCGGAGACAGATGCGCCTGGACTTCACCTTCCCCGATGGCAATACCCTGACAGGCAGCACTCGGACAGTCTTGGATCAAGACTTCCGCTATACTACTGCCTATTGCCTCACTACAGCATTCACATGTGAGCGTGGACGGCAAACGCTGCCCTCAGGACCCTACACTGCGCGCGTCTTCGTCGATGGGCAGCAGGTCGCCGAGGCGGTCGCGATCATCCGCTGACCTGTTCCTTCCGGTCACAGCAGGGCGTGGAGCAAAACCCGCTTGCCCCACGCCCCCTCCTCACCGTCGGTATCATCGGTTGCGTTGGAGGGACTGTTCCTGGCGGGCCCGTCAACATGACAGGCGCTGCGCAGCTCTCCAGCTCTCCAGCTCCACACAGCCGGCCTGGAGATCTGTAGGGCCGTGGAGTTGAACGTTACCTTCCCCGCCGGGAGGGGTGTGGAGAAACCAGGTTCCCCTGCCCGCCAACCAGTGTCGGGGCGTTTGCCACCCCGGTGGGCAGGGACATGGGGAAACCCGGCTTCCCCGATGTTCACATCAGCCGTCCATGCGGCTGCGCCCTCCCAAACCCTCCCCTGCCAGAGGAGGAAACCGTGCTCCTCCCCCCGGCGGGGGGAGGCTGGGAGGGGGGCGGAACGCTCGAAACCCTCCCCACAGGGAGGGGCGTGGGGCAAGCCGGTTTGCCCGTATTTTCACATCAACCGTTTTGCCCTGCGCGAGCCTCAATTATGGCAAACACCCCCCGCCAGCCACCCAGGATCAGCAGTGCCACGAGAAACGTAATGACGTAAAATGATATCGGGCTGAAGCGCCCGATCATCATCGCGCGGAACACCGCCCCCAGAACCAGGCCGCCCGTCCAGCCAATAAGGGTGGTGAGCAGCATCGGGCCGGGTCCTCGCGTGCGCCCCGGGGTGTAGGCGCCGGCCAGGGTCGCGGCGATCAGCCAGCCGAGAATGAACGGCGCCGCTGTGCGCGCCACGTCGAGTATGGCTCCCAGACCCGCGGCTTCGCCGTGGCTGCGCCGGCCAATGGCCGCAAAGACGAGTAAGGCAACGACGTCGCCCGCCACGAGGAAGGCAGTGCGCTGACCCGACGCGCCCGCCCGGGTTGGATGTGTGGCCATGGGGTTGCTCCCTTCTAATGAAAATGGGGAACCCGGGGTTCCTTCCGCTCCTGTCCACCGGGTGCCAGGCGCCCCCAACAGCGGTTGAGGGGTGGGGAAACCCGGTTGCCCCATCCCCCTCACTCCCTCCCTGGAGAGGGGCCGGGAGGGCTGCGCCCCCCGGAACTACGCCTGCCGGTCAGCAAAGCTGCAGTCTACCTGGGGAACGTATGGCTCCTATGATTCACTGGTTTCGGCGCGACCTGCGCCTCGGCGACAATGCCGCGCTGACCGCTGCGGCCCGCGCCAGTGGCGGCGCGGTGCTCCCGGTCTTCATCCTCGATGAGGCGATCCTCTTCGGGCGCTTCGCCAGCCCCGGGCGCACGGCCTGGCTGCTGGAGAACCTGCGCGCTCTCGACGCAGCGCTGCGCGCTCAGGGCCTGCGACTCATCCTGCGGCGCGGCGATCCGCTGCGGGAACTGCTCGCGCTTGCCCGCGAGAGCGGCGCCGCCGGGGTGTACTGGAACCGGGACTACACGCCCTACGCCATCCGGCGCGATAGCGCGGTCAAGCAGGCCCTGCGCGCCAGCGGCCTGGCTGCCCACAGCTTCAAAGACGCGGTGATCTTCGAGATGGACGAGGTGCTGACCGATGCGGGAACCGCATACAGCGTCTACACACCCTACGCGCGCCGCTGGCGCCAGCGCCTGGCCGCCGAGGGCTGCGCCGTCTACCCCCTGCCCCGTCTGAGCCCCGCCGCGCCATGGCCTGCCAGCCTGCCCATCCCTACCCTGGCGGACCTGGGGCTGCGCTGCGACGTACCGCTACCCCCGGCGGGCGAGGCGGCGGCCCGGGAGCGACTGCGGCGCTTTGCCGACCTCCAGCGCCAGCCCGGCATTGCCACCTACGCCGTGCAACGCGAACGACCCGCGATCGAGGGCACCTCGCGACTGTCGCCCTACCTGCGCCTCGGAGTTCTGGGCATCCGCACCACGCTGCGCGCGGCGCTCGACCTCGAAGTAGCGCCAGAGGCGCTCACCCCCCCGGTCCGCGACTCGCTTGAGCGCTGGATCGGCGAACTGGCCTGGCGCGATTTCTATGTGCAGGTACTGTACCACTTTCCCCACGTGCTGCGCAGCGCTTTCAAGCGCGAGTACGACGCCCTGGAGTGGGAAAACGACCCGGCCCTGATCGCCGCCTGGCAGGAAGGCCGCACCGGCTATCCCATCGTAGACGCGGCCATGCGCCAGTTGCGCCAGGAGGGCTGGATGCACAACCGCGCGCGCATGATCGTCGCCTCGTTTCTCACCAAGGACCTGCTGGTGGACTGGCGCTATGGCGAGCGCCACTTCATGCGCCTGCTGCTTGACGGCGATCCGGCGGCCAACAATGGCGGCTGGCAGTGGGCCGCGGGCACCGGCACCGACGCCCAGCCCTATTTCCGCATCTTCAACCCCGTGAGCCAGGGCAAAAAGTTCGACCCCGACGGGGCCTACGTGCGACGCTACGTGCCCGAACTGGCCGCCGTGCCGCCACAGTACATTCACACGCCCCACCTGTTGCCCCCGGCAGAGCAGATCCGCGCCGGTGTGCAACTCGGGCGCGATTATCCCCTGCCCGTTGTGGATCACCCGACGCGCCGGGCGATGGCTCTGGACGTGTATGGTAAGGTAAAAGGCAAGCAGTAGGCGCAATGGCCCCGGGGTCGCGTGGGGGCGTTTCAGCCAGGCTCGGAAGCGCGTGCCGGAACGCGCCGGTAAGCGTATCTTTCGCCAGAATTGTAGCTCCACGACACGCAACCTGCCAATAATCGACTATACTGCCAGAAGGCAACAGGCACGCGCAACGTCGCGTCGCACCCGAACGGTGGAGACGAATTATGAGCAGCGCAACGACAACCCGGGAACTGCAGCGCGACTACCTCGACGCGTTGCTGGCCGGAAGCGGGCGCGCCGCCGACCGGGTAGTCGAACGCGCCCTCGACGCGCGGTTGACCCCGCAGCGCATCTACCTCGACCTGTTCCAGCCCACGGCCTACGCAATCGGGCGGCTGTGGCAGCGCAACCAGGTGAGCGTTGCCCAGGAGCACCTGGCGACGGCGATCATCGAGCGGCAGATGGGCGAGTTGCATCCCCTCTTTCGCCCCCAGCACACCCGTGGGCACACCGTGGTGATCGGCTGTGTGCCCGATGAATGGCACCGCGTCGGCGCGCGTATGGTCGCCGATTTCTTCGAAGCCGAGGGCTGGACGGTCCACTATCTGGGGGCGGCCGTGCCGGTGCGCGACCTGGTAGCGATCGTGCGCGACAGCCAGGCCGACCTGGTTGGCGTTTCGGCCCAGATGCTCTTCAACCTGCCGCGGGTTCAAGAACTGGTGCGGGCGCTCGACGCCGCGGGGCTGGCCGGGATTCCGGTAATCGCCGGAGGAATGCCCTTCGCCGAGCAGCCCGATCTTGCCCCGGCGCTCAATGTGCATGGCAGCGGCGCCGATGCCGCGGCGGCGCTCGAGGTGGCCGAGGAGGTGCTGGCCCGGGCAGCGCCTGCGCCTGCGCCCGCGCCCCCCAGCGCAGCGGCGGTAACGCTCGAGCGCCTGCGCGAGCGCATCGTGGCCACGGCTACCGCCCGCTGCCTGGCCGACGGCGATAGCGATGAGGAAGTGATCCGCGCCGGCTTCCATTTCACCACCCGTATGCTGGCGGCAGCCATTGCCGCCGGCACCCCCACGCCCCTCGACGCCCAGATGGCCTGGGTCAATGAACGCCAACCTCACGATGGCGTCGCTCCCACCCAGATCCTCGCCCGCCTGTCACGCTACGCCGCCACCCTGCGCGACCTCCTCCCCGGCCCCGAAGGCGCAACCGCGGCCCGGTACGCCGATTACCTGATCACCCTCCAGCGCCGGGCGCTGATCCCTGCCGGGGGCACCCGGTAACCACCGGCTGAGGTCAGGGGCAATCCTGGCTTCCGCATCTCCCTCCGCGGCGGGGCGCCAGACGCCCTGGTGGGCCGGGAGATGGGGAAAACCGGGTCTTTCGCGGTTGCCGAAGCATCTGACTCGTGCTACCATACCCCGAAGACGCTCAAGAAGCCAGCACCCTGAAGCGTGGACCCGGCGTCCACGCTCTCTTCATACCGTATGAATATTGATGAACTGCTGACCCGCGGGGTCGCCGAAGTCATCGTGGAGTCGGAACTGCGCCAGCGTCTCGCTGAGGGTGTGCCGCTGCGCCTCAAGCAGGGCTTCGACCCGACAAAGCCCGATATGCACATCGGCCACGCCGTTGGCCTGCGCAAGCTCCGGCAGTTCCAGGAACTGGGCCATCAGGTGGTGCTCATTGTTGGTGACTGGACCGCGCAGATCGGCGACCCTTCGGGCCGCGATGAGACCCGCCAGCGCCTCAGCGCCGACGAGGTGCGCGCCAATGCCGAGACCTACATGGAGCAGTTCTTCCAGGTGGTCGATCGCCAGCGCACCGAGGTGCGCTGGCAGAGTGAGTGGTTCGGCAACTTCACCCTGGAACAGGCCCTCGATCTGGCTGGACGCTTCACCCTGGCGCAGATGCTTGCCCACGAGACCTTCCGCCGCCGTTACGAGTCTGGCGCCGGCCTGACGATCCTCGAGTTGATGTACCCGATGCTTCAGGGGTACGACTCGGTGGCGATCCGGGCCGATGTGGAGTTCGGCGGCACCGATCAGAAGTTCAACATCCTGGCCGGGCGCGAGTTGATGGCTCAACTGGGCATGCGCCCGCAGCAGGTGGTTCTGGTTCCGCTCATCCCCGGCACCGATGGGCGCAAGATGAGCAAGACTTTCCTCAACACGATTGACATTCGCATGCCGCCCGCGGAGATGTTCGGTCGGGTCATGTCAATGTCTGATGCCGTAATCCCCCTCTACTTCGAGGTGTTCACCGATGTGCCGATGGACGAACTGGCCGCGATCCGCCATGCTCTGACCGAGGGCAGTGTCAATCCGCGCGATCTGAAGGCGCGCATTGCGCGTGAGATCGTGACCCAGTTCCACAGCCCCGCCGCGGCCCGGGAGGCCGAAGCCGCCTTTGTCCGGCAGTTCGTGCAGCGCGAAGCGCCTGAGGATATGCCCGAACACGCGCTCCTCGCCCCTACCCCGATTGTTGATCTGATGGTCGCCGCCGGGCTGGCCAGCTCGAAGAGTGAGGCCCGGCGCCTGATTGATGGTGGTGGGGTCAGGGTGAACGGCGAACGGGTCGAGGGCTACGACCTGGTGCTCCAGCCCGGCGCCAACGCCGTGGTGCAGGTCGGCCGGCGCAAGTTTGTACGCGTGGCGTAATGCGAAGAGGGTAGAGTACGGCTGTGCCCCGGGCGCCCCTGCCACAAGGATCGCAGGGCTTGCGCTCCTTTGAGTGGTGTACCCTGCGTCAACGGGAAGGTACGGAAGGGAAACGCGGCTTGCCTGTTCCTCGCCCCCGGGGCGGGGAAGGGAAGGCGCAACCCTCCCGGGCTTCGCGCGACAGAGGCATGGGGAAAGCGGGCTGCCCCACGCCTCTGCCGGTGGGGCAGGTGTGGCAGGGCGCAGCCCGCGCGGGAACAGCTCGTTTCATCTGGTCGTTGTGCGGCGCCTCCGCGAACGGCGCCTGAGGGGAAGAGACCATGAACACGCACAAGGAGGTGCAACTCACGCCGTTGGACCCGGCCAGCATTCCGCACCTGACCCGGTTGATGGCCGCAACCTTCGATGCCGACGTGCAGTCCTTTGACGAGGTTAGCCCCGAACTGCTCCAGTGTTACCACACCGACGACCTGTTCCAGAAGTGGCCGCCGGGCTGCATTGACGCGGAACGTTTCAGTGTGACGGTGGACAACACGCTGGTGGGAGCGGTGGTGATATGGCACTACCCCGACGACACCAGCGTGCTGGGGTTGCTGTTCGTCACGCCCGAATACCAGGGATACGGCATCGGCGCCTACATCTGGCGCTTCCTGGAAGATCGCTATGACGAGACCACTCGCTGGCTTGTGGCGGCGCCGGGGTGGTCGAGCAACACCCAGCGTTTCTACCGGTACACCTGCGGGTTCACACCGGTTCGCTTCGAGGGAGCTTACGTGATCCTGGAGAAAGCGATCAGGCGCTGACCTGGTTTCAATCCCCTTTGATCTGGCGGGTGATGTTGCGGAGGTTGTTGTTCCACCCGTCCAGCACATCATTCAACCCACCAAACAACCCCGACGCCTGACGCCGTCCTGCGCGTCCGTTGGGCATTGAGTATACCGGCGGGCGCTGGGGGTCGGCGCTGGCAGGAGGCGTGTTGGCGCGATGCTCGGATGGTTGCGTGCCGTCAGGGCGTGGGGGCAGGCCGGGCATAGCCAGGTCAATCACCGGGGGCAACCCGCGCGACGAACGCAGGTAATCGAGGGCCTCGGCCTCGTTGCCGAACAGCCCGATGCCGCTGACCATCTTCACCAGCGGCGCGAACATCAGCAGGTGATGCTCGCTGACGACGAAGGCCAGGTGCCCCAGCCGGGGATGGTGAGCAACCTGTTCCATACGCCGGCGTGCTCCGGGGCTGGCCCCGCTGATCCGCCGGCCATCCACCAGCAGATCGGTCGGTTGCGTGCAGGCGTCGAATAGCGTCCACAACTCGTTGAAGTACGCATTCGCCTGATCCACGGCCAGATGGCCTTCAACCACGACCCACAAGAGGTCCTCGCTATGACGGGTGATCCGGTAGGGCATCGGCGCACTCCTCCCCAGGTAACTGCCCCGCGCTGGCGGGACGGGTGGGCTTGGACCAGGTGTGCCCATTATACAAGCTCATTGTCTATATGTCCATACATATACGCAAGAAAGACAGGACTGACGCAACGTCCGTTTCCAGCGGACCGGGGGTTGGGGCTTGGCCCGATGATGCTGCAACAGCCCCGGGAAGAAAGATGCAGGGGGGATGTGCTATACTGGCGCCGGCAACGGGGGGCGTCAGAACCTGATCGAGCGGAAGGTTCGGGAAGAACCGCCGGGCGCTCCATTTTTATGAAGAATGGTCTGTTTCCTGCAAGGGCTACGCCCTCCCAAACCCTGCCCCACCAGGGAAGGAACCCGGGCTCCTCCCCCCGGCAGGGGGAGGCCGGGAGGGGGGCGGAACGCTGCAAACCCTGCCCCACCAGGGAAGGAACCCGGGCTCCTCCCCCCGGCAGGGGGAGGCCGGGAGGGGGGCGAAACGCTGCAAACCCTGCCCCACCAGGGAGGGGTCCGGGGAAACCCGGTTTCCCCACAGGTTCACGTGAGTAACGTGCGGCTTTGCCGCGCGGACACTGGCACACTGGAGGAGTCCGTTATGATCTTCATCGTCGGCGGAACGGGAACGCTGGGGCAGACCCTGGTGCGCATGCTGCGCGAGCAGGAGCGCCCGGTGCGCGTGCTGGTGCGGCCCGGCTCGCTTGCCAAGGCTGAGCCACTGCGCGCCCTTGGCGCCGAGTTGATCGGCGGCGACATCCGCGACCCTGGCAGCCTGGAGATCGGCTGTCGTGGCGCAACCCATGTCATATGTGCTACCAGCGCTGGCGCCGACCGGCGTTATGAGTCGCGCCGGATGGCCGAGTACCAGGGGCCGGTCAACTTGCTGCGGGCGGCCGAACGTGCTGGAACGGTGCGACAGTTTATCTTTACCAGCACCCTCTTTCCGCGCAATCCCGTCGGCTATAAGTTTGTCTGGGCCAAGCTCATGGCCGAAGAGGAGATCCAGCGCAGCGGCCTTCCTTACACCATCTTTCGTCCCTGCGGGCTGTTCTACGAGATCGTGCAACGTGGCGAGCCAATCGTCGAGCGCTTCGGCGTTTTCCCCGTAGTCGGCTCGGGCCAGAAACGCACCCAGATGCTGGCGATGGTTGATGTGGCCCGCGCTTACGTGAATGCGCTGGATAACCCCGAGGCGCTGAACCGCATCTTCGAACTCGGCGGCCCCGAACATGCCACCTTCGAGGAGATAGTCGCAACCTGGGCGCGGGTGCGGGGGCGCCCCATTCGCGTGGTCTATCTGCCGGTCTGGCTGATGAACACGATAGGCTTCCTGCTCAAGCCCTTCAACCCTTCTGCGCCCGGGGTGATGGAACTGCTCGAGTTCAGCTATGATGAGATGAGTTGTGATATGCGCGAGACCAGCCGCATTCTGCGCCTGGGCCAGATGCAGACCCTCGAGGAGTACTGCCGCGAGTACTACGCCAGCCAGGGTCAGGACGCATCGGTGCCCGCCTGAGGCGCTGCGCGGCGGGGCCGCTGCGCCAGCCCCACCGGATAGCCCGTCATCTTCGCCAGGTCGCCCACCAGGCGAATGAGGGGCACGAGAGCTATAGCTGCGGCCCGTTCGCGCAGCGGGCGCCCGGCCAGATGCGGCCAGAGCCGGCGATACGGGCCGCGCGTGTAGCCTGCCCCCCCTAACCCGATCAGCGCCGCCGCGGGGAGGCGCAGCGCCGGCCATCGCGCTGCTGCCGCCAGCAGCATCAGCAACCCGGCATAGGCTCCGTACCGTGCCGCGTGGCGGCGTGGCCATAGCCCACCCACGCCGTCGCCGCGCGCGTAGAGGTAGTACTGCCGCGCAAAGGCCCGCAGTGATGCGCGCGGCCGGAAGTGGACGATGGCCTCGGGCACAAATGCGCGTTGAAAGCCGCGCCGCTCCGCCTCCAGGTCAAAGTACAGATCCTCGCTGTGGCTCAACCACTCCGGGAAGCCGCCAACTGCCGTCCACACCTCCCGGCGAAAGGCCATACAGTTGCCGAAGGGCAGAAAGCGCGCCGGGTCGATCTCCTCCAGCCGGCGGTAGTTGGTCCATGCCAGAACCAGCTCGAAGAGCGTCTGCGGGTCGGGCGCGTAAAAGCCGCCGGTCAGATCGGCCTGGCCGGCCTCGATTGGCGCAACCAGCGCCGCAAGCCAGGCGCGATCGAGGCGCAGCCCGGCGTCCGTGCAGGCGATGATCGCCCCCCGCGCCGCGCGAATGGCGTTGTTGCGCCCCGAGGGGATGTTGTGCCCGCCCGCCACCAGCCTGATCCGCGGCTCGCGGGCAGCATAGGCCCCCACAATCGCCGGTGTCGCGTCTCGACTCAGACAATCGTTTATCACGATCTCATCGGGCAGGCGAGTCTGCGCCAGCATGGAGTCGAGTAGCGCACCGACGCTCTCGGCTTCGTCGCGCACGGTGCAGATGAGGGAGAGGTGGACGTGGGTCATAGGTTGTACCGGTCAGGCGCCATTCGCGGGGCGACAACGCCAGAATGAACATGTGCATTATTCCTGGGAGGGCTTCGCCCTCCCACACCCTCCCCGCTGGCGGGTTGTTCCTGGGAGGGCGCAGCCCTCCCAAACCCTCCCGCGTGCGGGCTCTTTTCACATCAGGGACATCTGGTACAACCCGTATGGTACAATCTGCGCCGTCGTGCCCTGTTGTGGCAGCCGTGTGTTCCCGGTTACCAGCGAGGTTGTTATGGCAAAGCCCGCGGAAAAGCAGCGCAAGCCTGGCCGCAACGATCCCTGCCCCTGTGGTAGCGGTCGCAAGTACAAGGAGTGCCATCTGCCCCTCGAACAGGCGGCCCGTTCCGAGCAACTGCTGCTGCGGCAGGCCCAGGATACCCTGCTGCCAAAGATCATCGAGGCTGCGCAGCATGCTCCCGAGTCCTTCCCGGCAGCCTTCGCCCGTTTCTGGCAGGATAAGTATACCCTGGAACAGATGCCGGAGCTTGATCAGTTGGAGGACCGGGGCGCGGAACGGTTCCTTACCTGGTTTGCCTTCGATGTGCGCGACGAGCACGGCCAGACGCTGGTGGAGCGCCTGGCCGGGCAGGAGGACTTCACCGCCGACCCCTACGAGCGGCGGCTGCTGGAGCAGTGGCGCGCGGTGCGCCTGGGCGCCTGTGTGGTGGAAGAGGTTCGGAAGGGCGAGGGTTTCATCGTGCGCGACCTGCTCACGGGCGAGCAGCGCCAGGTAGCCGACCACCACGCCTCGAAGCGTCTGGCGCCGGGCGAAGTGCTGGTCGGCCATCTGGTACCTGCTGACACGCCCCCGGGCGCTGCTGCGCCCACATACTATCTGGCCGGCGCCGCGGCCCATCTTACCGAGGATACTGCCGCAAAGTTGCTCGAGTATGCGGAATTGCACCTGGCCGATATGCGCCGCGCCAACCCCCGGGCCACCTGGGCCGACCTGATCGCCGCGCGGAGCGAGGTGCTCAACCACTTTGTTATGGCCCTGCCCACCGAAGCACGCGACCCGACCGTTGTTGATCGGCTGATCAGTGAAGGCCGAATCGCCCTCCAACTGACCGCTGAGAGCGTCGCGGCCCTGCTCGGACGCCCCTCCCCCGATGCCAACGAGGAGCGCGGCTGATACCGTTGCAGCTTGCTGATGTGAACGTCGGGGAAACCGGGTTTCCCCGGCCAGGCTTCGTCTCCCCGTGCTCCGCCGCTTCCGTCACCGCCCGCCTGTCGCGCCGAAGGCGTAGGCAATGCCATCCTGGAGCGTACCGCGCGTCAGGATGCCGCTGAGATCCACCCCCAGGTGAACGAGGGTCTGCGCGACTTCGGGCCTGATCCCGGTGAGCATCACCCGCGCCCCGAGCAAGTATACCGCCCGCGCCGCCTGAATCAGTGCGTTCGCCACCTGCGTGTCCACCACCTGCACCCCGGTAATGTCGATCAATGCGATAGCGGCGCGATGTTTGGCAACGCCCTCGAGCAACGTCTCGATCAACTGGTGGGCGCGCGCAGTATCCACCGAGCCGATGATCGGCAACAGTACGACCCGCTTTGAAAGGGGCAACAGCGGTGTGGACAACTCGCGCAGCGCGTGCTGCTGGGCCTTGATGATCTCCTCCTGGAGGGCCAGCCGCTCCCGTTCGGCCCGTCGCCGCTCGGTTAGATCATCGCAGATCACCAGCAGATAGGTGGGCTGCCCACGTTCATTGTAGAGCGGGATCTTGGTCGTCCGCACGGTACGCCGGCCAAGGTTCGGACTGTCAAACGGCCCTTCGGGAGTTACCCTGGTGACCCTGCCCGCGAACACCTCGCGATCCTCGGCCCGGAAGACCTCGGCCTGCTCCTGCGGAAAGAGGTCATAATCAGTCTTGCCGATCACCTCCTCGGCGTGTAACCCGAAGAGCAGTTCACTGGCCGTGTTCCAGAGGACGAAGCGCCCTTCTCCAGCCGTTTTCAACAGCACTGCCACCGGCAGATGGGCAAAGAGTGTCTGAAACAATTGCTGGCTTTCCCGCAGGGCCTCTTCGGTGTGCTTCAAGTCGGTAATGTCTTCGTAGGTGCCGAGAATGCCAATAACGTTGCCACGACTATCGCGCAGCGGGATCTTGTTCGTGCTCGCCCACGCCACCCGTCCGTCGGCCTGGGTCTGGGTCTCGACGATGTGCAGCACCGCTTCGCCCGATTGGATCACCTGCCAGTCGAAGGCGCGGTACGAATCGGACTCCTCCTTTGTCCAGGGCAAATCGTAGTCACTCTTGCCGACGATCTCGGCGGGCGAGGCCAGGCCCGCGAAGCGGGCGAAGGTCATGTTGCAGCCCTGGTAGATCAGGTTGCGATCCTTCCAGAAGACCGCGCCTGGCAGGCTGTCAATGATCAGTTGTAGCCGCTCGCGGGCCTGGCGGAGCTCCTCTTCGATCTTGACTCGCTCGGTAATGTCGGTCGAGATACCGCTGACGGCGAAGGCATTGCCATGCTCGTCGTACAGCGGCACGCGAATAGAGAGGAAGGTGTGCAGGCCATCGGGCATTGGCGCCGTCTCTTCACGTACCACGGTCTTGCCGGTTCGCACAGCTTCCTGCTCCGCAGCGCGCCACTGGGCGACATACGCTTCAGAGAAAAACTCACTGTCGGCATGCCCCACCAGCTCCTCCGGCTCCTGGCCCATTGTGCTGGCAGCGTTCCGATTGAGCAGAATGAACCGCCCTTCGAGATCTTTGATGTAGATCGCTGCCGGCGAGGTGTCGAGCACGTGGTGGAGGAAATGCTCGCTGCGCTCCAGCGCCGCGGTGCGTTCGGCCACCCGTTGCTCCAGCTCGGCGTTCAGCTGTCGCAACTCTTGCTCCACCCGTTTGCGCTCGGTAATGTTGTCGAACATGACGGCCAGTTCATCGTTTGGAAGGGCAACAGCGCGTACCGCAAAGGCGCTGGTGATCACCCGCTCGTCACCATAGGTCACTTCAAAGGCAAGGGGATGACCGGTACGCACCACACCGGCATAGGCTTGCGGCACGCCCTGCTCGCGCAGACCGGGAAAGCTCTCGTCGAGGGTTTTGCCGATGATCTGTGCTGGCGCGACGCCGGTCATCTCTTCAACGATCGGGTTTGCCGCCACCATGCGCAGCGTGCGATCGTCGTCGCGATCTTCCAGCCGGTAGACATGGATTCCCACGCCGAGATGGTCAAAAATGGCTCGGTGGCGCGTCAGTTCGGCCCGCAGCATATCATTATCCGCGCGGAGCGCTTCTAGTGTGGTGCTTGTGCTGGACATCGCTCGTTACCCTTGTTCGCTCTTCAAGAAATGCCACTGACCAATTGCCATTGTAATCCCAGCCTGTAACCACCAGATACGCGTAAGCGCCTTGCACAATTGCACAGCTTTTTTTTTATAATTGCAAAAGTTGAATAATTCCTGACTTGAAGGATAATAAGAGAAGCTACCAAGAAGAGGCTTGCTCAGAACGGGGGAGACGGCCTGGCGGCTGTGCTATCCCCTTACGGAGAGGCAGGCGAGCGTTCTCAGGCAGGGGCGTGGGAGACCTGGCTGCCCATCCTCTCCAGATCTCGAGAGCGTCTCAAGGAGGACTGCAATGGCGCGCCCGATTGAGTTTGTGCTGATCCTCGGCCTTCAGCGGTACAGCCACGATCTGTTCCGCCAGGCTGAGGCCCAGGTACGTGCCGAGGTGCCGGAGTTCAAATTGCAGGTGTTTGAGGATGGCGATGTGCAGCGTCGCCCTGCCGACGTTGAGGCGGCCATTGCCCGCTGCTCCTGCCTGATGACCTCGATCATTACCCTTGCCGAGACCGCCGAGTGGCTTGTGCCAACCGTTGAGCGCCTCGACCCGCCGGTGGTGTTCTGCTTCGAGGGGCTTCCCGAGGTGATGCGCCTCACGAAAGTGGGCAGTTACTCGATGCGCGGCAAGAGTGGCGGCATGCCCAAGCCGGTGCAGAACGTGGCCCGGCTGCTGGTCGGCAACCGGGAAGAAGACGCTTTCTACGGCTACGTTAAGCTCCAGAAGATCACCTCCAAACTGGTCAATTTCCTGCCCGGCAAGCGCCTCAATGACTTCCGCAACTGGACCAACGTTACAACCTACTGGAACAACCGCAATGTCGCCAATACGGCGAATATGTTCAAGTTGATCCTGCGTGAGTACTGCGGCCTTGCGAAGCTCCAGGTTTCTCCTGCCGTGGAACTGCCGGGAATGGGGTTCGCCCATCCCGACGCGCCGCGCTACTTCGGCAAGCCCGAGGAGTACCTGCGCTGGGAGAAGGATCGTGCCCGTGCCCGCGGCAAGGGTGCCGGCGCTCCGGCGGCGCCGCTGGGCACGGTGGCGGTGCTCTCCTTCCGCGCCCATATCCTTGGCGGCACCCACTACCACGCTGACCTGGTGCGCGCGCTGGAGTCCGCCGGTCTGCGCGTGCTGCCGATCTTCGTCCAGGGCATTGAGAGCCACATTGTCGTGCGCGAGTGGCTCAGCAAACTGTCGGTGGACGTGGTGATCAATACGATGGGCTTTCCACTGGTGGGCGGGCCGGCCGGTTCGAGCAAGGCCGGGTTGACGGTCGCCGTGGCCCGTGACCTGCTCGGCAAGCTCGATGTGCCGTATATCGTGGCCTCGCCGCTCTTCGTGCAAGATGAGGACCACTGGCGCGAACATGGCGTGGGTCCTCCGTACAGCGCAGCGC
>JBDNDG010000400.1:0-4177 GCA_046719255.1 Chloroflexaceae bacterium
GTCACGACGATTTACAACAACACCGAGCGCATGATCGCTCTGATCAACGACGTGCTGGATCTGACCAAGATCGAATCGGGCAGCGTTGAATTGGAATGGCGTTCGATTCACCTGGCCGAGGTGCTCAGCAGCGTCATTGCCGAACTGAAGAACCTGATCGCGGAACGGGGTCATCATCTGACGATCAGCCTGCCGCCCGGCCTGCCCCTGGTGCGGGGCGACGCCCACCGGCTGCACCAGATCGTTTACAACCTGCTGATCAATGCAGTGAAGTACACGCCTCGCGGCGGGCAGATCTGGGTCGAAGCCTGCGAGACCACCACCGCCGATCTGCCCGACGACGTGCGCGATCAGGTTGTCCTCGACCGGCGCTACTTGCAGGTGAGCATCCGCGATACCGGGGTAGGTATCAGCGCGGAGGACCTGCCACGCATCTTTGACCGATTCTACCGCACCGAGAATCCCCTGAAGATTGAAGCCGGCGGAACGGGCCTGGGGCTCTCCCTGGTGCGTCCCCTGGTCCACATGCTGGGCGGACGCATGTGGGTGCGCAGTACCCCCGGCGCCGGCAGCACCTTCGCCTTTGTGCTCCCCGCAGTCGATTCGTGAGGTCGGGTGGGGAGACCCCTTCAGGTGCAGGGTTTCTGGGGAAGGGCGTCCTGATGCGCTGCTGGTCCTCACCCCCCTACCCCCGTCTCCCTGAGCAGGAGAGGGGGTATGTTGTCGGCGTTGCGGTGCACCACGCAGACCATCGCGCCTTTCAGCCCCCTCTCTATCAAATGGTATTATAATGCCTTGCAAATGCGGCGCCGCCGGCACCGTCACCGGGTTGCCCGGAAACAAGAAGGACTCGTAGATGAAGCCTCTGATCGGTATCTCGTGTAGCACATTTTATGATCGGGACTGGTGCCCGCCCCTGTTCGGACACCGTCAGACGTACGTTGACGCGATCCTGCGCGCGGGCGGCGTGCCAATGCTCATCCCCGCTGTGCCTGACGAGCTTACCCTGCGGATACTGTTTGATCGCCTCGATGGCCTGCTGCTCGCCGGTGGCGGTGACATCGCGCCGGCCAACTACGGCGCCGAGCCACACGCCAATCTCGGGAGGGTTGACCCGCTCCGTGACAGCACCGAATTGCCCATGGCGCGCTGGGCTGTGGCCGAGGGCAAACCGGTCCTGGGGATCTGCCGGGGCATTCAGGTGCTGAACGTGGCCCTGGGCGGCACGCTCTACCAGGACATTCCCTCTGAGATCGAGAATGCCCTGGCGCACGACCTTTCCTACGAACGCGAAGACTGGACGTACCTGGCCCACGAGTTGCGTCTGGCTCCGGGGTCACGACTGCGCCAGTTGCTGGGCGTGGAACGGCTGCTGGTAAACTCGTTGCACCACCAGGCAGTACGCAAACTGGCCCCCGGTCTGCGGGCGGTAGCCTGGGCGCCGGACGATGTGATCGAGGCGGTGGAGGGTAGCGGTGAAGGCTTCGTTGTAGGGGTGCAGTGCCATCCCGAGGCCCTGCAGAGTGGCGCCGATCCGCGCTGGCAGCGTCTCTTCGCCGCCTTCGTAGACAGTTGCGGCGCCGAGCAGCGCCGCGCCGCGCGCGCGGCATAGTGGCGCCCCCCGCTGGTCGGGGGGCGTGTTAACAGCGGGCCCGTTCAAGGGGCAGGGGGGTGCCCCACACCCGCGTGAGGGCCGGGGCGACCAGCGCGGGATCGCCGGTCGTGGCGCAGCGCATGATCCCATCTCCGGGGCCGATCCCGGCGGCGGCGGCCACCCGGGCCGTCTGCGCGGCTACTGCCGGCCCGGTATCGATGATTGTCGCTCCGGGCGCAGCCTCAGCGATCAACGGGCGCAGCGGCGGAAAGTGGGTACACCCGAGCACCAGCGTATCCACCCCGCGGGCGCCGAGCGGCTCCACACACGCCGCAACCACGGCGCGGGCACGCGGACCGTCGAGTTCCCCGTCTTCCACCAGTTGCACCATCGCCGGACAGGCCACCGTGATCACCTCGGCTCCGCGGGCGAAACGCTCGCGCAGGCGCTGAAAGCGCTCGCCCCCCAGGGTGCCGCTGGTGGCGAGCACAGCAATGCGACCGCTGCGGGTAGCGGCAACCGCGGGCTTCAGCCCCGGCTCCATGCCCACCACAGGCACACTGAGCCTGGCGCGGAGCGTCTCGATGGCAGCCGAGGTAGCGGTGTTGCAGGCGACAACGATCACCCCGGCCCCCCGCGCGACCAGCCAGGCGGCGCAGGCCAGGGCGCGCGCGCGCACCACCTCGGGGGCGAGCGGGCCGTAGGGGCAGTAGGCGCTATCCGCGAGGTAGATCAGGTCGTGGCCGGGCAGCAGCGCGCGCACCGCCCGCGCCACCGACAGACCGCCCAGGCCCGAGTCAAAGAGGCCAATCATCGCAGGGTAGGCTATGCCGCCCTCACAGGTCCACGACAACGGTGAGGGCAGCACGACAGGTCTCATCCGTCAGCGCCGGCGTCTCCCTCAGCGGGCGGCTGCGGTGGATCGGGCTGCGGCGGCACGACCGGAACGATTTGCCCATTATCGGGCAGCCCGGGCGCCTGGCCGTCGGTGGGCACGGTGGTGTTGGGATCGGGTGTGGGCGCAGCGTTCGGATCGGGTGTGGGCGCAGCGTTCGGATCGGGTGTGGGCTCGTAAGGGATCGGCCGCCCATCGGGGCCAAGGTCAGCCGGGTTGACCTCGTAGATATTTGGCCAGGGCTTGAACTTCGTTTCAAACAGACGCCGCTCGATGACCTGGCCATCGCGTTCGATGACCCGCGTAAAGTGGATAGTCATTCCGCCGCGCGCCTTGTCGCTCTGGCGAATGGAGCCGCGGGGCCGCCGGGGATCAGGCACGTACCGAGGCTGGGTTGGCGCAGGAACGCGCTCGGTAATCGTCGGGCCAATCAGCGACACCTTGCGGCCGTCGCTGGTGCCATAGATCCGCACCTCAGCCAGGGCCTGGCTCGGGTCGGCCAGGGTCTGAATGAGCAACCAGTTACCAGTATCGTTGAGAAACTTAAGATCGAGGGCCCCGGTAAAGATCGTCGCGTCCATCCCCGGGCCATTGCCGTACTCACCGAAGCCGTACTTGTCGTACCAACTGATGTAGAACGAATGGCCCCAGCGTTCGGTAATCGGCAAACCAGCCCAGAACGCGGCACGGAACATGGTTGTCGAGTCCTGGCAGATCCCGCCGCCCCACTCGAGCTGGGTGCGGTTTTGCACAATGGCGTAGCCTTCGACGAAACCGTTGGAGGCATCAATGCGACCGATGGTATCGTTAAAGGAAAACTCGGCCCCCGGCGGCACCAGGACACCGTGGAGCAGCCGCATCCCCGCCTGGATGTTGGTGACGCGATAGGCCGCCGAGCCGCTGAAATCGCTGCGGCCCACGGCCAACAATTCGGTGATACCGAGCTGATCGAGTGTGGCGGCTGTGACCGGCATCGTCTCCTCCTGCCGCGTCAGACTCACCTGGCGGGCGGTGGCAGGAGCAGCAAAAGCGGCGAGCACGGCTTTTTCGGCCTGCGCCACACTGAATCGGCGACCGGGCACACCCTCCTTGAAGATGCGCAGATTACCCCCGTTCCAATCAACCCGGGGCAAACGGCCAGGGATGGCGGTTGCCTCGGCCAGCTCGGCCAGCTTCGCCCGCACCTGCGCCTGATCCACCGTTACCGCGAGCATGTCGCCCGCAGCGCCCGGCTCTCGCTCCAGGCGCACCAGGCGCGCGAGATCCTCGAGCGACCAGACAACCGGCGCCGGCACGCCCTCGATCGTAATGGTGATCGGCCCGGCCAGCAGGCGGGCGATCTCTTCGCGGGCGACCTGAACGGCAGTGTCGCTCAGCCGGGGGGCCACCTCGCGGGTACGCAGCGCCACAGTTCGAGGGGCCAGGCTCTGCACCGCGGCGGTCAACTCGTGCAGAGTCTCATTGATCAGCACCTGCTGGCCGGGCACGGCGGGGGTCACAGTGATGAGCGTACCGTCGAGGGCGATCTGCGCGTCTCGCGCCGGGCGTTCAACCTGTGCGGCGCGGCTCATGAGGTAGGCCTGCATAGCCGCGTGATCCACCGTCAGGTGCAGCGGCAGCTCCAGCCCGTCACGGTACACGGCGAACATCTCGCCCAGGTTAGTGACGGGATCATGGCCCCGCCGTCG
>JBDNDG010000401.1:0-4157 GCA_046719255.1 Chloroflexaceae bacterium
ATGGGAATGCGCCGAGGGCACCCTCGATGCGGCCAATATCCTCAAGCCGGCCCTCTCGCGCGGCGAATTGCAGACTATTGGCGCAACCACCCTCGATGAGTACCGCAAGTACATCGAACGCGATGCGGCGCTCGAGCGCCGCTTCCAGCCGGTGATGGTCGAGGAGCCCAGCCTTGAAGATACGGTGCAGATCCTCCGCGGCATTAAGTCGCGCTATGAGGATTTCCACCAGCTCCAGATCAGCGACGAGGCCATCAAGGCCGCTGCGGCGCTCTCCGCGCGCTACGTGCCCGATCGCCAGTTGCCCGATAAGGCCATTGACCTGATCGATGAGGCCGCCAGCCGGGTGCGCATGTACCGCAGCGCCACCCCGCCGCAACTCCGCGATGCCCTCCGCGGCCTTGAGGCCCTGCGCAAGGAACGCGAGGCCGCCCTCGAAGATAAGCAGTACGAGCTCGCCAGCGACCTCCGCGAGCGCGAGGAGCGCATGCAGATGCGCATCAGCGCCATCGAACAGGAGATGGGTGCCGCGCGAGGCGATGATCGCATCATCGAGCGGCCCTACGTTACCGAAGAGGATATCGCCGAGGTCGTGGGGATGTGGACGGGTATCCCCGTCACTCGCCTGAAGGGCGATGAGACCATGCGCCTCATGCAGATGGAGGAGTTTCTCCATAACCGGGTGATCGGTCAGCAAGAGGCGATTGTGACGATCTCCAAGGCTGTGCGCCGCGCCCGCGCCGGGCTGAAGGACCCCAAGCGACCCATCGGTAGCTTCCTCTTCCTCGGCCCCACCGGCGTGGGCAAAACCGAACTTGCCAAGACCCTGGCCGAGTTTATGTTCGGCTCCGAAGAGAGCCTGATCAAGATCGACATGTCCGAGTTCCAGGAGCGCCATACCACCTCGCGCCTGGTGGGTTCGCCCCCCGGATACGTCGGCTATGGCGAGGGTGGCCAGTTGACCGACGCGGTGCGCCGCAAGCCCTATTCGGTCGTGCTCTTCGATGAAATTGAGAAGGCCCACCCCGACGCCTTTAACCTGCTGCTCCAGGTGCTCGAAGATGGTCACCTCACTGATGGCAAGGGCCGCAAGGTGGACTTCCGGAACACCATTATCATCATGACCTCCAACGTCGGTACGGAGCACATCCGTCGCGCCAGTCGCATCGGCTTCGGCATCAACGCCGATGAGATTGACCAGACCGATATGCGCCGCAAGGTGGACGACGCCCTGAAGGCCCTGTTCCGACCCGAGTTCCTGAACCGCATTGACGCAACGATCATCTTCCATCCGTTGACCAACGAGGAGATCCAGCAGATCACGAAGCTGATGCTCAATCGCGTCCAGAAGCAGCTCGATGAGCACCAGATGCGGCTGGACGTGCGGCAGGACGCCCTGGACCTGCTGGCCCGCCGGGGCTACGATCCGGCCTTTGGCGCGCGGCCTCTCCGCCGTATCATTACCAATCTGATCGAAGACGCCCTGGCCGAGGGCCTGCTCGAGGGGCGCTTCCAGGAGGGTGATACCATCGTCGTGGATACCGAGGGCGATACGCTGCGGCTCCGCTCCCAGCGCGAGCTTGAGGGGCAGACCAGCGGCGAAACGCCGCAGCAGGCCGAAGAAAGCCCGGCCCTCGTCGAATAGGAGCGGAGCACGGCCCTCCGCTGGTATCAGGAGCCACGCGCAGTGCGCGTGGCTCCGGCTATTGGGCGCCGATGATAGGCTGACCTCACTCCAACCGGTGTTGAGGTCGCCTGCCATCCCCGCGGGCAGAGGCATGGGGAAACCCCGTTTCCCCTACCCCTGTGCGGGAGGCGTGGAAGGGCTGCACCCTCCCAAATCCTCCCCGCCGGCAGGTTGTTTTCTGGGAGGACTGCGCCCTCCCTGGTCCTCTCCCGCCGGGGGAGAAAACCAGGCGCCGCTCCCCCAGCGGGGGGAGGCTGGAAGGGGGGCGCACCCTCCTAAACCCTCCCCACCGAGAGGGGTAGGGGAAGCCCGGTTTCCCCTACCCCAACCGCTGGTAGGGTCACCTGGCACCCCGCCGGGCAGGGGGTTAGGGAACGCCGATTTCCCCAGAGAGGGGCATGGGGAAACCGGGGTTCCCCGGGCGCATACGGGTCGGAAGCCCGCGTACCCGGCCGTAACGGGAGGACGTAGCCCGCGAAGGGGCGAGGCGGGGCAGCCGCGGCGCTCCGCTCCGTCTACGAGGTATCATCGTAGATCGCCTCCGTGGTATAATGCGCCCATGGCCAAACCGCGCACAAGTTATGTCTGCCAGCAGTGCGGCGCTCGCCAGAGCCGCTGGATGGGCCGATGCTCCGACTGCGGCGCGTGGGACAGCTTTGTTGAACAGGTGGAGGACCGTGGTCCCGCCTCGCGGGTGGGCGCCAACGGCGCCAGCGCCCGACCCCTGCGCCTGCGCGATGTGCCCACCGCTGGCTTTCAGCGTCTCGAGGTGTACACCGGCGAACTCGCCCGCGTCCTCGGCGGAGGCCTGGTTCCCGGCTCGGTGGTGCTCATCGGCGGCGACCCGGGCATCGGCAAGAGCACCCTGCTGACCCAGGTGGCAGCCCACTTCGCCGCCGCCGTCGCTCCCGCGCTCTACGTAAGCGCCGAGGAGTCGGCCCAGCAGATCAAGCTGCGTGCCGAGCGCCTTAACCTGCACCACGATGACCTGTTCGTCTATGCCGAAACCTCACTCGACGCGGTGCTGCATCAGATCCGCGCCATGCGCCCCGGACTGGTGATCGTCGACTCGATCCAGACGGTCTACCTCGATGACCTGGCCAGCGCGGCCGGCAGCGTGAGCCAGGTGCGCGAGGGTGCGCTGCGCCTGATGCACCTGGCTAAGGAGCTGGGCATTCCCATTGTCCTGGTTGGTCACGTCACCAAGGAAGGCGCAATCGCCGGGCCGCGGGTGCTGGAACATATTGTTGACGTGGTGCTCTACCTCGAAGGCGAGCGTTTCCACCAGTACCGGCTGTTGCGAGGGGTAAAGAACCGCTTTGGCTCGACCAACGAGATCGGCGTCTTCGAGATGGCCGGCGATGGCCTGCGCGAGGTTCCCAATCCTTCCCAGGTGTTCCTGGCGGAACGTTCCGCCGGCAGCCCTGGCTCAACCGTAGCGGTGATGCTGGAGGGTACGCGCCCGCTGCTGGTGGAGGTGCAGGCTCTCACGTCTACCACCAGCAACACCCCGCCGCGCCGCACGACCAACGGCTTCGACCTCAACCGGCTGCTGATGCTCAGCGCTGTGCTGACCAAGCGCGTCGGTCTGCCCTTGTTCAATCAGGATATTTATGTCAACATCGTGGGCGGGTTACGCATCAGCGAACCCGCCGCCGATCTGGCCGTGGCGATGGCGATTGTCTCGTCGTACCGCAACCGGCCGGTTGGGGCAGAGCTGGCGTTCATTGGCGAGATCGGGCTTTCGGGTGAACTGCGGAGCGTGAGCCAGCTCGATCGGCGGCTCGCCGAGGCAGCCAACCTCGGCTTCGCCCGCGCGGTCGTACCCCCTACGGCCGGCCTGTCTGCCGTCGGCGATCTGGCCCTGCTCCCGGCACGCTCCCTGAGCGAGGTGGTGGAGATGCTCGCCCTCGAGCGTTAAGCAAAGGGTCACAGGTAAGGCAAGGATTTCCGGAAGGACGTTGCCCTCCCGGGTGTTCTCGTTCCCGGATGCGCCGCCACAATCTACTGCCATTTCAGCCATCATGCGGCTGCGCCGCACACTACCGGAATGCACATAATTTGTTCCCGGGAGGACTACGCGCTCCCAAACCCTCCCACGCACGGCCTGGTTTCATGTTAATCCGAGGCGAAGCCCCAACAACCATGAAAGTCAGCCTCAACTTCATTGTTCGCATCCTCGGGATGTTGAGCCTGGCATACATTGGCTGGTCGGTAGGGTGGTCGCTTTCCGACCCACAGCCCGATGAGATGCAGATGTTTGCCACGCAGTTGTTGACGCTCGCTGGCGCCGGCCTGGGGCTGCTGATAACGCCGCGCCTCACCATTGAGCCGGTGGAGGAGTTGGTGCGACGCTCGCGCCATGTGCCCCTGCCGGACCTGCTCATCATCGGCGCGGGCGTAATGATCGGTCTGGTCTTCGCCGTGCTGCTCGCCGTTCCCCTTGCCTCGTTGCCGCGCCCATTCGGAC
>JBDNDG010000402.1:0-4123 GCA_046719255.1 Chloroflexaceae bacterium
CCTCCCGCCCCCCCCTCGTTCGCATGCGTTTCTTCGTTTCCCATTCGTTGGCGTATTCTCTCCCCCGCGTCCCCGAGGCGTGTTGCCGCATCAGCCGCCCATGCGGCTGCGCCGCCCAACGCTAGAATGAACATATCTCTTCTTGGGAGGGCGTCGCCCTCCCAAACCTCCCCGCAGGCAGGGGGCTGGAAGAAACCCGGTTTCCCCGCTGTGCACCTCAGGCGTACTCTGGAAGCCGGTCGCGATGGGCCGCGATCAACTCATCCACCAGCGCCCAGATCTGGTCGAGATCGAGTTCGGCGGCAGTGTGGGGGTCGAGCATGGCGGCGTGGTAGATGTGGTCACGTTTTCCGGTGAGGCTGGCTTCGACGGTCAGAGCCTGCACATTGATGCTGGTCTGCATCAACGCAGCCAGGTGCGGCGGCAGCGCGCCCACCCGGGTTGGCTGTACGCCGTTGCGGTCCACCAGACATGGCACTTCCACACAGCAACCCTGGGGGAGGTTGTCGATCAGCCCGTGATTGGCGACGTTGCCGTAGATCACCCGCGGCTGGCCGGTCTCCATGGCGTGGATGATCAGTGCTCCGTACTCGCCGGAGTGGCCGGCGTCCTCGCCACGCTCCCAGTGCTGCCGCAGGTAGCCTGCCAGGTGCGGATCGCGGGGGGCGATTTCGGCCAGGCGCCGTTCGCGCACCTCCCGCTCGTAACGGGCCAGCGCCCCCGCGTCACCGCGCTCCAGCAACGGACGCATCCCCTCCCATTCGGCGATCTGCCGCTCGCAACGGGCCGGATACTCGTCGAGCGGAATGTTGAAGCGCTCGATCAGGTCGGGCCGGTCGCGCTTGATGAACCAGGGCGTGTATTCGCTGACGTGTTCGCTCGACTCGGTCACGAAGTAGCCCAGGCGCCGGAAAAGCTCGTAGCGCACCCGGTTCCACGCCGGCACGCGGCCCTCGTCCAGCACCTGGCGCAGGCGCGGGTAGAGATCCACGCCCCGGTGGGAGAAGCGCAGATAGAAGGCCATGTGGTTGATCCCGGCACAGAGGTAGTCAATCTCCTCCGCGGGCATACCCAGATCGTAGGCCAGCTCGCTGACGGTGTGCTGCACGCTGTGGCAGAGGCCCACGGTCCGGATGCGGCTGGCCCGGCTGATCGCCCAGCAGTTCATGGCCATCGGGTTGACGTACTGGAGCAAGGTCACCTCAGGACAGAGCCGCTCCATGTCGCGACACATCTCAAGGAGCACCGGAATGGTACGCAGCCCGCGCATGATCCCGCCGATGCCCAGGGTGTCGCCGATAGTCTGGCGCAGGCCGTAGCGTTTGGGGATCTCGAAGTCGGTCACGGTTGCGGGCCGGTAGCCGCCCACCTGGAACATGGCAATCGCGTAGTCGGCGCCGTCGAGGGCCCGCTCGCGGCTGGTCGTGGCCTCGATCCGCGGTCGCGCGCCGAGACTCGCCGCCAGCAGATGGGCCATGCGCTCCGAGTCGCGCAGGCGCTCCGGGTCGATGTCGAACAGACTGATGGTGGACTCGCGCAGCTCGGGGAAGCTGAGGATGTCGCCGAGCAGGTTCCGCGCGAAGACCGTGCTCCCCGCGCCGATGAAGACAATTCTGGGCATACTGGTCGTTCCTTGCTGAACATCTGACACTTTCCTACCCGGCGTAAAGAGTTCGTTACTGCCCTCACTGCGCCGGTGCGCTATGATACTACGCAAGGCTGATATGACAATAGGGAAACCCGGTTCCCCATCTGCGGTGAGCCTGTCGAACCGTACCCCTGCCTACGAGGGTGCCGGGCCCTCCTCACCGGGAGGGGGCAGCTCTCTCAGGAAACCACCCGCTGGCGGGGCAGGTGTGGCGCGGCTCCCCTCCCAGCCTCCCCCCGCCGGGGCGTGGGGAAACCGGGTTTCCCCGCACCCCTCCCGGCGGGAGGGTGTGGGAGGTCGCATCTCTCCCAGGGAAACAACCCGCCGACGGGGATGGTGTGGGAGGGCGCAGCCCTCTCAGGAACGAGCATGTTCATTCAGGTGTTGTGCAGCGCAGCCGCAAGGGGGCCTGGCATGAACGTGGGGGAAACAGGGTTTCCCCAGGGTCAATCTGACGAACCACGGAAGGAAGATCGCCGATGAACAATCAGGGTACGGCGGTCGCACCTGCAACCCAGGTGATCCATACTCCGCAGACAGGAAATATCTTCGTCAATGCACAGCCGTGGGCGCTGACACTGTCCGATAACCTGCGCGCCACCTTCGTCTTTGACCGCGAGGGACGCCCGGTGAGTTGTTTCCTCAATGGCTGCAACTACCGCTTCGGGCTGTCGGGGCAGGTCCTGATGAAAGTCTCCCGTCCGGGTGCGCCCAGGTTCCGCCGGCTGCTCTCCGCGGACGAGGGTGTGCAGTTGCACACCACCGTGCGCGAAGAGGTGGCCCGCATTGCCGCCGGCATTGCCGGCGCCGCATCGGACGAGCTGCAGGCCTGGCTGGCGCAGATCCTGGCCTGGGACGAGGCCCGGGTGCGGGCCGATCGCGAGCGCTTTCTGCGTATCTACCGTCCGGTCAGTATTGTTCCACCGGACCAGTACCGCGCCCTGGTGCTCCAGGTCACCGAGGGTTGTAGCTGGAATCGTTGCAGCTTCTGTAGTTTTTACCGCGATCGGCGCTTCCGGATCAAGACCGCTGCGGCGCTGCGGGAGCACATTCGCCAGGTCAGGGATTTTCTCGGGCGCGGGATCAGTCTGCGGCGCTCGATCTTCCTCGGCGACGCCAACGCTCTCATCGTTCCGCAGCCACGTCTGCGCGAGCTGTTCGCGGTCATTCACGAGGAGTTCCCCCCCGGCGAGGAAGGCCCCTCCCCCGATCTGTACGCCTTCCTGGATATCTTCGGGGCCGCGCGGAAGAGTGCCGAGCAGTACGCCGAGTTGCGCGACTACGGGCTCCGCCGCGTCTACATTGGTCTGGAGAGCGGCGATGAGGCGGTGTTCCGCCTGCTCAATAAGCCTGGCTCGCCGCAGCAGGGCGTCGAAATGGTGGCGCAACTGAAGGCGGTGGGTCTGCAGGTGGGCATCATTCTGCTCGCCGGGGCGGGCGGTGCCGATCTCGCGCGCCGGCACGTGGCCCGGTCGCTGGCGGCCCTCTCGGCCATGGAACTGGACGCAGGCGACCTGGTGTACATCTCGCCGCTGCTTGTGCCCGATGACAGCGACTATGCACGCCGCGCGCGCACCCTCGGCCTGGCACCTCTCTCAACCGCCGAACTCACGGCCCAGCTCGAAGAACTGAAAACCGGGGCGCGCGCAGCCACCGGTGGACGACCCCGCGTGGCGCTCTACCATATCGAGGAATGGCTGTATTAGACACTCATTTGGGAGGGCTGCGCCCTCACGCACCCACTCCGCCGGACACCCCCCCGGCGGGGGAGGAAACGATGCTCCTCCCCCCGCCGGGGGGAGGCCGGGAGGGAACCACGCCACACCTGCCCCGCCGGCGAGTCATTTCCCGGGAGGGAACCGGGCGCCTCCCCCCGCCGGGGGAAGGCTGGGAGGGGGGCTGCGCCACACCCCCCACGTGGCGCAGGCTCGATCCTACACACCGAGGGCAGCGACGAGCGCATCAATCGCCGCCTGTTCCTCAGCGGTGACCTTCTTGCTGCCGATTCCCAGGAAGCCGCCCTCTTTGACCGCCTCTGCGGCCGCGTAGGCGGCATTGACCAGGAGTTCCTTGTAGGCCCGGGCCTCTTCGGGGACATTCTTCTCCACCAGCGCAGCCGCCTGCCTGGCCGCCTCCAGCGCGTCGGTGATACCTTCGCCGGTCAGGTCATCCACACGGGTCTGGTAGAGCGTCGCAAGCAGGCTGGTTGGGGCGGCGTCTTTTACCGACTCGCGCACCGAGTCGAGGGCTGCGGCAACCTCCTGGGCCGTCCTGGGCGCGCTGGAGGGCGAGGCGGCAATCACCAGCGCTGTGGCCGCCATTGGCCCGTTACGCACCTGCGCCCACTCCCGGGCTGAAAAGCGTCCCTTCATCTCGCGCACCGAGGTGACCTGCCCGAGCACCTCATTCACCAGCGCTGCCTCATCACCCTTACGGCGTTCCACACCGCGCGCCTCGGTCTTGATCACACCTTCA
>JBDNDG010000403.1:0-4083 GCA_046719255.1 Chloroflexaceae bacterium
CAACCGCTGGGCGCTCAGGCGATAGTAGTTATACAGCGTCATCACCAGCGTCGCGTCCTTCATATCGCGGACGATCACCGCCGGCACGCCCAGGCGCTCGATGGCCGTCTCCAGGCGGTTACGGCTCACCCCGAAGGGAAAGATGCGCTGCATCGTCTGCCCGGCAACGGCCCCGCCATTGCCGCTGCTCGCCGCGCTGCGTTCGCGCACCCGCGGCCCTGAGATGCCCATCGCCTCTCCGGGGCCGCCCCGCGCGCCACCCCGCGTGCCGGGCCGGCCACCATCGCGCCCGTAGCTGCGCCGCCCCACCGCCGGCAATTCGCTCACCTCGCGGTGCACGGGCTGACTGTGGATCACGCCGTCGGCATCGCGCCAGCGTTCCTCGGCCGGCGGATCCTCGCCGCGAAGGATGGCATCCACCGCCGCAGCCACATCCTGATAGACCGTCACCCGGTCCCAGCTCTGGATCTCCACCAGCACATCGAACGTAGGCGGCGCCTTGCGCTCCAGCACCGTCTTCTGCGTGCCCCGCCGGCGCGCCTCCTCGTCGCCCAGGGTCACCGCCTGAATACCGCCGACCAGGTCCGACAGCGTTGGGTTGACCATCAGGTTGTCGAGGGTGTTGCCATGCGCTGTGCCGACCAGTTGCACGCCCCGCTCAGCGATTGTGCGCGCGGCCATGGCCTCCAGTTCGGTGCCGATCTCATCAATAACGATCACCTCGGGCATGTGGTTCTCTACCGCCTCGATCATCACCGCATGCTGCTCGGCAGGGCGGGGCACCTGCATCCGCCGCGCGCGCCCGATACCGGGGTGTGGAATGTCACCATCGCCAGCGATCTCATTGGAGGTATCCACAATCACCACACGTTTGCGCAACTCCTCGGCCAGCACCCGGGCCGTCTCGCGGAGCAGGGTGGTTTTGCCCGTGCCCGGTTTGCCCAGGAGCAGGATGCTCTTCCCCGTCTCCACCAGGTCGCGGATAATTGTCACCGTGCCGAAGATCGCGCGGCCCACCCGGCAGGTCAGGCCGATCACCTGGCCCCGGCGGTTGCGGATCGCCGAGATGCGGTGCAGGGTGCGCGGAATACCGGCGCGGTTGTCTTCGCCAAACTCGCCGATCCGGGCAATCACATAGTTGATATCTTCCTGGCTCACCTCGCGATCGCTGAGGAACCGTTCCCGTCCCCGGTAGCGCGCTTCGGGCAGTCGCCCGAGATCCATAACAACTTCCAGCAGATCGGTGGCATCATCCTCGGCGTCTGTAATGGCCTGGGTAATGTGGGGTGGGAGCGCTGAGAGTAGCAACTGGATATCAGTAGTGACTTCCTGTCGGTCTGACATATGATTGTGGGTCCTCTCTCGGCGTGGAGATGCGGGGCGCGGGCACCCGGGGCTCCAGGCCGGGCTCGAGCGCGGGCACGAGCAACGAGCGGCGCGCGGGTACGACGGTGTTCTTCACCAGCAGCGCCTGTTCACCGATGGGTTGAAAGCCGAGATCCTGGGCGGGAGCCAGAAACTCGCTCTGGTACTCGCGCAGCATCAGGTAGGCCGGGCGTGTGTCGCTGAGCTGCGCCAGCCCGAAGCGCAGTACGTCCACCGCGCTCTCGCGAGCATCAGGGCGGATCAGGAGGGTGAACACATGGCCGGCCGGACCGCTCGAGCAGTGCAGGTAGGCCACCAGATCGTCATCGGGGCCCAGCACCCAGGCCACACGACGCAGCGCCGTCCAGTGCCGCGCCAGCGACAAGGCCCAGGAGCGCGCGTTGCGAACCTCCGCCTGCTGCACCGGGTGCGGCGTTGTCGCGCCGTACAGCTTGTGCACCGCCCAGTGGTCGCGGCGTCCCTGGATGCGCATCGGCGCCAGAGTGGTGCCCTGATCCCAGTCTGGCCCGGAGAGGTGAAGAATGGTGTTGTGGCTGTAGGTCTGGAAGCCGAGCTGGCGGAAGATCTCGCGCACCTCGTTGTGCCCCTCCGGCAGTGCCGCGTACACTCGCTGCACATGGTGGTAGCCGGCATGTTCCACCAGACGCGCCAGCAATTGGAACCAGGCTTCGCGATCGCCAGGGTATTGGAGCGCCTGCCCACCCAGGGAGGCGATGTAGACGATGTCTTGCTCAGGACGGCCGCTGCGCCCCTGGGCCTGCACCACGGCGGCGCTCCCCTGATCCTGATAGACCAGGGTTGACATATCGCGACCGTTGCCCCGCAGCAGGCAGCGCAGCGCAAACCAGGCCGGCCGATGGGTCTGCGCCAGCAGACCGTCGGTGTAGAGCAGCACCTGGTTGCGCGGCTTCCGTCGCAGCGACCACAGGTCGCTCGGCGCGACTGAGCGAATCATAGGTTGCTTTGTTCCATCGCGGCGTCGTGCGTTCCCCCGGAGGTGGAGAGAGCGGGAAACGCGCTGCCCCCTCGTCTGCACAGACGGGCCGAACCTATCGCCGCCAGCCTTCACCGGCCAGCGCCGCGGGGGCGCGCCCGTGGGTCCTACAGTTCCAGAAAGAAGCGATGCATCCGATCATCGTCGGTCAATTCGGGATGAAAGGTTGTCGCCAGCAGGCGGCCCTGGCGCGCGGCGACAATCGCCCCATCGGGCAGCCTGGCGAGCGCCTCAACCTCCCGACCAACGGCCTCGATCCGCGGGGCGCGGATAAACACCCCCGGCAGCGGCGGCGTGCCCAGAACCGGTACCGTCAGAGGCGTTTCAAAGCTCTCCAACTGGCTGCCGTAGGCATTGCGCCGCACCGTCATCTCCATAATCCCGATGGTCGGCTGCCCGCCCTGTTTGGCGTCCAGCACCTCCCGGGCGAGCAGAATGGCCCCCGCACACGTGCCCCAGACCGCCAGATCGCGGCCCGCCCGGGCACGCAGCGGCTCCAGCAACTGGTAACGATACAAGAGCCGCCCGATCGTCGTGCTCTCCCCTCCGGGGATGATCAGACGATCAACGGCGGCCAGGTGTTGCGGCAACCGCACCTCGACGGGTGCGACACCCATGCGCCTGAGCACCTCCAGGTGCTCGCGAACATCGCCCTGCAGGGCCAGTACGCCAACTGTCATAGCCTGCTCAGGGGGCCGGAGCGCGCCTGCCAGCGCCAGCGCCGCGCTCCTGGAAAGCCCCGCCGCTACCAACCCCGCCGGGCCATCCGCTGCTCGGCCGGGAGTTGTTCAAGGGAAATACCAACCATCGCCTCGCCCAGCCCCTTGCTGACCTCGGCGATGATCTCCGGGTCGTTGTAATGGGTGGTTGCCTCGACAATCGCCCGGGCGCGCTTCATCGGATCGCCGCTCTTGAAGATTCCCGACCCGACGAAAACGCCGTCCACACCGAGCTGCATCATCAGCGCGGCGTCGGCAGGCGTGGCGATGCCGCCAGCGGCGAAGTTCACCACCGGCAGCCGCCCCGTCTCGGCCACCTGTCTGACCAGTTCGTAGGGCGCCTGAATATTCTTGGCGTAGACGAACAGTTCGTCTTCGCTCATGCTCTGCAGGCGGCGCACCTCGCCGTAGACGGCCCGGGCATGGCGCACCGCTTCTACCACGTTCCCTGTGCCCGCCTCGCCCTTGGTGCGCAGCATCGCCGCCCCTTCGGCCACCCGACGCAGGCCCTCGCCCAGATCACGGCAGCCACAGACGAACGGGATCTTGAAGCGATGCTTGTTAATATGGTGCTCCTCGTCAGCCGGGGTCAGCACCTCGCTCTCATCAATGTAGTCAATGCCCAGCGCCTCGAGCACCTGGGCCTCGACGAAGTGGCCGATCCGCGCCTTGGCCATGACCGGGATCGTTACCGCTTCCTTGATCGCCACAATCAACTCGGGGTCGCTCATCCGCGCAACGCCGCCCTGGGCGCGAATGTCCGCTGGAACCCGTTCCAACGCCATGACCGCCACCGCCCCCGCTTCCTCGGCAATGCGCGCCTGCTCCGGCGTGACCACGTCCATGATCACGCCGCCTTTGAGCATCTGTGCCAGGCCTACCTTGGTCGTCCAGGTAGACTTCTCCATCGTAACCACCTCGCTACTGCGCGATCACCACGTCAAGATCGCTATCATCAACTGGATCGCGCAAAAACATACAGCG
>JBDNDG010000404.1:0-4028 GCA_046719255.1 Chloroflexaceae bacterium
GCGCTGCGGGCCGACCCCGGACACACCCTGCGCGCCCTGGCCGAACGGGTGCAGGGCGGTGCGCGCTGGAACGCATGGTGCGAACGACTCCGCGCCCGCGACGCCGAGCGCGATGCTGAGATCGCCCGTATGGCGGAGGAACGGGGCGCCTACCTCAACCCGCTGCACCTCTGTCGTGAGATCGAGGCCGCCCTCCCCGATGAGGCTATCGTCATCGGCGATGGGGGCGATTTTGTCGCCACCGCGGCCTACATCATCGGCCCCCGCGGCCCCCTCCGCTGGCTGGATCCGGGACCGTTCGGCACCCTGGGGATCGGCGCCGGCTTTGCCCTTGGGGCCGCGGTGGCTCGACCCGGGGCCGAGATCTGGACCCTTTTCGGCGATGGCGCCTTCGGCTACAGCCTGGCGGAGTTCGACACCTTCGCCCGCCACGGCATCCCACTGATCGGCGTGGTGGGCAATGACGCTGGCTGGTCTCAGATCGCCCGGGATCAGGTGGCGCTCCTGGGCGACGACGTGGGCACCACCCTCGCCCCCTCCGCCTACCACCGCGCCGTCGAAGCTCTCGGCGCCGAGGGCCTGCTGCTCGACGACCCCGAGCTGATCGCCGATACCCTGGCCGAGGCTCGCGCCCGTGCCCACGCTGGTCGCCCCGTGCTGATCAACGCCCGCCTCGATCGCTCCGAGTTTCGCAAGGGGTCACTTTCGATGTGAGGTCAGTATGGATTCCCGCAGCGCAGCCTTGTTCGCGGGGCGCACAACGACAAGATGCTGACCGTCGCCATTATCGCCCGTGACGAAGAGCGGCACATCGGCGGCTGCCTGGCCAGCGTAGCGAGCCTGGCCGACGAAGTTCTCGTGCTGCTCGATGAGCGCACCACCGACCGCACCGCCGGGATTGCCGCCGCCCACGGCGCCACGGTGATCCGCGCGCCCTGGCGTGGCTTCCCCGCCCAGCGCAACCAGGCTCTGGCCCTCAGCCGTGGCCTCTGGGTGCTTTTTCTCGATGCCGATGAGCGCGTGACCCCCGAACTGGCCGCCGAGGTGCGCGCCGTGCTCCAGACGTTGCCGTCGGCCTGCAGCGGGTACTGGATCCCCCGCCACAATCTGTTCTTCGGCCATACGCTGCGCGGTGGCGGCTGGTATCCCGACCATCAACTTCGGCTGCTCCGCCGTGACGCCGCCCACTACGACGAGCGCCGCCACGTTCACGAGCTCCCGCGCCTTGCCGGCCCCCCGGGGACGCTCCAGGGCCACCTGGTGCACCTCAACATCGAGCGCCTCGATGAACTGTGGATCAAGCAGAGCCGCTACGCCCTGGCCGAGGCACGCACCCTGGCCGAAGCGGGCCGCCGCGCGCGCTGGCGCAACTTCCTCGGCGCACCCGCCCGCGAATTCTGGCGTCGCTACGTGCGCCTCGGCGGCTGGCGCGATGGGGCCCTCGGCCTGTTTCTCTGCCTGACTATGGCATGGTTCGAGGTGGTGAAGTTCGCCTTCCTGCGAGTGCTGGCACCTGCGCCCTCATCCAACCGGCGCCAGGGGGCGCCGGGGTAAGTCACCGCTTCGGGGAGCGAGGGCGTCTCGCCCTCGTAGCGGCCGACGGCGAGGCGCCCCGCCCCCAGGACTTTTTCGCGCTACCCGGATTTTTTGGTTCGCACAAGTTCGCGATCCTGGACGTGGGCAAGCTGCCCGCACACCCGGGAGAAGGGCGAACACGTACGCGCCGGGGCCTGATTGACAATACCGCCCCCCCGCGGGTATCATTCCGCCTTCAGGAACCGCCTCTGTACCCCTGAGCGTTGTAACGTATGCGTCGAGACTATCACCGCTGGTACAGCCACGCGCTGGGCCGTGACATGGAACTGCTCATCTTCGGCCACGCGGGCGCGCCCTGTCTGGTCTTTCCCACTTCCTACGGACGCTTTTTTGAATACGAAGATCGCGGCATGGTCGCCAGCCTGGCCCACCGCCTGGAGCAGGGCTGGTTGCAGTTGATCTGCGTGGATAGCGTGTTCAGCGAAACCTGGTACAACGACACCCGCGACACCGACTCGCGGATGTGGCGCGAGGAACAGTACGAGCACTACCTGCTCACCGAGGTGTTGCCGCTCGTCCGCATGATCAACCCCAACCGCTACCTGATGGCAACCGGTTGCTCGTTCGGAGCGACCGAGGCGGTGATCTTCACGCTGCGACACCCCGGCATCGTGCGGCGCGTCATCGGGCTCAGCGGCCTCTACGACGTCCGACGCTTCTTCAGCCACTACACCCAGGGCCTTTACTACCACAATCCGGTAGATTTTATCCCCAATCTGACCGACCCCCGGCTCCTCGAGCGCCTCCGCGAAACCGATATCATCCTGGCCATAGGCCGAGACGACCCCAGCGCCTGGTCCAACGAGTTGCTTTCGCGGCAACTCTGGGAGCGGGGCATCGGCAATGCCCTGCGTTTGTGGGACGGCTGGTGCCACGACTGGCCCTACTGGAAGCAGATGATCAATCTGTATATTGAGGGGTATGACTGAGAGGGATGGGGACCCCGGGTTTCCCCGTTCCCTTTCGTAGCACCAGAAAGGGGTATTTTTCGGGGGCCTGCGGCCCCCGATCCTCCGCCGAGACGCGGTAGAGACGTAGCGGTGTGGCTTGTTTCCCGGGAGGGCTGCGCCCTCCCCAACCCTCGCGCGCGTGGGCCAGGTTCACATCAGACCAAGCTCGTCAATCACCTGAAACAGGGCTGGAGGGCGGGGTGGTGAAAACACCACCGACAGGGGCGCGACCCATTCCCAGCGAATGACACCCTCGGCATCGATCACAAAGGTGCCGGGCAACGGTACCCCCATCGCCGAACCCATCCCGTAGCGGTAGAACACCGACCACTCGGGATCGCTCAGCACCGGGTACGGAGCGCGCAGGGTTTCGACCACGAAGCTCGTCATCTCCAGGTCGGTGCTGCTCACCACGAGCAGATACACGTCGCGTCGAACAAACTCGCCATACCATTCCCGCAAAGCATCCAGCTGCGGCGCGCAGTTCGGTCAGAAGAAGCGGTCACTCACGATACGGGTCAGGTTCAACACCACCGGCCGGCCCCGCAGGGCGCTGAGGGTTAGCGTTCGCCCGTACTCCACCTGCTCTTCACCGGCGGCGTTGCGCGTCAACAAGGCATAGGGCAGCGTGAAGTCCGGCGCAACCTCACCCACCTGCGGCACGTTCGACGGGCCGCGGGGCTGGATAAACTCGCGCCGCCACTTGTCGGTCATCGGCAGAATTGGTCGCGCCATACATCCCTCGCTGTGGCGTAAGGAAACCCGGGCCTGCGCGGCCCCGGCAGCCGGGGCCATTACGCCGGCTTATGCTCTTCGCACACGCTCTTCAAACGGCGCATCTGCACCCTGGCGTCCCACCCCATCAATGGCCCCACCGTTGCCGGCCAGAGCAGATCGAGGATGGGGATGCACAAATTATACTCGATCCGGTTGTGGATCAATGTCTGGCCCGCATGATCCTGAAGCGAGCGCCAGTGCCATGCGTCAAAGCCTTCCCAGAAGCCGTTAAAGGCCCACAGGACCAGCCCGGGCCGGCGGTCGAAGACCACGTAGTGCGCCTCCAGGGCGCGGCCCAGCCCGGTCAGGGTGAGGCGCCAGCGCGCCCCTTGCTCGAAGCTCCACGTTTCCAGCGGCTCGAAGCGCACCGCCGGCGACATCCAGCGTATCATCAGGGGCCGCTCGGTCATCACGGCCTCGACCCGCGCCAGCGGCGCATTGACAACGACGAACTCTTCCTGAAGGTGTGTGTATTGCTGCTCCATGGTTCTTAGTATACGCCCTGTTAGATATTTTGTCCACCTTTTGCACAGGTTTTATCGAGATTTGAGCAACGTCATTGGGGCAAGCCCGGAACCCCGTTTTCTGGTTCGTTCGGGCGGCCAGGCCGCCCCACACCCCACCGCCGGTTTACAGGCAGACAGAAGGGATGGGCGCCGACGGGTGTGGTGGCGTGGGGATGCGCTGGTTGGGGGGGCCCCCCCC
>JBDNDG010000405.1:0-4026 GCA_046719255.1 Chloroflexaceae bacterium
TCCCGCTCGCGATGGCCTGGACGCGGGCAAGATGCCCGCGCACCCGGCAGAAGGGTCAACACGCGCCCTCCTGGGAGGGCGCAGCCCTTCCACACCCGCCCCTCAGGGAGGGGCGTGGGGAAACCCCGTTTCCCCATATGTTCACGTCAGGAGAAGCACCATGCCTCGCAAGATGACCGTCGCCGTGCTCTTCGGCGGCCAGAGTGGCGAACATGAGGTCTCCCTGGTCTCGTCCCACGCGATTATGCACACGCTGGACCCGGAGCGCTACGCGGTGCTGCCGGTGGGGATCACCAGAGAGGGCCGCTGGCTGGCTGGAGCAGGCGCCCATGCCGCCCTGGTTGCCGCAGCCGATCGCGCCCGTCTGCCTACGGGCGTGTCCCTCTCAACCGATGCCGGTCCGCTGATCGAAGACTTCGACCTGCTGCACGCCGCCGGCCAGATTGATGTGGTCTTCCCGGTGCTGCACGGCCCGATGGGAGAGGACGGCACGGTACAGGGCCTGCTGGAACTGGCGGGCCTGCCCTACGTCGGCTGCGGCGTCGCGGCGAGCGCGGTGGGTATGGACAAGGCCCTGATGAAGGCCGCCTTCGCCGCCGCTGGCCTGCCCGTGCTCCCCTGGCTCCTGGTGCGCCGTGTGGACCTGCTGGCCGATAGCGAGGCCGTCTGCGCGCGGGTCGAAGCGGCGCTGCCCTACCCCGTCTTCGTCAAGCCGGCAAACATGGGCAGCAGCGTCGGTGTCAGCAAGGCGCAGGATCGGGCCGGCCTGCGGGCGGGCCTGGCCGAAGCGGCTCGCTACGACCGGCGTATCGTGGTGGAGCAGGGGATACCGGCGCGCGAGATCGAGGTCAGCGTGCTCGGAAACGATGCGCCTGCGGCCAGTGTGCCCGGCGAGATTGTCCCTTCGGGCGAGTGGTACGACTACACCGCCAAGTACCTCGCTGGCGCCTCGCAGTTGTTGATCCCCGCCCCGCTCGAGGCCGATCTGGCCGAACGGACGCGCGCCCTGGCCCTGGAGGCGTTTCTGGCCATTGACGGCGCTGGCCTGTCGCGGGTGGACTTCCTGCTCGACCGCGGGACCGGCGCGCTCTGGGTGAACGAGGTAAACACAATGCCCGGCTTCACGCCGATCAGCATGTACCCCCGATTGTGGGCCGCCAGCGGGCTGGACTATCCCCAGCTCCTCGACCGGCTCATTCAACTGGCGCTTGAACGGCACCAGCAACGCGTCGCCGGGCGCCCCGGGTGAGGTTGCCTCGCCCGGTCTGTTCATGGCGAAAATCGGCTTTCTCTGTAGCCATTCCCTTGACAATCTAGCCTTCAGCTCCACAGCTCCACAGCTCCACAAGCTGATTGAGTAGAGGTGTAGAGCTTGGAGACGTGGAGCGACTGTAAAGTTTAAACGCCTGCTTTTAAACCTTGCCTCACTTGTCCCCGCGGTGCACGGCAAAGCCGCATGGGGCCGGCAAGCACGAACGGTACAACGCCTATGGAGTACAACACCCCCAACACCCGAGAACGCATCGCCGCGCGGCGCCAGCAACGGCGCACAGTGCCCCCCCCGGCGCCCCCTCGCCGGCCTCCGGCCACCCCGGGGCCCGGGCAGCAGGCCGTGCCGGGCATGCGTCGCTCTGTGGCCTCCTGGCTGGCGAATGGCCGGCTCCTCAGCCTGGCGCTCTGCATCGTGACCGTCGGCATTCTGGCCTATGCCCTCACCTCCCCGCGCTTCAGCGTGTGGCAGATCCGCGTCGAGGGCAACCGGATTCTCGAGGCCGAGCTGGTGGCCGGGCTCGCCGATGTCCTCGGGCGGCCGATCTGGTTCGTGAAACCTGCAGCCGTCGCTGCCCGGTTACGCGAGAACGCCTACATCGCCTCTGCCTCGGTGGATCTGGCCCTCCCCGACGTCATGCGCATCCGTATCGTCGAACGTCGCCCCGAAGTGCGCTGGCAGGCCGGTGGGGTGCACTACCTGGTGGACGGAAGCGGCAAGGTCCTCGGCCCGGCTCGCGAAAGTGCCCCCGACGACGCGCTGGTCATCGCCGACACCTCGCACCTGGAGCTGAAACCGAACGACCTGGTGGACGTTGACGCTGTGCATCTGGCTCAGGAACTGGCCCTGCGCCTGCCGGTGGAACTGGGCTTTACCCCGGCCCAGATTGGCTGGGACTACGGCCTGGGCGTGTTTGTTCGCGGCCCGCTCGGGCAGACGATCGTCTTTGGACAGAGTGAGAACCTTGAGCGCAAACTGGCCATCTTAAACGTCGTGTTACAAGATCAAACTGCGTTTACCTACCTTGATCTGCGACCATCGAATCCCTTCTACCAGAACCGGGCGCCCGCCGCGCCGGCCCCGGTTGGCGCTCCGGCGCCGTAGAGTCCTGAGGCGTGGAAGAGGGCAACCCTTTCCGCGGTTGCGCGCCAACTGCGAAAAGACGAGAGAACGCTATGCAACGAACCATCGTTGGAATCGATGTCGGTACCACCAAAGTCTGCACCATCGTGGCCCAGGTATCTGACGTGGGCAAGCTCAACATCCTCGGGGTCGGCCTCACCCCGAGCAAGGGGCTCGACAAGGGTGTGGTGGTCAACATAGATGACGCCGTCAACGCAATCACCGCCAGCGTCGAGAAAGCCGAACGCCTGAGCGGCTATCGGGTCGCCACGGCATTCGTGGGCGTGAGCGGTCGCCACATCTCCTCGCTCAACAGCCGGGGCGTGGTGGCGGTACAGCGGCCCGACCGCGAGATCACCCGCAACGACGTCGCACGGGCGGTTGAGTCGGCCCAGGCGGTTGCCATTCCTACCCAGCGCGAGATTATCCACGTCATCCCGCGGGCCTACGTTGTGGACGGCAACGAGGGCATCCGCGATCCCATCGGCATGAGTGGCTTCCGTCTGGAGGTCGAGACCCACATCGTTACCGGCGAGGTGATGGCGATCCAGAACCTCATCCGCAGCGTGCAGAAGGCGGGTCTGGAGATCGACGACCTGGTGCTGCAACCCCTGGCCTCCGGCGAGGCAGTGCTCACGGCTGAGGACAAGGATCGGGGGGTTATGCTGGTGGATATTGGTGGCGGCACCACCGACATCGCCATCTTCGTGCAGGGCGGTGTCTGGCACACCAGTGTCATCTCGGTGGGTGGCAACCACTTCACCAACGATATCACCTACGTGTTACACACCCCTCACAACACCGCCGAGTACTTGAAGATCCGCTATGGCAGGGCCATCGCCGAAGAGCCGCTGCGCGAAGGCGAAGAGGGCGACCTGGTGGAGATCGATACCCTGACGGTGGGCGAAAAGCAGAAAATAAGCCGGCACCTGCTCAACGAAATCATCCAGGCTCGCGCCGAGCAGGTGGTGGAACTGATATACAACGAGATCAAGCGTAGTGGCTACGAGGGCCTGCTCCCCGCGGGCATCGTCCTTACCGGCGGAGCGGCCCAGTTGAGCCGCTTCGACGAGCTGGTGCGTGAAATGCTCGGCATGCCGGTGCGGATCGGCGTGCCCACCGATCTCAGCGGCCTGGCCGACTCCCTCGACAGCCCGACCTATGCCACTGGCGTGGGCCTGCTGCGCTGGGGTTCGCGCCACGGACTTTCGATGCTCGGACCCACCCACCGTTCGGAGGAGCGGCAGGGTTGGGGCAATGTGTATGAACGCTTCAAGGGTTGGCTGCGGGAGTTTCTCCCGTAGTACGGTACGACGAAGTCGTATGGAAACGCTGCCATCATCCCCAGGCAACCATGCGGCTGCGCTCCACAACGACAAGACAGGAGGGCTGAACCCTCCCAAACCCTCCCCTCAGGGGAGGCGTGGGGAAACCCGCTTTCCCCTATGTTCAATTCAGGAGGAGAAACATGGTTGACCGCACCAGCAATGGCCTGACGCTCGAGGATTTTGCCCAGATCAAGGTCGTGGGAGTCGGAGGCGGGGGCAGCAACGCAGTGGATCGCATGATCGCCGATGGAGTGCAGGGGGTGGAGTTCATCACCGTCAACACCGACGTGCAGGCCCTGATGCACT
>JBDNDG010000406.1:0-4016 GCA_046719255.1 Chloroflexaceae bacterium
GAGTTCGATTACCGGGCCTACCTGGCCCATCGTGGCATCTTCGTGATGATGACCAGGCCCGAAGAGACGCGCCGGCTGGTGGGCCAGGATGGTCTGGCGCCATTGCGGGCCGTGCTCGCCTTTCGCGCTCATTGCCAGTCAGTGCTGCTACGCATCTTGCCCGAACCTCAGGCCGCCCTGGCAATCGGGGTCGTTCTTGGCATTCAGTCAAGCATCCCCGACGAAGTGTACCGGACCTTTTCGATCACCGGTACGAGCCATATCCTGGTGGTGTCGGGATGGAACTTCACGATTGTAGCGGGGATGCTGGGGGCGCTGGCGGCGCGGCTGCGGTTGGGGCGAGGGGCAACCCTGGCGCTGGCGCTGGCGGTGATGTGGGTCTATGCCGTGTTTACCGGGGCCTCGGCGGCGGTGCTACGGGCCGCAGCCATGGCCAGCCTGGCCGCCGTGGCCCGCGCTACCGACCGCAGCAGCGAGCCGTGGCACCTGCTCCTCGGCGCGTGCTGGCTGATCACCCTGGCGGACCCGCACACGCTCTGGGACCCGGGGTTCCAGCTCTCAGCACTGGCGACGGCCAGTCTCTTCGCCTACGGCGCGCCGGTGGCAGCGTGGTTTAACCGGCGGCCCTTCAACTGGCCAGCGATGGCTCCGGTCACAGAGGCGCTGGTGGCAACCTTCGCTGCACAGGTGCTGACCATGCCGCTGATTTTGTATGCCTTTGGCAATCTCTCACTGGTGGCTCCGCTGGCGAATGTCGTGATCGTGCCAGTGGTGCCGTTCGCTATGGCTCTGGGCGCGCTGGCACTCCTCGGGGGCCTGATCTGGCTGCCGCTGGGGCAGTGGCTGGCCCTGGGGGCCTGGTTGCCCTTCACCTGGATCGCCGAGGGCGCGCATCTTCTGGCCATGCCACGCTGGGCCAGCGCGCAGGTGCCGCCCTTCCCGCTGTGGCTGCTCCTGGGTTGCTATGCCGCCATCGGGCTGCACTGGTGGTGGGGGAGAGTAAAAGAGCATGCTCCCTCGCCTGACGATCCTTCCTGATGTGAACATAGCCTGCGCGCGGGAGGGTGTGGGAGAGCTGCGGCGCCCTCCCAGGAACAACTATGTTCATTCTGGCGTTGTGCGGCGCAGCCGCACAGGCGTCTGATATGAACGTGGGGAAACCGGGCTTCCCCACCCCTCTGCCTGCGGAACGGCAGGCCCCCGGAAGCATACCGGGTGACGCGGGTATGCTATACTTGGCGCACTGTGATGACGAACGCGGTCGATCTTACGCCACTGATCCAGGCTATTCACGCAGCACCCCAACGCCTGGTGTACGTCTTCGCCGGCGCGGGGAGCCTGGCGCTGCACTGGCTTCACGCCGTTGCCGGCTCGTCGCGTACGCTGCTCGAGGCCCGCGACTGCTATGCGTCCCGCAGCCTGGCTGCCGTTCTTGGCGCACCGCCCGTCCGCGCCGTCAGCGTTGAAACGGCCAGCGCAATGGCCGATTGGGCCTGGCATTACGCCACCAGCCTGGCCGAAGGCCCCTGGCCGCTGCTCGGAGTGGGCTGCACCGCGGCGATCGTCACCGACCGGGCGCGCCGGGGCGCCGACCGGGCTGTGGTTGCCGTGCGCTCGGCCAGCGGTACGCGGATCTATGAACTGCTCCTCGCCAGGGAGCGCCGCGACCGGGCCGGCGAAGAGGCACTGATCAGTCGCCTGGTCATTCTGGCGATTGCCGAGGCGTGCGGTCTTGGAGAAGTGCGTCTGGATCTGGAGCCGGGCGAGGCCCTGCGTCTGGCGGGGATGACCTGAGGCGAAGATATGGGGAGACCGGGTTTCCCCACGCCCCTGCCTGAGGGGAGGATCTGGGAGGGCTACGTCCTCCCAGAAACAACCTGCCCGCGGGGCGGGTTCGGGAGGGCACCGGCCTTCAGGGGAAAGATCGGTTTGATTGTGGCGACAGGCGGTGAAGCCGCACTGGCGCCTGGCAGTGGAGCAAGTGCAATCTGTGCCTGAGCGCGATACCGAACCAGAGGTTGTCCCTGTCCCTCCGGCGGAGCGTGACCCGTTCCCGATTGACGAGGTCATGGCTACCCTTCGCGCGACCATGCCGGCATTTCAACGGCCGCTGATCGATCAGATGGGGGTGGAAGGAACCACCCCTTTCCGGGTGCTCATCGCGACCATTCTCAGCCTGCGCACGAAGGACACGCTTACCGCCGTGGTTGCTCCGCGTCTCTTTGCGGCTGCGGATACGCCGGAGGCGATGCTTGCGCTGGGCGAGGAGCGCATTGCCGAACTGATCTACCCGGTCGGCTTCTACCGGAACAAGGCGCGGAGCATCGCGCAGATCTGTCGTGTGCTGATTGAACGCTACGACGGTGCGGTTCCGGCCGACCTCGACGCGCTGCTTGAGCTGCCCGGCGTGGGGCGCAAAACGGCCAACCTCGTGCTTACCGCCGGCTTTGGCCTGCCCGGTATCTGCGTTGACATTCACGTGCACCGGATCTGCAACCGGTGGGGGTATGTGCAGACGAAGAACCCCGACGAGACGGAGCAGGTGCTGCGGGCAACGCTTCCGCCTCAGTACTGGATCGAGATCAACGGTCTGCTGGTGACCCTGGGGCAGAATATCTGCCTGCCGGTGTCGCCGCGCTGCTCAGCGTGCCCGGTGGCAGCGACCTGCGCCCGTGTCGGCGTGACGCGGAGCCGCTAGTGCGCCGGTAGTGTACAGCTTCGTCGCTTGCAGCCCCCTGAGGAGCGCCGGAGCCCGTCCCGAGTGGAGCGAAGGCGCGTATTGAAGGGTGCCGAGAGGCCCGTAACGCCCCCTTCGCTACAGCCTGCGGCTTCCTCGGGGCGCATTACCGAGGGCCGCGAGCAGACGCTACCACCTTCGAGCGCGATTGCAGATTGTAGATTGGGCACGGCGCATGCGGGGCAACGTTGCGCCAATGCCCGAACAGGTGTCGCCTGGAGGCGCGCCAGGGGGATGGGAGGGTATACAATCGAGAATGATGTGAACCCCGCCCCTCTCGCCTCCAGGTTGTCATTCCCGATGCTGGACGGTGGCAGCGCGGGCCCGGCGGGCGGCCAGTTGGGCCAGGATGGCCTCGTGTTTCTCGCGGGTGATCGGGTAGAACCAGGTCAGGATCATCCCGCAGATCAGGATGAGGGTGGGCACGGGGCCGAGCATGAGACGAATGGCCAGCCGGGCCGAGTCGGGTTGCAGGTCGGCGGGGAGGCTCTCGTTGAAACCGGCGACTTGCAACCCCAGCCCCACCAGGAACAGACCCAGGGCCAATCCCAGTTTCTGCAGCAGCACCATGAAGCCGTAGAACATCCCCTCGCGGCGCTGACCGGTCTCCAGCTCATCCAGTTCAATCACATCGGGCATCATGCTCCAGGGCACCAGGTAGGCAGTGGCAACGCCGGCGCCGGCGATCACCGCCAGGATGATTGCCAGGGCGATCTGTTCGGGTTGCAGAAAGAAGAGAAACGCCTGAACACCGATCCAGATCACGCTACCGACCAGGTACACCGCCTTCTTGCCGATGCGCCGGCTCACCGCGCTCCAGACGAACAGAAAGACCAGCGCCGAGCCCTGCACCGCCAGGAGAAAGGTGGTGATCAGATCGGGCCGGCGCAGCCAGAAGGTGATATAGAAGGTCAGTACCGCCGAGGTGACCTGCACGGCCAGCCAGGAGAACATGTAGATCCCGACCACGAACAGGTAGGGCCGGTTGCTGAAGACATAGCGAATCTGCTCGCTCAGGGAGAGATCCCTGGCCTCGGGGTCGGGTTCGTAGCGCTCGCGGGTGCCCAGAAAGCACCACAGGAACGGCAGGGCGATCAGCGTGCCTACCACCGCGCCGGCCACCAGGTACCCGGTTTGAGGATCATCGGGATACTGTCCGACAATCGTCTGGTGCAGAATGCCGCCCAGGAGACTGCCACCGATACTCGCCTTCGTTGCGCCGCGGCACCCATGCCCGCACCGGCAGCGCCGGGAAGTTGTACCCCGGCAGAAACCCTTC
>JBDNDG010000407.1:0-4008 GCA_046719255.1 Chloroflexaceae bacterium
GGGCGCAGCCCTCCCGGGAACGCTCCATTGTATCGCGTCGCTGTGGGGCGAAGCCGCGTGCCGAAGCGACGGGAAAGAACGGGTGATGTTCAGCAGAGCAGGCGTGTCGCCTGCAAGCGGTTCTGGCGCACAGTATACTCCATGCGGCGGAGTTTGTGGCGCGCCGTGGCATGCAAACGAGGACGGGGCAACCCCTGGTCGCCCCGTCCTGCGACAGGCTGGAGTGTCAGGCTCTCGACACCGGCTGAAAAGAGGGGCCAGGCGGCGTATCAGCGCATCCGGCGCGTTCCATGGCACCCTTCGCGTTGCTCAGGGTTCCGGACGGAATGCTTCCCCTTCGACCTGGAACGCCTCCGTGTACGGCTCTGTTCCCCGCTCCCGCGCGCGGGAGCGGGAACGGGAGTAAGGGCCGCCAGGGCGTCCCCAGGCGCGATCTTCCGCATGCGCTCGCATGTTCTGTCTACCCCCTCCTGCCTGAAGGCGGGGAAGCCGGAGTTCCCCGCCCTTCAGAGATAGGGCCCGTAGCGGGCGACTACCGTCGCAGAACCGGCAGCCAGACCAGGGTGGAATTGGTGGACGTGAGCGGGCCATACTCACTGGTCTGACCGCCGCGTTCAACTTCGACCAGCCAGTAGGTGTAAATACTGCCGGGTGTCGCGCTGGTGTCGAGGAAGCTGTAGCGCTCTCCACCACTGCTGCTGCCCCGCGCCGCCAGGAGGCCCGGAGTAACACGGCTAGCCGTGGCGCGGGTGCTGGTACTGCTGCGGTAGAGGTAGAAGCCCAGCGTGTTGATCTCCAGGCCGGTCTCCCACTCCACCAGCACCCCTGACGGGGTCTGGATCGCCGTGAAGCGTTTGAGCGTCACCGGCGTGAGCCGGCTGAACGTTCGCACGTCTTCATCGTCTTCAACACGCACCGGAACTGGCCGGTTTCCAGGGGTGCTATCGCTATCGAACTCGTTGGCTCGTGAAACCTGGGCAAAGTTGGTGATCTCGCGGTTATCGCCAGGCAACACCCTGGTCGCGATCAGCAGGAAGGCCGTGCCGTTGGGTGGGAGTACGCCCACCGTCCAGCGTCCGGTTTGCGGATCGTAGGCGCCCTGGGAGGGTGCCGCACTCACGAAACCGAGTTCCGGCGGCAGCAGATTTTCGACCTCAACCCCGGTGGCCACATCCGGCCCCCGGTTCACCAGGTTGATCCGCAACAGCGCGCCGTCGTTGAGCCTGCCGATCGGCCGAACCGGATCCTGATCCAGTTCCAGGTCGATCACCCCGCTGGGCAGCGACACGCTGGCGAAGTCGTCTTCATTCGGATTGCCGTTGTTCGGAGTGCTATCGGGATCGGGCAGATCCGAGGCGATCACTTCGACCGTGTTGACATAGAGCGGAACCCCGGCGACGCGGATAACAATGGCGAGCGTGGCGCTCTGGCCCACATTGAGCGTGCCAACTTCCCACACGCCGGCGGCGTAGGCGCCCTGGCTCGGCGTGGCCGAGATGAGCGTGGCGCCGGGGGGCAGGTTCTCGCCGACGCGAACGCCGGTGGCGACATCGGGGCCGGCATTATGGACCCCAATGAGGTAGCTGACCTCCCCTGCGGCGCTCGGGCGCGGCACCACGGCCCGCTTGCTCACCGACAGGTCGGCCAGGGGCGATTGCACCGTGACACTGGAGCGATCGTCCTCGCCAGGTTCATTGTTGCCGGGAACACTGTCAGGATCGGGCTGATCGGAGTTGGTAATCTCGGCCGTGTTGGTCAGCGGCCCGGGCCGATCCACCCGCGCCGTGAGCGTTAACGTCACCGGCACACCCACCTCGACGCGACCCACCTCCCAGATACCCGTAGCCGGCGCGTAGCTACCCTGGCTGGTGGTGTGGCGCAGGTAGGTCAGGCCTTCGGGCAAGCGCTCGGTAACACGAACGCTGGTCGCCACAGACGGACCGGCATTGATCAACTCAATCGTGTAGGTGACCTCGCCGCGGAGCGATGGGCGCGTCGTACTGGCCCGTTTGGTCAGCGACAGATCCGCGCTCTGCGGATCAAGCGCCACGCTGGATTGATCATCCTCGTTCGGATCGTTATTGCCCGGAGTGCTGTTTGGATCCGGTTGGTCCGAACCGGTCACTTCCGCCAGGTTGACAATGCGCGCGAAGCTCAGAACCCGGGCGTTGATGCGCAGGGTTGCAGCGCCGCCGGCAGGCACGCTGCCCACGGCCCAGCGCCCCGAGGCCGGGTCGTAGGCGCCCTGACTGGTCTCGTGCCCGAGGTACTGCAAACCTGCCGGGAGCCGGTCGGTAACTTCAACCCCGGTTGCGGTACTTGGCCCGGCGTTGCGCAGTAGCACCGTGTAGATAATCGGGTCACCGACGCGGGGCTGTGGATTGTCAACCGTCTTGGCGAGGGACAGATCGGCCAGATCGCCGGCAATAACGGCAAAGCCCTGATCGTCTTCGGTGGGCACGTCGTTATTCGGTGTACTGTCAGGATCGTACTGGTCGGAGGCGCTCACCTGGGCGATATTGACGAAGGGCCCCGGGCCCAGAACTGTCACCACCAGGGTCAGCGTGGCGCGCCCGTTCGGTTGCAGCGTGCCCACGTCCCACCGGCTGCTGGCCGGATCGTAGGCGCCCTGGCTGGCAGTGGCGGAGACAAAGCCCAGGCCAGTTGGCAGCCGGTCGCTCACCCGCACGCCGGTAGCCTGGTCGGGTCCACGGTTGAACACCTCAATCGTGAAGGTCGCATTGGCGCCCACGTTCACGCGCGGGGCATTGACCCGCTTGGTCAGTTCCAGGTCAGCCACACTGGAGGGGAGGCGCACACTGGCTTGGTCGTCCTCATTCGGGTCATTATTGCCAGGGGTGCTATCCGGGTCAGGCGTATCCGATGTGCTCACCTGAGCCGTATTGACCACCGGCTGGCCGTTCCAGAAGGCGGCAATGGTGAGTGAGGCGACCTCGTCGCGGACCATGGTCCCAACAGTCCAGACACCAGTGGCCGGATCATACGTACCTCTGGTTGTAGAGGCACTCTCGAAGCGCAGGCCGTCGGGCAGTCGCTCGCTGACGGTGATACCGGTGGCGCGGCCCGGTCCACGGTTACGCAGGGTCACGGTAAACGTAACGATGCTATTGGCTCGCAGGGGCGGCGGAGAAACCAGGGTCTTGTTCAGCTCCAGATCGGCCGCAATGGCAATGGGGGCGACGTTAGTTGCGGTATTGTTGCTCAGATCCGGATCAGTATTGTCGTTGGGGCGGCGCACCAGGGCAGTGTTGACCAGGTTGCCTTCGGCATCGGGGTTGAGCCGGCCTACGATGGTGTAGGTGATCGCCGCACCAGGGTCAAGATCTACGGTGGTCTCGATCAGGTTCCCGGAACCGGCGGCAGCGCCGCAGCGGCCGGTTCCCACCGTCACCGCGCAGGTCCAGGTAACGCCTGTAACTGCGGCGGGCACATCGTCGCGAACACGAGCGCCAATGGCTGGACTGGGACCGGCATTACGCACCACCACAGTGTAGGTAACCGTCCCACCCGGAGTGAGCGTTGGCGGGCTATGGCTCTTTTCTACCGAAAGGTCAGCCTCAGCCAGAACCACCTGGCCGGTTAAGATTAAAGGCTGAGAGGGCAGGTAGGTCCAGGTGTCAATCAGGCGCCGATCGCCGAACCCCTGTGTGGACGTACCGCCGATGGCCGTCGTCCAGCGATGGGCGCCGGAAAGACCGGCAGCCACCGAGGGCGTGCCCTGGAGCACACGGCGAGCATCGAGGGCCGTGCCGTAGCAGCGCGGATCGGCCACCTGCGCCCGGTCGGGGGGCGGAGGGGCATCGGTCGCCGCGCAGGGGGAGAAGTCGTAGTTGCCGATGCCGGTGTAGGTATATGCATCATTGTAATACACCAGGCTCGGATCGGGATCGCCTGCCGCTGCCGGGGGGCGGACGCGCAACAGTCGATGGCCGTTCGGGTGGTTCTCAACATCGATAAAGGGGAAATGGACTTCGCCGCGGTTGAGCT
>JBDNDG010000408.1:0-3999 GCA_046719255.1 Chloroflexaceae bacterium
GCGCTTGGCCAGGCTGCTGAGCTTGTCGAGTTCCTCGACGACCCGGTCGGGGTCCCGCTCCAGGAGCCGCTTGATAAACTCCACATTCATGGTGATTGCCGCCAGAGCCTGAGCCGGACCATCGTGGAGGTCGCGGGCCAGCTGGTGCCGTACCTGCTCTTCTTTAGAAATGAGCTTGTTACGCTCTTCTTTCAAATCAAAGATCAACTGGGCGTTGTGCAGCGCCATGATCGCGTAGTTGGCAAGGGCGGTCAAATTGGCGACCTGTTCACTGGAGAAGGCATCAGGCGCGTCACTGGCCACGACCAGCAGACCATAGGTACGCATACCGGCGCGCAGCGGGATAAGGCAGGCTCTCGAGCAGGCTCTGAGGGTCTCGAAGCTCTGCAAATCAGGTTCGCGGGCCACATCGGGCAGGATGCGGGCCTCGTTGCTGCGCAGGGCGGCGAACAAGCCGCTGGACACCGTGACGCGCCGGGCCTGATCGTTCGGCGCGAGCGACTGGCTGGCAGCGACGTAGAGTTCGTCGGGTTGGCCGGAGGCCAGCAGCACGAAGCCTGTGGAGAAGGGCACCAGTTTGCGGCTCTCGCGCAGTGTGGTTTCCAGCACCTGGCGGTAGTCTACGGTTGTCGAGAGCGTGTAGGCCACCTCATAGAGCGACCGCATCTGGTCGCGGTAGGCGCGCGCCTCAGCCAGGGCCTGTTCGGCCTGCTGACGAGCCTGTACCACACTGGCACGGTTGTTCGCGCTCCAGCGCTCGGCAAGCCCGCTGGTGAGCAGCGGAACATAGACCAGGGTGAGGGCGCGCAGGCCCAGGGCCATACTGTCGAGCGTGTTGATAGGGAGCGCGTTCTCGGCAGCGATGATCAGGCGCCAGCCGAGGAAGGCTAACACGTAGAGCAGGGCGGCGAACACGCCAGAGATCAGGCTTTTTAGCGGAGAATGGCGCAGCGCTGCATTGATCAATGGGATCAGATAGAGCGGGAAAAAGATCACCACCTGTTCGCCGCCAAAAAAGGTCATCAGGGCGATGAACAACAGATCAACGATGTAGGCGAGACCGAGCAACTGGCTGGCGGCGGGAAGGAACAGGGCCAGCGTGGTGAGCAGGCTGAAGCCCGCGTAGGCCCAGAGCACGACCAGCAGCGGCGTGCTGGTGGTAGTAATCGGCCAGAGCGGCGCGCCGGTGAGCAGACCGGTTACGGCGGCCAGCAGCACCACCGTCAACCAGCGTGCCGCCGTGTAGAAGCGCTCACCGCCGAGGAGGCGCCAGTGATCCACACTTGTGCCAACCGGAGGAGCAAGGTTCCTCGCTGTCGTCGCCTTCACGGATCTCCTGCAAGCAAGTGGGGAGGTGTGAGCGCCTGGTGCTCACACCTCCGGGCTCCAGTACAGGGTCTTCAAGGTCTCAAGCGTCGAGCGGACGGCATCCGCCGACTTCTTGAGCAGAGCCATTTCTTCTTCATTGAGGGGCAGCTCGATGATCTTCTCAATACCCCCGGCGCCGAGGATCACGGGCACGCCGAAGTACATATCGGAAAGCCCGTACTGCCCGGTGAGGTATGCCGAGACGGGGATGAGCCGCTTTTTGTCTTTCAACACCGCCTCGACCATCTGGGCGGTGGCTGCGGCCGGGGCGTAGTAGGCGCTACCGGTTTTGAGCAGGTTGACGATTTCGCCACCGCCCTTGCGTGTGCGCTCAACAATGGCGTCGAGGCGCTCCCTGGCGATGAACTCGGTCACCGGAATGCCCCCGATGGTCGAGAAGCGCGGCAGCGGAACCATCTCGTCGCCGTGGCCGCCCATGAGCATCGCCTGAATGTCCTCTACACTGATCCCGGTCTCCATAGAGATGAAGGTGCGATAACGAGCGCTATCGAGGACGCCGGCCTGGCCCATCACCCGCTCTTTGGGGAAGCCGCTGACTTCGGCGGCAACGTAGGTCATGGCATCGAGCGGGTTATTGACCATAATAATGATCGCGTTGGGTGAGAGGGGCGCCGCTTTAGAGATACAGTCGCGAGTGATGTCCGCATTAACCTTGATCAGATCTTCGCGGCTCATACCGGGCTTGCGCGGGGCGCCAGACGTAACGACAAGCACATCAGAGTTAGCCGTCTCGGCATAGTCGTTGGTGCCGATGATCCGCGCATCAAAACCCATAACCGGCCCGGCCTGGTACAGATCCAGTCCCTTACCCTGGGGGATGCCTTCTACGATGTCGAGCAGAACGATATCACCCAGTTCCGCTGCGGCGCACCAGTGAGCGGTTGTGGATCCGACGAACCCTGCCCCGATAATGCTGATCTTCTTCCGCATACGTGGCCTCCTCTGCGTGGCTGATCGGCGGTCCTTCCCGCCACGGGCACTCTGTCAGGTCTGACGCCTACGATGTGCCCGTATTGTAGCACACCATGCGGATGGCTATCTCCGCTCCGGCGATTGCGGATCGGGTACAGCTTATCTGGACGCGGCCAACGCCGCACCGGGCAACAAGCCGGTTTCACGGAAGTGCAGATGTACGTGAACATGGGTTTTTCCCGGGAGGGCTGCGCCCTCCCAAACCCTCGCCGTCAGGAGGGGTGTAGTTCGGCAGTTGGGGAAAGGGGGTTCCTCACGGTCATGCAGGCGTATTATACCAATTCGCTCTGCCGCTCCCATATAGCATCACTCCGAGCGAAGTGCAGGTTCTCGGCATCAGGGTGCAGCGATGCTTCGCTTCGCTCAACATGCCACGATGCGGAATCGCCATCTCCAATCGGTATTATAGACTATCACCGGATCCACAACCGTACCCGAGGCGCAGAAGTAGCCTGCCCTGCTTGCCGCGGGGGAGGTATCGATCGCCGTTGACCAGGAGGGACCTATGCATAGCCCGGTTCGTGCCGATTTTCCAGCCCTGGCCGATCTGACCTATCTCAACCTGGGCACCCACGGCTTGATGCCTGAACCAGCACTTCAGCGCTATCTGAGCGCCGTTGCGCGCTACGAGCGGGAGGGCTATTTTGCCCACTACGATCTGCTGGCGGTGCGCGAGCGGGTTCGCACACGCCTGGCGACGCTGATCGGCGCGCCACCGACGGCACTGGCCCTCACCGGCAATGCCAGCGATGGGATCAACCTGGTGGTAGCCGGCATCTCCTGGCGCCCCGACGATGAGGTGCTGATCAGCGATCAGGAGCATCCGGCCATCGAAAACCCTTTTGGCTTCCTGGCTGCCCGTGGCCGGCTGCGACTGCGCCGCTTCACCCTGGCCGCCGATCCGCAAACCACGCTTGCCAATCTATCCGCGGCGCTTACGTCGCGCACCCGCCTGCTGGCCGTAAGTGTGGTCAGTTGCCAGACGGGCACACGCCTGCCGCTGGCTGAGGCCGTGGCCCTGGCCCACGCTCACCGCGTCGAGGTACTGCTGGACGCCGCGCAGGCCCTCGGGCAACTTCAGCTCGATGTGGCGGCCCTCAACTGTGAGTATCTGGTGAGCAACGGTCACAAGTGGCTGCTGGGTCCTAAGGGCATCGGGCTGCTCTACATCCGCCCCGACCGGTTGGAGGGCCTGATACCGGCCCACGTCGGCGCCGGCTCGCTGCGGGAGGATGTGCCGACCCCGACATTACAGCCAACGGCAGCGCGCTTCGAGTTTGGCACGCGGGCCTTACCGCTCTGGGAAGGGATGGACGCTGCGCTCGACTGGTGGGAGGATCGCGGCGCAGCGGCGCTTCAGGCGCATATGGCCGCCCTCGCGGACGAGTTGAAGGCCCGTGTGGCCACCCATCCACGGCTACGGCTCCTCTCGCCGCGACCCTGGGAACACAGCTCGGCCCTGGTGAGCTTTCAGGTTGTGGATCAACCCGATGCCCCGGGGCTGCTGCGCGCCCTCTGGGCGCAACGGGTGGTTGTGCGCGCCGTGCCCGAGCGGAACGCCCCGCTCGATACCGAACGCCTCACGAATCGCTGCGAACGTCTCCGCCTGCTTGACCGTATCCACTCCCAGGTCGGCTT
>JBDNDG010000409.1:0-3985 GCA_046719255.1 Chloroflexaceae bacterium
ACGCAGACAGCGACAGGCAGCGGATACATCCTGGCTCATAGCTTTTTCCCTGTCGGGCGTCCATGCGGCTGCGCCGCTCACTGACAGGATGCAAACAGGTTTTCTCCTGGGAGGGCGCAGCCCTCCCAGACCCTCCCCCCAGGAAAGGGGTTGGGGCAACCAGGGTTCCCCGATGGTCGTAGCAGCGATTCTCCTGGGAGGGCTGCGCCCTCCCAGACCCTCCCGACAGGGAGAGGCGTGGGGAAACGATGAACATCGGGTCTTCCCTGGGAGGGCTCCGCCCTCCCGGAGCCTTCGTTGCTCACCGCAGCCAGCGGGTGAACCAATCGGCGGCGAGCCGCGCCACCTCCTCCAGCGCGCCCGGCTCCTCAAAGAGATGGGTTGCTCCCGGCACGATTGCCAGCGACGACTGAGGCGGCAAGGCGGGCAGCACGGCCTGGTTCAGCGCGAGCACCTCGCGGTCGGCGCCGCCGACGATGAGCAGGGTCGGAGCGCGCACCGCCTTCAGGTGCGACGTGGCCAGATCGGGGCGCCCACCCCGCGAAACGACTGCGGCGACAAGCTCCGGGCGCTCCGCGGCGGCGATGAGGGCGGCTGCCGCGCCCGTGCTGGCCCCGAAGTAGCCCAGCGGCAAGGCACTGGTTTCGGGCCAGGCGCGCGCCTGCTCGGTCGCGTGAAGCAGGCGATAGCTCAGGAGTGGGATATCGAAGCGCAGATGGCGCGTGATCGCATCGCGGGCCTCTTCATCAGCCGAAAGCAAGTCGAAGAGCAGGGTGCCAAAACCGGCCTGGTTCAGTTGCCCGGCGACGAAACGGTTGCGCGGGCTGAAACGGCCGCTCCCACTGCCGTGGGCAAAGAGGACCAGGCCCCGGGCCTCCAACGGGCGGGCCAGGGTCCCCGCAAGGGTTAGACGGTCAACCCGAATGCGCACGGGAACCTCGCTGTAGCCCTGATCGTACATGCGCTCGGTCATGGTGGCCCTACCTTTTGTGAGCATGCCAATAAAGCGGCAAGATGCCGCCTGCTCCCAGAGTAGCATGCCTGAGCGCCACGAGAGGCGCGAAGGGCTTCACACCGGGTAAGCGTTTCACCACTAACGTGAGCCTGTGGGGAAACCGGGTTTCCCCACGCCTCTCCCTCTGAGGGTGTGGGAGGACTGCGCCCTCCCAGGAAAAAAACGTGTCTTCATCGTGTCAGGGTGTGGGGAACCCGGGGTTCCCCAACCGCCTCCCCCCGCCTCCCCCCGGCGGGGGAAGGCGGGGGTAGCGGAACGCCCACCGCGCCACACAGCGGCCCGGGTAGCTGACAGGATTCTAATAAACTTCTTATATTGCCCTCCGCCAGAACGGGTATGATAATTCATCGTTGGAGGGTATCGTCCTATCAGTGACGGCGACTGGTTCTCCGTGTCGGCCATGCACTCCGGGGTGATACCGGCGCGACACACGTCAATGAAGACATAATGCGGAGGGTCCATCCTGCAAGCCGAGGCTTCGCTCCCGACCGGAGTGCTCGCGGTTGCTCGAACGTGGCTGGCGGAACACAGGCGCGTTTCCGTGGCGCGTTGTTCCCCACCTTACGCCAGGTTCGCCGTCGATTAGCAGAGGAGGTGAACGATGCAGATCGGCTCTACCTTGATGACATGCCCGAATTGTGGTGCTGAATGGTCCTCACCGGCGCTTGCAACCTGCCGGGTTTGCCACTACGCGCCCACCGAGGTCGCTGCCGGCCGGGCTGCTGCCCCACGCTCGGCGGTTGACCTGCACGCGGCGCTGGACGACCTGCTGAGCCGGGCCCGTCGCAGTGGCTTGAGTGCTGAGACGATCCTCCAGGTGTTGCAAGACGAACTGGCCTTCGCCGCCGATCTTGCCCAACCCGACCGCCGCCACCTCGTCCAGATCCTCGACCTCGGTCCGCAAGAACTGGGCCTCCGTGAGCCCTCCGCCGGTAACCGCCGCGCCACCCTGCCGCCCCGTCCGGTCGTGGCCCAGACGATGGCGCCCGCGCCGGCAAAACGCCTCTGAGTCACGTGCGCCATGGATCTTGCTGTCCAGTGGGCTGCGCTGAACCGTAGCCTCAAGACGATCACGGCCTCGATGCGCCGTACCATTCCCGCGGCGATTGGTGGCGTGGTTATGCCACCGATCGCGCGGGGGCCCGAGCTGTTCAACGTCGAGCAGCTCGAGCAGCACGCCCGCGCCCTCGCCAGCAGCCACCGCCCGGGGCATCCCCTGCTGAGCCTGCCCGGAGCGTTGATGCTCCAGGTGGCCCAGGACGAGCGCGATCTGCTGCGCGCCTATCGCATCCTCGCCGAGGATGCCCGCCAGCGGAAGATGGCGCTGCCTGCCGCGGAGTGGTTGCTGGACAATATGTATGTGGTGCGCGACCAGATCCGCGAGATCCGCCAGGATCTGCCCGGGGGCTATTACCGGGAATTGCCGAAGTTAATCGGGGGGCCGTACCGGGGTCGCCCGCGCGTCTACGCCCTGGCGCAGGAGTTGATCCTGCACAGCGACGGTAAGATTGACCAGGAGCGCTTGTTGCGCTATGTGCTGGCCTACCAGGCCGTTGCCCCGTTGACGATGGGCGAGCTGTGGGCCGTGCCGATCATGCTCCGCGTGGGCCTGATCGACTATCTGGCGCGCCAGGCGCGCCTGGTGCTCGATGTGCGCGCGCAGTACACCGAGGCCGATGCCTGGGCCGAGCGACTCCTGGCGCAGCCGGACGGCCCGGCTGAGACGCACCCTGTGCTGCGCGAACTGGTGCAGCGGCATCCCCATCTGCTCCTGCCCTTCGCCGTGCAGTTGCTCCGCCGCCTGCGGAGCTACGATGGCGAGCGCGATGCCTCCGGGTTGATCGCCTGGCTGGAAGGCCAGCTACCCTCCCGTAGCGCCGAAGAGGTGGTACACGTCGAGCATCAGCGGCAGGCGGCGATCCAGGTCTCGGTCGGCAATGCCATCACCAGCATGCGCACCCTCAACGCCATTGACTGGGCCGACTGGTTCGAGCAGGTCAGCCTGGTCGAGCAGGTGTTGCGCCAGGACCCGGCGGGGGCCTACCCGCGCAGCACCTTTGCGACGCGCGATCGCTACCGTCACGAGGTGGAGCGCCTGGCGCGCGGGAGCGGACGCAGTGAGGTGGACGTGGCACGCCAGGCGCTGATCCAGGCCACGCGGGCAGCCGCTGCCGGAGAGGGGCCACGCGCGGCGCACGTGGGGTACTACCTGATCGGCAATGGTCAGACGCCCTTCGAGGCCCTGCTGGGCTATCGCGCCACTCCGGGCGAGGTGGCCCGGCGGGCGCTGCTGCGCCATCCCGCCCCGGTCTACTTTGGCGCCATTGCCGCCATGACCGGCGCGGCGGTCGCGGGCGGGCTGCGCCTGGCCCGATCCCCGCACACGTCGCCGGAGCAGGTGCCCCATCCCGCGCTCCAGGCCCTGGCAGCCGGGCTGCTCGCCCTGCCCGCCAGCACCCTGGCTATCGAACTGGTCAACCGGGCCGTCGCCCACCTGTTGCCCCCACGCCTGCTGCCGCGCCTCGACCTTCGGCACGGCATTCCGGCCGATCTGCGGACCATGGTGGTCGTCCCCACGCTGTTGTTGACCCCCGACAGTGTGCGGCACCAGCTCGAGACGCTGGAGGTGCTCTTCCTCGCCAATGAGGACCCTCACCTGCACTTTGCCCTGCTGAGCGACTTTGCCGACGCCCCGCAACCGCGCATGCCCGAAGATGAGCAGTTGCTCGCCGTGGCTCGCGAAGGTATCCTGGCATTGAATACCCGCTACGGCCCCGATCGGTTCTTCTTCCTGCACCGGCGCAGGTTGTGGAACCCCCAGCAGGGATGCTGGATGGGCTGGGAGCGCAAGCGCGGCAAGCTCGAGGAGTTCAATCGCCTGCTCGCCGGCGCCACGGATACGACCTACGACGTGCTGCTCGGCAACCTGAGCGTGCTGCCGCAGATCCGCTACGTGATCACCCTCGACGC
>JBDNDG010000041.1:0-18877 GCA_046719255.1 Chloroflexaceae bacterium
GGCAGGCACACGCTCCGTTACGGTGCTGGCACGCGTTCGCTCATCGCGCACCACATACAAGCATCGGTCTGCCGGGCTGCACCAGTGGCTCGACGATGCCGAAACTGGTATTGGGAGCCATCGCCGCCACGTGCGCCGGGGTGAGCAGCCACACCCCGGCGGCGCCGCTGCGCGTGCCGGGCGGCGCCACGTAGACCACCACGGGAACGCGAGCCTGCGCCAGTTGGCCAGCAAACCCGCGCACGTCGCGCAGCACGGCGCCGGTGGCCGACAGACGCACAATCAGCGCTTCGGCATTGGCCGCTTCGGCCTCGCGCAGCGCCCGCTCCAGGTAGCCAATGCTGTAGCGGCTCACCACCCCGTCGAGACCCAGGGTGTAGATCGGCCCGCTCCCCTGGGCCGCGGTGGTCCGCGTCCAGGTTGCGGCGGCCACCAGCGCCAGGAGCGCGACCAGTAGGGCCGCGATTGGCGCGATGGAGCGCATGCCGGCAGCGGGCCGGGCGCGTTGCTTCCGGCGAACGTCGCTTACCATGGTGCTTGTATGATAGTACATCCAGCCAGCGGGAACAACAACCACCTCATCCCGGCCCGGCGGGGCCGCGGGCGACAAAACGCTTGATACGCCGCTCGAACCCGGCCCGGGGCAACAGTACCCGCCGCCCGCAGCGTTCGCACCTGATGCCAATCTCGGCGCCCAGGCGCACGACGCGCCAGGTATCACCACCGCACGGATGGGGTTTACGGGTCTGCACAATGTCGTCGAGATGCAAGGCGAGGGGTGGCCGGTCAGGCATATCTGGCGCCCTCCCACAGGGCGACTAGCTCGTCGAGGGACATAGTAGCCAGCGAACGGCCCTGGCGCGCGGCGGCTGCCTCGACGACACTGAAGCGGCGGCGAAACCTGGCGCTGGCCTCGCGCAGCGCCGTCTCGGCATCGAGGCCCAGCCAGTCGGCCAGGCGGGTCAGAACAAAGAGCGTATCGCCCAATTCTTCGGCGGTATGGGCCGGGTCGCCCGAAGCCGCGGCCTCCGCCAGTTCGTCCAGTTCCTCCTGAAGCTTGGCCCACACCTGGCTGATGTCGTTCCAGTTAAAGCCGGCGCGGGCAGCCTTCTTGCCGAGTTTCTGGGCCATGGCCAGCGCGGGCAGAGTCGGCGGCACACCATCGAGAATGCTCGCCCGTGGATGCCCTTTGCGGGCATGCTCGGCGGCCTTGATCTGCTCCCAGTTGCGCAGCACCTGCCCCTCGTCGTCCACCGCCAGCGTGCCGAACACGTGGGGATGGCGACCGATCAACTTGCGTGACACCTGCTCAAACACCTCTTCGAGCGCGAAGTGGCCCGCCTGCCGCGCCATCTCGCTCTGGCTGAAGACACTGATCAGCAGATCCCCCAGTTCTTCGCTCAACGCGGCTGTATCTCCGCTGTCGAGAGCCTCGAGCACTTCGTGGACCTCCTCCAGCAATGCGGCGCGGAGGGAGCGCGGGGTCTGCCGCACGTCCCACGGGCAGCCACCCGGCCCGAGCAGCCGCGTGATCACCCAGCGGAGGCCCTCGGCACTCCGCAGGTCGTCGGCGGTCGGCAGCGGTGGCAGGTACCAGACGTGCAGCGGCGCGACGAGATCGGCCCGCCAGGTAGTGAGGTGGACAAGCGGGTGCTCGTCGCGACCCAGGGGTGCACCAGTGGCATCGAGGCGCGCCAGGAGCACCCGATGCGCGCCCGGATAGCGGATGAGCAGCAGGCGCGCCACAGCCGGCCAATCCGTGCCCGGGTCGCCTGCAAGCAGCACCGGCGCGGCGGGGAGCAATGGGAAAGGCACGGGAGGCGGCGCGTAGCTCCCCAGTCCCTGGATTTCGGCATACGCGGCCACCTGCGACGGCGCATCGGGCGCGGGCAGGCCCGCCGGCTGCGCCGCAGCGAGCAACGCCTCCACTATCCACAGTTGGAGGCCCGCTGGCGCCTCCACCTCCAGGGCGCGCAAGGCAGCCTCAAGTAGCTCCCCGATTCTCAACGTAAGCACGGTCCCTTCCTATCCAGGTATGCGCAGCAGTCCGTCGCGGTCATGGACAGGCTGACGCGGAGAGGGCTTCGTCCTTTCAGAGGGTATCACGAGCGCGTTCACGGCATGCGCGGATCATAGCGCCCCTGCGCGCGCGGCTGATGGGCTGGCGCGCACCCCCTGAAGAGTCAGGCACGCCGTTCGCATGCGTTGATTCGTTTCCCGTGCGTTGGCGCAGAGGCGTGGTGCCGTATCAGGAAGCCCATCCCAACCCGGGTGAAACCCGTCGAAGCCTCGTCCTTCTACGCTCCCTCCCGCCCCATCGGTCGCCGTCATCGCAACGGGCCACGTCGTCCCCCTGCCACCGCCAGAGGGCCACCCTCGACGTCCGCCTGCGAAGCCCCGGCGGCGCTCCGGCCACTCAGCGCGCCCCGCCCTCGGCAGGGAACGGCAGCGGCACACTGTTTGGATCGAAGCCCGGGGCGATCTCCAGCATCCCACTGTTCTCGGCCTGGCGCCGCAGCTCCTCGTACCAGGGCATAAACGTCTGCTCGTAGAACGCCTGGGCGTTACTACTGCTCCGCAGTTGCTCGAAACTGTCGAAAGGCCGGTTCTCTTCGCGCCCCAGGACCTCAAGCACGTGCCAGCCAAACTGGCTCTGCACACTGGTCGGAGTATTCAGCGGCGCGGAGAAGGCTGTCTCCTCAAACTCGGGCACGAACTGACCCCGTGGCGACCAGCCCAGCTCGCCGCCCCTGGCCGCCGAACCGGTATCCTGGGATCGTTCACGGGCGAGGGCGGCAAAATCGGCGCCCGCGGCCAGATCGGCCAGCGCCTGGTTCGCGGCGCTCTCGTCGGCAACAAGAATATGACGCACGTTGACCATATCGGCGCGCGTATTGCGGGCGATCACCTCGAAGACAACCTGCTCACGCGCCACCTGCTCGCGCCGCGCCGTCATCGCCAGCAAGGGGCCGTCGCCGAGGGAAAACATCGGCAACACCGCAGCGTCCACCGCAGACGGGTCGGCGCCGATGCCGTTGCGCCGGGCATAGTCAAGCAGCAATAGATCCTGGATCAGGCGATCAAAGATCGTAGCGCGAACATTGGCCTCGTTGGCGAGTTGCTCGATCTGCTCGCGGGTCTGCCCCTGGGCCACCAGATCGGCGACGCCGGGACCAATGTCGCGTTGCAGGCGCTGCTCGAAATCGGCGATGGTGTAGGTTTGACTGCCGAAGCGCACGATCACCGGGCTATCGGCGGGCGCCAGTTGCTGGCCGTTTTGCGTACTGGCGCATCCGGCAAGGGCAAAGGAGAGCAGCAGGGCGATGCAGAGCCGCGGGAGCGTAGCGATAAACCTGCCAGAAGCGTTCATCATAGTCTTCCAATGGTAACAGTAACAGTGGGAGCGTTGAACTTCGATGCGTACTGGGAGCCGGAGGCGCCATCTGCTGGCAGAGACACGGAGACCCTTGCGGGTGGTCTTCGCCCTCCCACGCCCCCTCCCGCCGCATCCATGCGTCGCGCTGATCCGCGCGCCCCCGCGGGGCATTCGGATCAGCGATCGGCGTTTCCATTCTCGTTAAGCGAGAGGATGGCCATAAACGCCTCCTGTGGGATCTCGACGTTACCGACCATCTTCATACGCTTTTTGCCCTCTTTTTGCTTTTCGAGCAGCTTGCGCTTGCGGGTGACATCGCCGCCGTAACACTTGGCAAGCACGTCCTTACGCAAGGCCCGCACCGTCTCACGGGCGATCACCTTGCTGCCGATGGCAGCCTGGATGGGCACCTCGAACATCTGGCGTGGGATGAGCTGCCGCAGGCGTTCGACGAGGTCACGCCCGCGCTGGTAGGCGAACTCGCGATGCACGATCAGCGAGAGCGCATCAACCGGCTGCTGGTTAACCAGCACATCAAGTTTGACCAGATCGGCCTCCTGGTAGCCAGCGAGAGTATAATCGAGCGAGGCATAGCCCTGGGTGCTGCTCTTGAGGCGATCGTAGAAATCAATTACGATTTCGGCGAGCGGCATCCGATACTTCAGCAGCACGCGGGTCGGATCGAGGTACTCCATCGTCTCGAAAACGCCGCGCCGGGTGGTCACCAGTTCCATAATGGCGCCGATGTAGCGCGCCGGCGCGATGATGCTGATCTGCACGATGGGCTCCTCAATCGCGGCGATCTTGCTTACCTCGGGCATCTCCGAGGGATTGGAGACGGTAACAATCTCGCCGTCGGTGCGAAGCACCTGGTATTCCACGCTGGGCGCAGTGATCAGCAAATCGAGATTGTACTCGCGTTCCAGGCGCTCGCGCACAATCTCCATGTGCAGAAGACCGAGGAAGCCGGCGCGGAACCCGAAGCCGAGCGCCGCGGAACTCTCGGGCTGGAAGGAGAGCGCGGCGTCGTTGAGCTTGAGCTTCTCGAGCGCGTCACGCAATTCGGGGTAGGCGTTGCTGTCCACCGGGTAGAGACCGGCGAAGACCATCGGCTTGGCCGGGCGATAGCCAGGCAGCGGGGTCTCGGCGGGCTGGTCAGCCAGGGTGACCGTATCGCCCACCTGGCACTCTTCGACCGTCTTCAGGCCGGTGGCAATGTAACCCACTTCGCCGGTGTTGAGCACGGGCAGCGGCTGCATCGCGGGGCGAAAGGTGCCTATCTCCAGGGTCTCCGCCCGGGCGCCGGTGCCCATAAACTGCACCCGGGCACCGGAGGGGATAGCCCCATCCACTACGCGCACGGCGGCAATGACGCCCTTGTAGGGGTCGTAGTGCGAGTCGAAGATCAGCGCGCGGGTGGGGCGCCCGGCCTGACCATGGGGGGGTGGGATGCGCCGGACGATCGCCTCGAGTATCTCGGGCACGCCAATGCCCTCCTTGGCCGAGGCCATGATCGCCTCTTCGGCGGGAATGCCGATCACCTTCTCGATCTCCTCGGCCACCTCCTCGGGGTGCGCGCCGGGCAGGTCAATCTTGTTGATCACCGGGATGATCGTCAGATCGTTCTCCAGCGCCAGGTAGACGTTGGCGAGCGTCTGCGCCTCGATCCCCTGCGCCGCGTCAACCACCAGCAGCGCGCCCTCGCACGCGGCGAGCGAGCGCCCGACCTCGTAGCTAAAGTCTACGTGACCGGGGGTGTCGATCAGATTGAGCATGTACACCACACCATCGGCGGCGCGGTAGTGCATGCGCACGGCCTTGAGCTTGATGGTGATCCCCCGCTCGCGCTCGAGATCCATCGAGTCGAGGTGCTGTTCACGGCGTTCACGCTCAGTGATCGTGCTCGTCATCTCCAGCAGTCGATCGGAAAGCGTGGTCTTACCGTGATCGACGTGGGCAATAATACAGAAGTTGCGGATCTTTGCCTGATCAGACATTGTGCGGTTCCAGGGCGGACCTATCGGCGCGCGGTTTTGCTGCTCCGCAGGCAGTATACCATTATTTGCTCCGCTCAGCCGAACGGGGAGCGCGGGTACCTGCTCAGCGTTGGGGTAACCACGCAAGCCCGGGAGCGCGGGGGTTTACCATTTGAGATTGTAGATATGGTCGCACAAGGCGTCCACGTGGGCTGTGACGCAGCGCTCCTTGCAGAGCGTTCACGTGATAGTGGCATCCTGCCCTCGTCAGCCTTCAAGGGCAGGCTACCCTCGCGTCCAGGGGGAGGGTGAACATACCCGGGGAGAGGTTCCCGATTGCATAGTTATCAACGCTACGGTATACTTCCTGTGGTTCGGGCCTTTGCGGCCCGAACGTCGTGCGTTTAAGCCCTTGAGGAGCGATCAACGGCCATGGACCGTGTACGGGCACGTGTGGTCATTTCGGGCAGAGTCCAGGGTGTGGGCTTCCGGGCGCACACGCGCACCCGCGCCCGTAGCCTCGGCGTCGAGGGATGGGTGCGCAACCTCCCCGATGGCCGGGTTGAGGCCGTGTTCGAGGGCAGTCGCGCAGCCGTGCAGCAGATGGTGAGCTGGTGCTATAGCGGCCCAAACTACGCTGTCGTAGAGAAGGTGGATGTTACATGGGAGAATGCTACCGGAAAGGAAGGCGAATTTCATATTGCCTGGTAGCGCCCGTGTCTGAGCGGCGTCCATATCTGGCAGACCTATCCGAGGAAAGGACCCGCTGATGCCCACGTTTCGCTGGAAGCTCTTCACCAGCGTGTTGATAAGCCTGGCCATTCTGGTGCTGGCCTACCTGAATCGAGCCTGGATCGTCGAGGCCTTCAGCCTGCTGGGCGAGGCGCGCCCCCTCTGGCTGGCCCTCTCGGTGATCCTGATCGGTCTCGGGTACCTTGTCAGTGCCCAGGTCTTCAATATTGTGCTCCGCTCGCTGGGCTATCGCATCGGGATCCTGCGGCTCTGGGCGACGGCGCTGGTGGCTATTGTGATCAGCCAGTCGGTACCCGCTGGCGGCGTCGGTAGTTATGCCTTTCTGCTGAGCAATTTTACCCGGCGTGGTATTTCGCCGGGCGAGTCGGCCCTGATCGCCTCGCTCGAAACCCTGAGCTATGCGATCGCTATGATCCTGATCTTTATCTTCAGCCTGATCTACCTGGCCCTTCACGGCCTCGATGCAACCATCGCGAGCCTGGTGGCGGCCCTGGTGGCAGTGACGGTGATCGGGGGCGCAATCTATCTCCTCACCCGCCCCGAGGCGGTGCTGCGGCGCTGGGCCACGCGCCTGCAACTGGGCATCGGCAGGGTCTTTGGTCGGCAGTGGACAGGGGCCAGGGCCGCGCGGATCGTTACCGATCTGACGCGCGCGCGGGGCCTGCTGGCCAGCCGCCGCCGCGATGTGATCTTGCTGGTGCTGGTGCAACTGACGGCGCTGAGCGGCCACAGCCTGGCGATGCTGGCGGTACTCACCAGCCTGGGTGTCAGCGCCAGCTTCGGGATGATGCTGGCGGCGTTCGGGATCGCACTAATCACCTCAACCTTCAATGTCCTGCCCGGCGGCGGCGGGACGGTGGAGGCCGCGCTGGTCGCGGTGCTGACCCAGCTTGGTATCGGCCCGGCGGCGCTGCCAGCGGCGATCATCTTCCGCCTGTTCAACTTCTGGCTGCTCACACCCGTGGCAATGGCCTGCTACCACTGGCTGATGCACGAACCGGTTAAGCCCCTGGTGTCGAGCCTTACCACACCCGTAGAGACCGGCGTGCACGTCGAGCATTAAGTGGCGCATGCGCCACGTTCCACGTCACCCTGAGCGAAGCCAGGGTCCCTGGCCGAGATGCTTCCCGTTCGGCTGCGCTCAGCATGGCCTGTGACGTGCCGGGTGCACCTGTAAGGCATGGCTCAGCAGCCGCTCCACCGGGAGGGTGTGGGTCTCAGGGGCAGAGTGTGTTGCGGAGCGCATCAGGCAGCCATGGCTGCCGCGCGCCCTCACTCCCCGCGGGAATAGGGGTGCCCCTACGCCCACGCCCCCCGCCCTCACACAGGGCGCGGTAGCCGGGGGGTGAGGTGGAGCGGCCGTGGCCCAAACAACCTACCCGTGAAAGGTGAGTGTGGGTGGGCACGACCCTCTCAGGAGAAGCTCTTTAGACCGTCAAGCCGGGTTTGAAATGTGCGCCGCGAAACGTTCAACCCGAATGGGCGCACCGCGACGCAGGCCCAGCGTCGTGTCGGCCCTGCCATCGCGCACCGCAACTTCAAGGTAGCCGGAGCTGTTGATCAGCGCCAGCGCCTCCCCCACCGCGCCGTCAGCAAAGGTGCGCCGCGGCGGGCCGAGATCGCGCCCGGCGACCAGGACCCGGAGGTGTGAGGGGTCACCCAGGTCAGCGAGATCGGTAGCGCGGATATTGCTCGCGCAGTTCCCAAAGTGGTCAACAACCAGAATCTCGCCGTGCAGCGCGCCCACCTCCCGGCGCACCGGCGGCAGGTCCAGACGCGCCAGGTCGCTGACCGGCGGGCCGAGGGCCTCGAAGGCCAGACCCGCGGCGAGGTGCGCGGCCACGGGGGTGAACACGTCGCGCCCGTGGAAGGTGGGCGCGACCTGCGGGCGCCAGTAGCGACTGTCGGCCAGGCTGACGGCGCGAAAGCTCTCGGCGCCAGCCAGCAAGGGCCAGAAGACGCCATTGTCGGGGCCGACCAGCACCTGCCGCGCGTCACCCAGGCGTACTTCGAGCGCCAACCCCCGCCGCGCGCTGCCCACCCCGGGGTCCACCACCACGACGTGGATGCTGCCGGGCGGATAGAAGGGCACATAGGTAGGAAGGAGCAGCGCGCCGGCCAGCACGTCCTGGGGAGACACGGCGTGGGTGATGTCAATGAGCGTGGCCCCGGGGCAGATCCCCAGGGCCACGCCCTTCATTGCCCCGACATAGGCATCTTCGTAGCCGAAATCGGTGAGAAAGGTAATGATCATTATTCAGTTCGCGGGGGCAGTGCTGCGCTCATCGGTGCTGGAGCCGCCGCGTCCGAACCAGCGGCGCCACTCACGGTGCTCCCAGATCACCAGCAACTGTGCGGCGTTGAAGATTGACGAGTAGGTGCCGCTGACCAGCCCGATCAGCATGATCAAGACGAAGTTCTGGATTGTCTCGCCGCCGAAGAGCAGCAAGGCCGTGAGGGTAAAGAATGTGGTCAACTGGGTATTGATCGAGCGCGGCAGGGTCTGCACGATACTGTGGTTCACGATAGCATCGAACGTCTCGGCGGGGTGGCGATTGATCAGGTTCTCGCGGATGCGATCGAAGACGACGATGGTATCGTGCACCGAAAAGCTCAGGATGGTGAGCAGGGCGGTCAGGAACAGGGCGTCCACCTCAAAGCGCTGGTTGAAGGTGCTGAAGATCGCAGCGATGCCAAGGACAACGAGCACATCGTGGACCATCGCCAGGATGGCGCAGATCCCGTAGCGCACAGGATGGGGCGCCTTGCGGAAGGCCCAGGTCAGGTAGAGCAGGATGATCAGCGTGGCAACGACCACGGCAATAATCGCGCTGCGGGTGCTCTCCTGGCTCACAGTCGGGCCGACACTCTCCAGGCGTTCGCGCGTCACCGTACCAAACTCGGCCTGCAGGGCCGCCTCGACCGCGGCGGTCTCTTCACGCGGACCGGTTTCGCTCAGCGGGCGGGTGCGCACAATCGCATCGGCCACCTGGCGGCCCTCCAGTTCGACCTGGCTCATACGCACCTGGGCATTCTCAAAACCCTGAGCGGCAAACACCGCGGCAACGGCCTCATCACTGACCTCGCCGGGAGCCTTATCGGCGAAGCGCAACTCCCACAGCGAACCACCGCTAAAATCAATGCTCGGGCGCAGACCGAAGGCAAACTTCCCCGTGGTGACCAGGGGGTGCAGGAGCATGAAGTACATCCCCGGCAGGATCATCAGCAGGGAGAGGCCAAACCACCAGTAGCGCCGGGCGACAAGTTTTTCCATAACCGTCCTACACCACCTTGGGGCCGGCAGGCGGCGCGGCCAGCGCCTCGCGGCGATCGATCCCGAAGAGCCACGCGCGCTCCTCGCGGAACAGCGGCGCAGCCAGGCGCAGGAAGGTGCGCGTAACCACGACCGCCGTGAAGAGGCTGATCAGTACACCCAGGCCCAGGGTCAGCGCGAAGCCCTGGATGATGCTCACCCCAAAATTGCTGCCGAAGACGAAGAGAACCGCACAGGTGATCAGGGTCGAAACGCTCGAGTCGCGGATGGCCGGCCAGGACTCCTCGAAGCCCAGTTCCAGCGCGCTGCGAATATCGCGGCCCCGCCGGTACTCCTCGCGGAGCCGGGCAAAGATAAGCACATTCGCATCCACTGCCAGGCCGATCGAGAGCACAAAGCCGGCAATGCCGGGCAGGGTCAGCGTAATCGGCACAAAGCGGTAGATCGCGAAGCTGATCAAGGTGTAGATGATCAGCGCCAGGGTCGCCAGCACCCCGGGGAAGCGGTAGAACAGGATCATAAACAGGGCCACAACGACCAGGCCCATCGTACCGGCGACAATACTGGCCTGGACCGACTCCTGGCCCAGGGTGGCAGTAATTGAGCGTGTGGTCTCGACCACCAGGGGCACGGGGAGCGCGCCGTATTTCAACTGATTGAGGATCGAGTCTCGATCCTCAACGCTGTTGGTCGTTATCACTCCCGAGCCATCGGTCAGCGCGGCTTCAATGACCGGGCAACTGACAACCCGGTTGTCGAGCACGATGCACATCGGCTGGCCGATGTTGCTGGCAGTAAACTGCGCCAGGCGCGTAGCCGACTCGCCGCGGAAGGTGAACGATACGGCGGGCCGGCTGGTGACGCCGGTCTGAGAAATGGTCGGCTGGACCGATGCGGTATCGAGGTCGGCGCCATCGGTAATGCTGGGAAAGATCGGGCCCGGGGTGGCGGGGTCAACGGTTTCGGTTACGCCTTCGGTGGCGCTCAACCGGGGCGGGTCAGGGCTGTTGCTGGTGCGAACGACGGTGCCAGGGGACAGGAACTGGCCCTGCGAGTCGATAAACTCGAGTCGTCCGGTGCCGCGCAGGGTATCAATGGCCTGCTCAGGGTTCTCCACTCCGGGCAGTTCGACAATCAAGCGGTCGTTCCCGGCGAGTTGCACCACCGTTTCGCCAACGCCGAGGGCATTGACGCGCCGCTCAATCACGCGGCGGGCGGTTTCCATCTGGTCGGGAGTGGTTTCGGGGTCGGTCGAGCGGAGCAGAACCTGAATACCGCCCTGGAGGTCGAGACCGAGGCGGAAGCTGACATCGCGGCCGAGGAAGGTCTGGCTGGGAACCAGATTGATCCACAGGGCCAGGGCCGTCACGACCGCGATGAGAATGAGCGACATGATTTCCCGGTTACGCACAAAGCACCTGATTTCTGCGATGCTGTGGCAAGAACCGCGGCATTATAGCCGCGCGTGCAGGGGCTGTCAACCGGCACGTCATACCATCGCAGATGGCGAATGGCGGTTGGAGCCAGGATGGCGTTTCGGTGCGCTCGGGCGATGGCGCAGATGCAGCCTGTTCAATTCCAGCCGGCACTACTTGCCGGCCGCCCGCAGGGCCGCCTCGATGGCGCCGGGAAGACCGCGCATATCCACGATCTGGCCATTCACATTGAAGGTCGGCGTAGCATTCACCCCGGCGGCAAAGGCCGCTTCGGCAGCTGCGGTAACGGCCTGAGCCTGGGCACCGGTGCTCATACACGCGTCGAAAGCGGCACGATCGAGGCCCAACTGCCCGGCGTAGCCACTGAAGACATTCTGAACATTGTTCAGGGTCGCCCACTGTTGCTGGTTCAGGTAGAGCATATCGTGCATCTGCCAGAACTTGCCCTGCTCGCCCGCACAGCGCCCGGCAGCGGCGGCGGCAACGGCGTGCTTGTGGCTATCGAGGGGCACTTCGTGGTACACGAACCTGACTTTGCCGGTCTCGATATAATCGCGAGAGATGATCGGCGCCATGTTCCGATCATAATAGGCGCAGGAGGGGCACTGGTAATCGGCATATTCGGTTACGGTCACCGGAGCCTCGGGGTTGCCTTTGTACCAGAATCCCTCGGCAGTCTGACCCACCGGAACAGTTGGCGCGGCAATCGGCGGGGTAGCGCGGCTCCGCAACAGGTAGGTGGCAAGAAAGGCTACGCCAATCAGCACGATGGCGCCAACCACGAGGTAGAAGGGGAGGAGAGGATTCTGCTTGCGCGCTGTCACTTTGCGCCCGCGCTGACCCGAGACGCTGCTCATTCCGTTTTCTCCGCGTTAAGTGGCCGGTAAAACACGTGTTGCCGCCCGTGGTTCGTTCCGACGATAATGATGGATGCGGTATAAGCTCTTCGAACCACAACTCGATTCGAGGGGGTTGGCGAGGATTGCACCCTCCCGGACCCTTCGGGGTGGCCCCTCGGGAGTGTTAACAGAGGCATTATAGTCAGTCACGAGTCGGGCGTCAACACGAGTCTGGCGGTGTACCCCGGGCTGATGCAACGTCGTCGGGGCAAGCCCCAGATCCTCGTGGGTCGCGGATGAAGTTCTACGCTTGGGCGTCGTGCAAACGATAACGCCACACCCCCGTTCCGGTTCCCCTTGACAGCAATGCTGTGCCTCAGCTAGACTCGCATTTCGACACCGACGAAAAAAAGAGGGACAACCCGGTTTCCCCATTCCCCTCGTGGCAGGCATAATCCAGGAAGGTCTGGCTTTTCCAAAATCCCCACAAGGCCGACCGGAGGTTCTGTGAAACCAACACCCCTTAGCCTGCTGGCGGGCCTCATACTGCTCCTGATCACCGCCTGCGCCGCGCCGACGACCGTTCGCCCCACGGAGCGACCCGATGACGCCCCGGCAGCACAGACGACCTCCGAACTCACCGTGGCGGCGGCGGCCGACCTGACCCAGGCGTTTCAGGAGCTGGGCGCTCTGTTCGAGCAACAAACCGGCATCCAGGTTATCTTCAACTTCGGCTCAACCGGCCAGCTTGCCCAGCAGATCGAGCGCGGCGCACCGTTCGATCTGTTCTTTGCGGCGAATGAGTCATTTATTGAGGACCTCAACCGCAACGGGCTGGTTATCGCCGATACAATGGAGGTATACGCCCAGGGCCGCCTGGCACTCTGGACCCGTGGCGATAGCCCGCGCAAAGCGGAGCGGATCGAGGATCTGGCCGATCAGGCCTTTGCGCGGATCGCGATTGCCAACCCCGAACACGCGCCCTACGGCCAGGCGGCCAGAGAGGCGCTGGAGCGCGCCAGCGTCTGGGAGACCGTCGAGCCGCGGCTGGTTTTCGGCGAAAATGTCGCCCAGGCGCTCACCCTGGCCGATACGGGCAATGTTGATGTCGCCATTGTGGCGCTGTCGCTCAGCGTCCAGAGCAACGGCTCCTGGACGCTCGTTCCGTCGGAGTTGCACCCCGATCATCCCTTGATCCAGATGGCAGCGGTGATTACGGGCACACCGCACGAGGCCGCGGCTCGCCAGTTTATCGCATTTGTCAACGGCCCCGACGGTCATGCCATCATGAAGCAGTACGGTTTTGTGCTGCCCGGTGAGATCCTCGAATGAACTGGCCTGCGTTCTGGCTCTCCCTCCAGGTGACGACGATCGCGACGATCTGCATCACGGTCATCGGCCTGGCGCTTGCCCTGCTGCTGACCCGCGTCCGGCTGCCGGGGCAGCTTGTAATCGAAACGGTCCTCCTGCTACCGCTGGTGCTCCCGCCAAGTGTGATTGGCTACTATCTGCTGCTGGCTCTGGGTCGCGGAAGCCCCCTGGTAGAATGGTTCAACGTGCGCATCCTGTTTACCTGGCCGGCCGCCGTGGTTGCGGCGACGGTGGTCGGGCTGCCGTTGATGATCCAGAGCAGCCGGGCGGCGCTGGCGAATGTTGACCCGGTGCTGGAGAATGCGGCGCGCACCCTCGGCTCGAGTGAGTGGCGCATCTTCTGGCAGATCACTCTGCCACTGGCCCGGCGCGGCATCCTGGCGGGGATGATACTCGGCAGCGCGCGGGCGCTCGGCGAGTTTGGCGCAACCCTGATGGTCACCGGCAACATCCCCGGGCGCACCCAGACCCTGCCGGTGGCGATCTACGATGCCGTCCAGGCCCAGCGCTACGCCGACGCCCATCTGATGGTGTTGGTGATGACTGGTCTGGCCTTTGCCGGTCTGCTCTGGGTGCGCTGGCTCGAGCCGCCGCCACAGCGCTACCGCCCTCCGGGCCGCTCCGAGCAGGGGGCGAGTGATGGGTGAGGGACAAGCCGGTTTGCGCTCCCGCATGGCACTGCCGCTGCCCCTTCGCGCCGGGCAAGTGTGGGGGCATGCATCTGCCCCGGGACGAATCCGTTTGCATCCCCGTTGCGCGCGGCAAAGCTGCAATGGTGTCCGAGGAGATGAGCGATGGGCCCGCAACTCCAGGTCGAAATCGAAAAACGCCTCGGGCCGCTGACGCTCCAGATGCAGTTCAGCGTCGGAGCGGAGATCCTGGTGCTCTTCGGGCCATCAGGGGCTGGCAAGACCCAGACGCTCCAGGCCATCGCCGGATTGATGCGCCCGGATCGAGGGCGGATCGCCCTGGACGACACGCTCTTCTTCCGGCGCGAAGCGGGGCTGCGCCCGGTCCATCTCCCGGCGCGCAAGCGCCGGGTCGGCTATGTTTTTCAACAGTACGCGCTCTTCCCGCATCTCACCGCGCTGGCGAACGTGGCCTTTCCGCTGGCCGGGCGGCGCGACGCGCGCGACCGCGCCCTGGCGCTGCTGGAGCGGATGCGCCTCGGGCACCTGGCCCACCGCATGCCCCACGAGCTGTCGGGTGGTCAGCAGCAGCGCGTGGCGATCGCCCGCGCCCTGGCCGCTGAACCGCGCGTGCTCCTGTTCGACGAGGCCTTCGCCGCGCTGGACCGGCGCATCCGCGAGCGCCTCCACGCCGATCTGCGCGCCCTCCAGGCCGAGCAGCAGTTGATCGTGATCTACGTGACCCATAACCTCGACGATGCCTTTGCGGTGGGCCACCGGCTCGCGGTGGTGCGCGATGGGCACGTCGAGCAGATCGGGCAACTCGACGATGTTTTTACCCGTCCGGCGAACCGGCGGGTACTCGAGATCCTGGGGATACCCAATGCAATTGCCGCGCGGGTGGTCGAGGTCACTCCCGGGCAGACGGTGCTCGACTGGGATGGCCGACTGCTGACCGCGCCACCGCTGGATCTGCCGCCGGGTGCGGAGGTCACGGCCTACATTCGCCCCGAAGATATCCGCCTGGTCTACCCGGACCGCCCGTTGAACCGCATGCTTGGTCAGAACCTGATCGATGGTCAGGTAATCGAACGACGCCCGGGGCGGCACCTCCACCACCTGCGGGTCGCCCTCAGCGACGGCCACCTGGTTGAGGTGGCACACCCGGCATCATCCTACACCACCCTGCCGTTGCCCCCTGGCACGCCAGTGCGGCTGGTGCTGCGCAAGGAGAGCATCGTCGTGATCGCGCCCAGGGCCGCCATCCGGCAGCAGGAGGCTCCGATGTACGCGAGCGAGTCGCCGGACGGCGTGCCGGAGCGGGACGGGTGACGGGACAGCCGGGGCGCCCCGTCACCCGCCGCGGGGTCAGGGGTGGCAAAGAAACCCGGTTGCGCCCCGCCCCTCCCGGTGGGACCTTCTCCGTCGGATGTGCTGTCCGCCCTTAAAGCCTTTCGGCACGAGACCGGTCGGGGAAGGCGGGGCATCCAGGTTTCTCCACCCAAAGATCAGGAACATTTCCCGCATTCCTTCGTCGGTGACTTTCTGTACCATACCCTCTGGCAGAAGCCTGGTCGGCTCCGAACGGCTTCCGCTCGAGGGTGAGAAGCGCAGTTCCCCTATACCCCGGAGTCTCCACCTGACGGTCAAAAGTGCGGAGAGCTCGCTTTTCTCCACCCTCCTCCACCCGACGCCTTTTCAAGGCCGGGAGGCCAGGGCAACCTGGTTTTCTCCGGTTGTGCGGACCTGTACTCCAATTGGACACGCACATCAGCGAGCGCGCATCGGAACAGCATTGCGGCAATCTGCAATCCGAAATGGCGCGAGCCAGAGGTGGAGCCGCTCTTACCAGTCAACCTGGAATGAGGAGAAGAATGTCCAGACGCGTGTTACATCTTGCGTTTATCCTGGGCTGCTGCCCGGGGCTGATCGGTGGAATCGCGCCGACCGCGGCTGCGCCGTTCCGACCATTTACGCCAGTGACGCTACCTGCGGAAGCGCATGCTCGCGCCAACGCCGACCGGGCCACGGCTGTCCCGGCGCCGGCGCAGGCGGCCAACCTGGTGCAGGATGGCGGCTTTGAGCAACAGGGCGCAGGCTGGGAGGCCTGCGGCAATGTACGCCTGGTGGATGCCGAATCTGCCGGGGCCGGGGCGGTCTACAGCGGGCGCTACGCCGCCTTCATGGGCGCCGGCGCAGACAGCAGCAGTTGCCCGCGCCTGCCGGACAATACGACCCCCCGGCAACTCCTGAGACAGGAACTGAGCATTCCCGCCAGTGCCGGGGCCGTCACTGTCTCCTTCTGGTTCCGAGCCGAAGCAGGCACCGGTGTGGATGTGTTTCTGGCCCGCGGTCTGTACCAGTTCGATCCGGATCTGGGCGGGGTAAAGCTTGGGAGCTTTGCCACCGACCAGCCGCCGGGCTGGCAACTCTACCGCACCGTGTTGACGGGCGATCAGCTTGAGCGGGTGCGCGGGCAGAGGTTGTGGTTCTCAATTGTGATCCAGGAGAACACGGCAGTGGACCCTGAGGCAGTGTTGCTGATTGATGAGGTGCAGGTACTCGCCGCCGATGGGCGCACGAGTGCATCGCCGCTGCCCCCGGCGCTCCGCGGCACCGGCAGCCGTCCTCTGGCGGCGATCCGCGCTGAGGCGGGCGGGAACCACTGGCTCTACCGGATGGACCCGGACGGAAGCAATCAACAACTGATCTATCGCGGCCTGCTCAATAACGTTCGCTACCCGGCCTGGTCGCCAGATGGCTGGCGTCTCGCCGTAGCCGACTATAACACCTGGCCCTGGCCCACCCCCGATCCCGATCCGCAGAACAATCTGAGCGCGGCTGCCGTGACGGTGCTCAACGCTGATGGAAGCGAGCCGCAGTCAATCTATCAGACCCAGAGTCGGAAAGGGTCGCGCTGCCCATTCCTCCCGGGGCCGGGGCAACGCGAGGAACCGTCGCAGATTGTGCGCGTGTCCACACTAGACTGGATGCCGGACAATCGCCGGGTGGTCTTCACCAATGTGGGCTTCAACGCCTTCTGCGATGGGCGGATCAGTGGCGGATTGGCCGACCTGTTGCTTTCACCGGAGCCAGGGGGGCTTACCGCGCCGCGTCTGGCCTTTTCTGCCAGTAACCCGAGCATCAACCGGAACGGGCAGGTATTGTTCGATGGTTTTACGGTTGGCAACAGCCGGGCCGCCGGAGTGTGGGAGCTGGACACCAGTGTTCAGCCGGCCCGGGAGGTGCGCCTGCTGCCCAATCCCGCCGATCGGGAGCCGGTCTGGGCGCCCGATGGTCAGCGCTTTGCCGTGGTGCGGGTCACTACCAGCCCCTCGGCAGATACCAGCGAACGTACGTTCGCCATTATGCTCTACAATCGTCAGGATCTGGCCAATCCACGTATGCTCTTGTTTGCCGATCACGGACGGAACATCGGCAGGGTGCGCTGGTCGCCAGATGGGGCGTACCTGGTGTACACGCTAGGTCGCTTTGATGGCGGCAGCGACATCTGGTGGCTGGCGGTGGCCACCGGCGCGACCGGACCGGTCACCAGCGACGGTGCCTGGCTGGAGGCGGCGTGGCGACCCGTATCTCAATCTCAGGTCTTTCTGCCGGTGCTGGTGCACAACTAACGTGAACCTGTGGGGAGACCCGGGTTCCCCATCCCCCTGCCGGTGGGGGCGGCAAGCCCTCCGCGCGGGGAGGGTTTCGGAGGGCTGCGCCCTCCCAACCATATCCCTGTTTTCATCGCGGCGTTGTGCGCCCCGCGCATGGAGCCTGGCGTGAACCTATGGGGCAACCAGGTTTCCCCATATACCCCTGCCGGTGGGGGCGACAAGCCCTCGGCGCCCCCGGCCTCCCTCGCCCTGAGCGGAAGAGGGGGCCGGGACGCCACATGGAAACTTCTCCTCTCCCTACTCTGCCACATCGGCTCAGCTCCCACCCGCTGCATCACACCCCAGCGCGACGCTCTGGTTGCAGGCTCGTGCTCCCCCCAAAGTAACATTGACGAGGGTGATCATCGTCGTGTACAATATCTTGGACCACACAATCTTTCTGTTTTTCTGTCATTATCCTGTAATGTTTCGTTCTTGCCAGAGATATCCCCTACCGACTATAGTAGACTGGCTGAGGACGAAGGCTTCAGAGTACGAGCGGCTATCGGAAACCGGGAAAGGGATCGCCCATGGAGCGTATCACTATTCGCGATCGAACACTTATTCCACCATTTTCTGAACCCGCTCGCGAACTACGAATCCTGAACAAGCCGCTGTGGCTCCTGCAGCGCGATCTGTTAAAGAATTACTGCAAGGGCAGTATTGAGATCAATTCCATTGATGAACTTCATGGGTCTGTGGTTGCCGATAGTGAAGAACTTCTCATTTATCGCGACAATCTATATTTTAACGCGGCGCTTATTGAGGAATTCATCAGTCGTGCCCGGGCCACGGGGCGCCCGTGCCAGATCGCCTTCACGCTGGCCGACCGGAGCATCGAGCGCCACGCGATGCAGCTCTGCTCCGGCATCGTTCGGCGCGATGATGTAACCTACATCCACAATGGCCAGGAACAACGCGGCGCTGTGCGCGTGGCCGAGTTGTACTACTTCCCCGCAGGGCGGCGGGAGGCGCCCGTCCCGCTGGTGATCGAAACCGAAAGCCACGAGATGGGCTACTACCGCATCCCCAGTTACATGGCCCACAAGGGCGAACTGACCTACCAGATCCCCATTCGAGCCTTCCTCTCGCTCGAAAGCTGGCTCCACGTGCTCATGGCCAACGTGATCATGGGCGTGTTTTCCATGGCCGCAGCCCAGGACAAAAAAATGAGCCAGGCCCGCCTCGCCAATATCAAACACTGGCAGCCCGGCGAGTGGCGGATCTTTTTTGAGAAGCTCAGCTTTTCGGCGGCAACCCTCTGGCAACGGCTCAATCCGTTTGAAGCACCCTGGCGGAATCATTTTCTTTCCTCCAGGGCCCTGGTTAAAGTGGGAAAACGGTGTTCCATCGATCCCACGGCGATTATTCACGGCCCCACGATCATTGGCGATGATGTGTACATCGGCCCCGGGGTGGTGATCGCCAACAGTATTATCGGCAACGGTGTCAATATTATGCAGGGTGCTCAAATTATGTTGAGCGTGGTGAGCGACCGTTGCTTCCTGCCGTTCAATGCCGGGTTGTTTATGACCACGCTGATGGAGAACAGTATGGTGGCCCA
>JBDNDG010000410.1:0-3975 GCA_046719255.1 Chloroflexaceae bacterium
GTTGGTGGAGCAGCAGCACCAGGAGCGCGCTGAGGGCGTAGATCGGCCAGGCGCGCCGACGCGGTTGGGACACGGCCTCCGGCCGGCGCGGCGCGGCCTCCGGACGACGCGGCGCGGCCTCCGGGCGACGCGGCGCGGCCTCCGGGCGACGCGGCGCAGCCTCCGGGCGACGCGGCGCAGCGGGGCCAGCCGCGGGTGGAACGTCCACGCCGCCCTCCAGGGCAGCGCGCAGCACCTCATCGTCACTGACCTCGGGACCGGGCGGCACGGCCACGGGCCGGGTCGCGTAGGGGCTGGCGGAGCGCGGCGGGCGGTTATCGGGGCCGGGGGGCAAGACACGGGCATGCTGCACGGTCAGGGTCTCCAGGCCGGCCCGACGGGCGGCATCGATAATCCGGGGATCGGAGCTGATCACCGTCAGGGCGATACCCGCCTTGAGCGCAAAGGCACGAATCTTTTCGGCAACCTCGGCGCGCCGCATAGCCACGGCGCCCTCGGTGACCAGCAGTTGCACCTGCCTGGTCTCGACGCCGCGCAGCTTCTCCAGCACCTCGGCGGCGTTTTCATCGGGGAGCACCGGTACCACGGCCGCAGATTCTGTCGTCATGCCGTGCTCACTTTCGCCCCTGGGAAGCCACCAGCTCGGGGGCCCGAGCGATCGCATCGGGGAGGCTGGTAGCGTCCTTGCCCCCGGCCTGGGCCATATCGGGGCGCCCGCCCCCACCCCCGCCGACGATCTGTGCCAGGGCCTTCACCAGATTGCCCGCATGGTAGCCCTGCCGCACCAGATCGGGGGTCACCATGGCCAGAATCTGCGGGCGTTCGCCGACCACCGCGCCAAGCACGAGCACCACACTCCCGAGCTTGTCGCGCAACCAGTCGCCCATCTCGCGCAGCCGTGCCGGATCATCGGCCTCCACCTGGGCCGCCAGGACCGGTACCCCGTTTACCTGGCGCACCTGGGGGAGCAGGCTGTCGAGCGAGGCGCGAGCAATGCGCGCGCGCAGGCCGGCCAGTTCCTGCTGGCGCTGCCTGCCCTCGGCCATCAACTGATCCACCCGGTCGGCCACCTGGGCCGGAGGCACGCCAAGTCGCGCGGCCAGGTCGCGCAGGAGTTGGACCTGCTGTTCGACCCAGGCTTCGGCGCCGCGCCCGGTGAGGGCTTCGATGCGCCGCAGGCCGCTGCCGACACTGCCCTCGCTGACAATGCGGATGAAACCGATCTCACCGGTGCGGCTGACGTGGGTGCCGCCGCAGAGTTCACGGCTGTCGCGGGTGGCGATACGCTCGACGCCGTTCGCCCCGCGCTCGATGGTCACCACGCGCACCTGGTCGCCGTACTTCTCGCCAAAGAGGGCGATGGCACCCTGCTCAATCGCCGTCTGGTAGTCGGTAATCTCCCAATGCACTGCGCCATCGGCGCGCACCCAGGCATTGAGGCGGGCCTCGATCTCGCGCAACTGCTCGTGTTCAAGCGGCCGGGTATGGGTAAAATCGAATCGAAGCCGATCAGGCGCGACCAGAGAGCCGGCCTGCGCCGCGTGTTCGCCAACCACGTCACGCAGGGCGCGGTGGAGCATATGGGTCGCAGTATGGTTGCGCTGAATATCGGAGCGACGGGTGGCATCAACCGTTGCGCGCACCACCTCACCAACGCTGAGCATCCCCTCCCTGACCACGCCGTAGTGCACGATCAGGCCCGGCACAGGGCGCAGCGTATCATCCACGCGCACGACACCCGCGGGGCCACTGATCAACCCCGTATCGCCCACCTGCCCGCCGCTCTCGGCGTAGAACGGTGTACGGTCGAGAACGATTTGCACCTGGCGGCCCGGGCCAGCCTCGCGCAGGGCATCGCCAGCCGAAACAATGGCCAGCACCCGGGCCTCGGCGCTGAGGTCGGTGTAGCCCAGGAACTCGGTGGGCGGCAGGTTGGCTTCGGCCCAGACCTCGGCCTCAGCGCCGCGCTTGAACTGCGCCGCGGCGCGGGAGCGCTGGCGCTGCTCGTCCATCGCCAGTTCATAACCTGCTTCATCGACCACCAGCCCCTGCTCGGCGGCGATCTTCTGCGTCAGGTCCAGCGGAAAGCCAAAGGTATCCTTCAGCACGAAGGCATCGGCGCCGGGGATCACCGTGCCGCCAGCGGCGCGCACCTGCTCAATCACTACATTGAGGCGCGTAATACCGCCGTTCAACGTGCGCAGGAACTGTCGCTCCTCGCTGTCGGTGGCCTCCAGAATGAACTGGCGGCGGGCGCGCAGTTCGGGGTACGCCGCGCCCATCTCTTCGATCACCGCATCAACCACATCGGCGAAGAAAGGTCGCTCGAAGCCAATCGCGCGCCCCTGGTACACGGCGCGGCGCAGGATGCGGCGCAACACATAGGAGCGCCCGCTGTTGCCGGGCAAGACACCATCGGCGATCAGAAAGGCCGTGGCGCGGCTATGGTCGGCAATCGCGCGATAGGGCGCCAGATTGGCCCGATAGTGGGCATCATCGCTTCCACGGGCGGCGATCACCCGATTAATGATCGTCGTCAGCAGATCGGTCTCGTAGGTCGAATGAACCCCCTGGAGCACCATGGCCATGCGCTCCAGCCCCATACCCGTATCCACCGACTGCGCGGCCAGGCGCCGCATGGTCGCCCGGTCGTACTGCATGAACACCAGGTTCCAGACCTCGACGTAGTCGGGATCGTCGGAATTGACGCCCTCGGCGCGCATGCGCGACAGATCATCGCCGATGTAGCAGGTAATCTCAGAATTGGGGCCGCAGGGGCCGGTGTCGCCCATGACCCAGAAGTTATCCTTGCGCCCGAAGCGCAGGATGCGCGCCGGATCGGCGCCCACGGCCTCCCACAGCCGCGCGGCCTCATCATCGGCGGGGATCTCCGCGTCGCCCTCAAAGACCGTGAACCAGAGCCGCTCCACCGGCAGACCAAACTCCCGGGTCAGCAGCTCCCAGGCGAAGCGAATGGCCTCGGCCTTGAAATAATCACCAAACGAGAAGTTCCCCAGCATCTCGAAGAAGGTATGGTGGCGCGGCGAGGGGCCAACCTCCTCGAGATCGTTATGCTTCCCGCTGACGCGCAGACACTTCTGAGCAGTTACGGCGCGAGTGTACGGGCGCTTGTCGAGGCCGAGAAAAACATCCTTAAACTGGACCATGCCCGAGTTCGCGAAGAGCAGCGTGGGATCATCGGCCACCACAAGCGGCGAACTGGGCACGATAGTATGGCCGCGACGCTCGAAGAATGTCAGGTACTTCTCGCGGATCTGCGCCGAGGAGAGGTGTTGCATACGCTTCCCACAATGACACAACCCGGGGGTTGCGCATCAATATGTTGACAGCGCGCCGGGCACGTACAGTCGAACATTATAGCGCATGGCGCTGGGAGGCGTCAAATCGGCAACAACAGGTAGCTGTTCACGCCCGGGGTAACGCACCACCCCGGCTGCGCTGGCGTCCCGCCCGCATCCGCGTTCGCGCGGGCAGGCTGCCCGCGCTCCCAGGAAAAGGGTGAACCCAGACGCATGCAGGGCTTGAGCAACGTCCGCCTCTGGCGGTGAGGTGTGGGGCGGCTCTACCGCTACAACAAACAACCGTGGTCCGGGGCTTGCTCCGATAACGCTGTTTCAGCCCTGCATACGCATGGACTGCCAATTGCAAAGTCACCTGCTTCTGGGATATAATGTTCACGGCCACGTGAGCACGAGTTATGACCACGGGGAGACCCGGTTTCCCCAACCCCCTGCCTGCCGGAGTGACGCTCCCCGTGCCGGGAGGATTCGGGAGGACGCGGCCCTTCCGGGAAACATATCAGGTTCATCGCGTCAGTGTGCGGCGCAGCCGCACGACCGTCCGGCGCAATCTTCGTGGTGCGCGTTCGCCTCAGCTACGCGAGCAAGGTATGTCACACCTTCCGGCCCCCGAGGGGCATCCCGCTTCGGGTGATCCACACGAACTGCTGCGGTC
>JBDNDG010000411.1:0-3970 GCA_046719255.1 Chloroflexaceae bacterium
AGAGCGTCGATCTAGAGCTGACCTTCTCCGACCTGGCGATTATCGAGAAGCGGCTGAACCGACTGAATGCCGAGATCCCCAAAATGGCCGCCAGGGAGAAGGAACAGCGCACCGTCGAGCGCGATCTGCTCGTGCGTCTGAAAGAGCATCTGGAGGCCGACCTGCCTATTCGCAGCCTCGAGTTGAATGAGGATGAAGAGCGTCTGATTCGGGGCTACCAGTTTCTCACTGCCAAGCCGATGCTGATTGTCCTTAATATCGGGGAGGAGCAACTGCAAGCCCCGCCGGCGCTGGAGTACCCCTATCCGCGCAGCGCCGTGGTGCCGGTTTGCGGCAAGATCGAAGCCGAACTGGCCCAGCTCGATGATGCCGACGCGCAGTCGTTTATGGAGGATCTCGGGATCACCAGGCCCGCCCGCGACCTGGTGATCCAGCGCAGCTATGAGTTGCTCGGGCTGATCAGCTTCCTCACCGCCGGCCCCGATGAGGTGCGCGCGTGGACCATCCGGCGCCAGACGCCGGCGGTGGAGGCTGCGGGGGTGATTCACTCCGATATTCAACGGGGCTTTATCCGCGCCGAGGTGGTGGCCTATGCCGACCTGGTCAAAGCCGGCTCAATGGCTGAGGCGAAGAAGCATGGCGCGGTGCGCATGGAGGGCAAGACCTACATCGTTCAGGATGGGGATGTCTGTCACTTCCTGTTCAACGTCTAACGTATGGTGCAATCGGGTTTCCCCACGCCCCTTCCGGAGGGGAAGGTTCGGGAGGGCGCAGCCCTCCCGAACCTTCATCCTGCCTCCAGTTCGGCGCGGGCCGCGTCTATGTCGATGAGCGTGGCCGGACCAGCAATACGCCCGCGCACACTCTCCAGGCCCAGGGCGGCAACTGCAGCGCTGACGGACTCTTCGTGCTCGCGGTGGGTGATCAGCACCACGGTGGGCCCGGTATCGGTGCTGGCGTAGACCGGAACACCCTGCGCGCGCAGGGTGTTACACATACGAAAAATAGTAATATTTTCGGGTTCCCAGCCGATCAACTTCTGCTCACGTGAGCCGGACATGGTGACGCCGTGCAGGCGCATACTGTCGAGTTCGGCCAGCTGGCCCACCACGCGCCAGTCGCCCCGCTGCGCGGCGCTGAGGCACTCAAGTATCTCCTCGCCCCGGCCCAGCATCCAGGCCTTGAAGAAGCTGCTGTGTGGCGCATCGTGGTGGGCCTGCTCGGTTTGGAGGCCAATGCGCGAGTCGATGGGCACGGTGATCAGCCGCACGTCGGCGAGCTGGTCTGCGCCGTCCAGGCGCACCGCGAAGCTGTCCTGGTGGGCGATGCCGGGGTAGGAGAGCCAGAGGGCCAGGCCGCCAGCGGTGGCGCGGCAGCCCGAGCCGGCCAGCAGGCGGGCGATGCAACTCAAAAAGCGGGTATTGGCGACAAGCTCCGGGCCGTAGAGCGCGCCCACGGCTGCCGCAGCCAGCGCCGCGGCGCCGGCTGCGCTGGTGCCGAGGCCCTTGCCGGCGACACGCGCCTTGAACACGTTGCGCGTCGTGACGCGGGCGGCGACGCGCGCGCCTCCGAGGGCGCGCACGGCGTCGAGGATCCGCACGATGCGCTCCAGTTCGCGGCCCCGGGCCGCCCGCCCACCGAAGCGGACCTCATCGGCGGGCAGGCGCGGGTCGAACTCTACCAGGGTGACGGTGTGAGCGGCATCGTTGTTGAGCGAAATGCTGGGGAGAAACGCGGTGCGGTAGGTCCAGTCGGCCAGCCCGTGGTACTTGAGCACGCCCTGCATGGGGTAGGCGCGGGCTGCAGCCCGGCCACGCTCGTCTGGTGCGGGCAGGCGGGCCGGAAAGGCCGCCACGACGATCCCCGCCGCGTCGAGGGCCGCAAGGATGCGTTCGTGGGCCGCGCGCATGGCCGGAACAGTGTCGGCAAAGCCGTCGGGAATACTGGTATGCATAGTCACTTCGGGAGCTGTGCGCTGCCCGGCTGAAGCTGCGGCAGAGAAGGACCGGGGGCGTTCAGGGATGGCGTTCCGGCGCTTGCCGGCGCCTGTCTCGCACCCCAACTCCCCGGGCGATGCGCCGGAGCGCCGGGCGCCTGCCGGGTGTTCCTCCACGGGAGAGTGTCAGGAAGGAACGGCCCTCCCGCACTCTCCCGCGCAATTGGCATTAGCGTCGCTCGTAGTTGGGCGCTTCCTTGGTGATGGTCACATCGTGCGGATGGCTCTCGATCTGGCCGGCCATAGTGACGCGGATCAGCCGCGCGTCGCGGCGCAGCGTTTCGATGTCACGGGCGCCGACATAGCCCATACCTGCGCGTAGCCCGCCAACGAGCTGAAAGACGGTGTCCTGGAGCGGACCCTTGTAGGGAACCATGCCCTCGATACCCTCGGCCACCAGTTTGCGCGTCTCGTTGACGTTGGTCTGGAAGTAGCGATCGCCGCTGCCACGGGTCATAGCGCCGATGGACCCCATGCCCCGGTAGGTCTTGTACGAGCGTCCTTCGTAGAGGATCGTCTCGCCGGGGCTTTCTTCGGTACCGGCGAAGAGCGAGCCAATCATTACCGCGTGGGCGCCGGCGGCGATGGCCTTCGTGATGTCACCGGAGTACTTGATGCCACCGTCAGCGATAACCGGCACGCCGAAGCGCTCGGCGGCGCGGGCGCACTCGGTAATGGCGGTGATCTGCGGCATACCCGCCCCGGTAACCACACGGGTTGTGCAGATGCTCCCCGGACCCTGCCCGACCTTCACCGCGTCAACGCCGCGTTCAATCAGGGCTATCGTGGCGGCGGCGGTGCTGACGTTGCCGGCAATCAACTGCACTTCGGGAAAGGCCTCGCGCACGCGCACCACCGCGTCGAGCACCCCCTGAGCATGGCCGTGGGCCGTGTCGATCACCAGCACGTCCACGCCGGCACGCACCAGGGCCGTAGCGCGATCGAGATAATCGCCGCCCGCGCCAATGGCTGCGCCGACGCGCAGCCGCCCCTGCTCGTCCTTGCAGGCGTGGGGATGCTCGATCTGCTTCATAATATCCTTGACCGTAATCAACCCGGTGAGCTTGCCCCGACTGTTGACCACCAGCACCTTTTCGATACGGTGGCGGTGGAGCACCTCCTTGGCCTGCTCCAGGGTAGTGCCCTCCGGCACGGTGATCAGGTTCTTGCTGGTCATCAGGTCACGGATGGGGCGGGTGCGGTCGCTTTCAAAGCGTAGATCGCGGTTGGTGATGATCCCGACCAGGTCACCCTCTTCGGTGACGATCGGCACACCAGAGATCTTGTACTCGGCCATGAGGTCGAGCGCATCGCCGACGGTGCGGTCGGGCGGCAGGGTGATCGGGTCGGTGATCATCCCGCTTTCCGAGCGTTTGACTTTGCGCACGCCTTCAGCCTGTTGCTCCACGGACATGTTTTTGTGGATAAAGCCGATACCGCCTTCGCGGGCCAGGGCTATTGCCAGGCGGTGCTCGGTGACGGTATCCATCGCTGCACTGATGATGGGAATGTTCAGTTTGATCTTCCGGGTGAGCCAGGTGCTCACGTCGGTCTGGGCGGGCAAGACCTGGGAATGGGCGGGGATGAGCAAGACGTCGTCGAAGGTCAGGCCCTCGCGGGCGTACTTCTCCTCCCAGTTAATGCTCACGGGATCCTCCTTTGGGGTTGTCCAGCCATTACACCCGCGTGACGGCCCGCAGAGGCGCGGGGAGACGCGGCCTTCCCGGCGCCCACCGGGACCTGGCAGGTTGCGTCTGAGTCCGGGCGTGGTGGCTTGCCAGATGGCAGCCTGGTGATGCAAAAAACCCCCGCGCAACAGGGCGCGAGGGGCGACGGCGTCGTGCGCCAGGGTTCGTGCCGCCAGGGTGCAACCGGCGGCGCGGCGCGACAGGTGCATGGGCATGATCAGCTTGCATGCTCATCTCCACCACTATACCCCGCAATGCCACAGGCGTCAACCACAATGAACTGCGC
>JBDNDG010000412.1:0-3960 GCA_046719255.1 Chloroflexaceae bacterium
GCCCGAGCGTGCCGTCACGGTGCGTTTCGCTCATTGCCACCCCCCGACACAGATCTTGCTCGATGGCTCGAAGCACCCTGACTGGCGCTACGACACCGCGACACGGACCATTGTCGTGGAGATCCCCGCCCGCCCCAAAACCACCCCTACCTCCCTCGTCGTCCAGAACGCTGCGCCGCTCACCTGCACCGGCGACGCGCGCAACGCAGCTCTGCGCCTCGCCGATGCCCGGCGGCTGCTCCACCTCCCCAACGCCGACAGCGAGACCCTGCGCGCCGCAGCCCTTGCCGGCAACACTCCCGCGCACCGCCACGCCCTGGCGCGCCTCGGTGGACCCTTCGCCCGCGTCTTTGAATACACCACCCCCGAAGATGCCGCCCGGACTCTCGGTGCCCTTGTCGTCGCCGCGCCCCGAGACGGAACCGCCGTCCGCGTAACGGGCCACTGGCGACTCCTCGGCCCGGCGGGCACCAGCGAGATCCCCTGTGATCTCGGCGACCTCCACGCCGATACGATTGTGTATGCTCCCTTCGCCTGGGACGGCTCATCCACCACCTGCCGCTGGTCACTCGACCTCCGGCTCCACTGGAGCGGTCACACCATCGAGCATCGCTTTACCTCAGCAACACTCTTTCCCACCATCGGCGCCTGGCGCACCCTCGCCGCGCTCGCCGATGTGGCCCCTGGCCCCAACGGGCTCCTGGACGCTGCCGGCACACCCCGCCCGGAACTGCCCTGGGATCGGCACACGGTCACCTCGACCAGCCACGAGGTGCGGAGTCTTACCGAGCCCTTCTCCATCCCCCTGAGCCAGTACGCGCGCGCTAATCGTAACGCCAGCCAGGTGAGCTATGCCGTTGCCGAACTCACCGTCCTGGCGCCTCTCGAGGCGCGCATCGCCTACCAGTCGCCCCGACCCGTACGTATCTGGCTCAACGGTGTCGAACTCGCCACCGACAGCTTCGTGCCCTGCGCCATCAACAAGGTCAACCCCCACTGGTCGCGCACCGTTTCCACCACCCTGCGTCCCGGCACGAACGTCCTGCTCATCGCCAGCGATCGCCCTGCCGACGAAGATCCCTGGTTCTGGTTTCTGCACGCAGCGGTCCACGGCCCCGATGGCCTGCCCACCCCCGCGGTCACCGTGGTGATCCCCACCCCGCCCTGAGGTGAAAACAGCCAGCGCGCGGGAAGGTGTGGGAAGGCTGCGCCCTCCCAGGAATTAGGTATGTTCATTCTGGTGTTGTGCGGCTCAGCCGCACGGACGGCCGAGGTGGAACCAGCTCGCGCGCGGGAAGGTGTGAGCAGGCTGCGCCCTCCCAGGAAAAAACTTGTCTTCATCGTGTCAGAGGATGGGGAAACGGGGTTTCCCCAGGCCCCTCCTTGAGGGGCAGGTGTGGGAGTGCTGCGCCCTCCCACACCCTATCTTCAGCCCGACCTTTCCCTCGCAGTGCTCACGCGGGCCCCTGGCCCGCATACCCGACCGTCGGTGGGGCAGGCCCCACACCCCACCGCCGGAGGCGGACGTTGCTCAAGCCCTGTGACCTGGAAGAGCCGACGCTGACCTAACCAGAACACGCCATGCTACAATACAGGGAAAATGCACCTGACCCGGACAACGTTCGCAACCCGAGCGGCTGCGATGGTCCTGCGGAGGAACGTTATGGAACGCAGCGAACGAGGCGGCGGGGGCTGGATCGGCTGGCTCATCTTCTTACTCGTCATCTTCGGTTTCCGGTTTTTACCCCCCCTCGCCAACTGGCTCACGCAGGTTACCGGTATCACGATCACCGTGCCAATGCTGATCATCGCCTTCACCATTCTCGCAGTGGTGGTCAGCATTGGCAGTTCGCTGGTGCGCGCCGCCGGACGATCGGGCAATACAGGACAGACCGGAATGCCGCCATCTGTACCTGTGCCTCCACAGGCATCAACACCACCAAAACCCGCCTCATCGCCCTGGCCCCCCACCACTCCGGCCAGTGACCTCCCCCGTGCCCGCCTGCCCAGCGGCCAGGAACAACTCCCCAAACCACCCCGTTTCGAGCCGATCATCGATCCGCGCATTCTCGCCGCGGGCATCGCCGGCCTCGTCATCCTCGGAGCACTGACCCTGCTCGTTCTGTTCCTGTCCGGCGCTTTGCCCTGATCCGCCTGTGATAGCAGCCATCGGTCACGCATTATGAATGCCTATGACATTCTGGCCCATTACTACGACGCCGATCTCCGCGATTACCATGAGGATCTGCCATTCCTCCGCGAGATGGCACGTCGTGCCGATGGTCCGTTGCTCGAATTGATGTGCGGCACTGGCCGGCTGCTGTTGCCCCTGGCCGAGGCCGGCTTCACCATTACCGGAGTTGACAGCTCACCGGCGATGCTCGCCGTCGCCCGCGCCCACGTGGAAGAAGCTGGTCTCCACGACCGGGTGACGCTCATCCAGGGCGATGTGCGGGATGTCGCCCTGCCCGCGGAAACCTTTAGCCTGGCCTTTGTCGCCGTCAATTCTTTCATGCACCTCGCAACCGTTCGCGATCAGCTCGCCTGTCTCACAAACGTCCGGCGAGCCTTGCAGCGCCAGGGCCTGTTGATCATCGATCTGTTCAATCCCAATCCCGCCGAGATCCTCCGCGAGGACAACCGTCTGGTGCTGGAACGCGAGTACCGGCTCAACGGGCGGCAGGTGCAGAAATTCGTGGCCATTGATAGCGACGCCGCGACTCAAATCAGCCGCGTGACCTTTCTCTACGACGAAACTGATGCCGATGGGCACGTCACGCGCCGCACGTCGCGCTTTGTGCTGCGCTGGTTCTATCGCTACGAGATTGAGCACCTCCTCGCCCGCGCCGGGTTCATGACGCGCGCGGTCTACGGCTCCTACGACCTGGCACAGTACGATAGCGATAGCGCTCGCCTGATCGTCATTGCATCGCCGGACCGTTGAGACGAGCGATGCCCCTCGAATGAGCAAAGAACTGGCAAGGGTAAGACCCGCAGCCCATCCAATCCTCCGTGCTCTGCATCCCTAATGTGAACATAGCCCGCCTGCGGGAGGGTTTGGGAGGGCGTGGCCCGCCCCAGAAGAATGAACATGTTCATGCTGGCGTTGTGCGCCCCGCGCATGGGGCCTGACGTGAACATAGCCCGCCTGCGGGAGGGTTTGGGAGGGCGTGGCCCGCCCAGGACACAGGTATGTTCATTCTGGCGTTGTGTGGCGCAGCCGCATGAACCGCTCATATGGGGAAACCGGGTTTCCCCATCCCCTTGCCTGAGGGGGCGGCAAGCCCTCCCCACCGGGAGGGTTTAGGAGGGCACAGCCCTCTCGGGAAACCACCCGCCAGCCGGGAGGGTTTGGGAGGGCGTGGCCCGCCCAGAAACAATTCGCCAGCGGCGAGGCTTTAGGACGGCGCAGCCCGCCCGGGAGCGATTCTTTTTATTCGAGCGCAGTGTACCCCGCGAATGGCGCCTTTACAGGTAAAATCATCTTAAAAAGCGGCAACGGCTGCTCATTACGAGCAGCCGTGGGGAAAAAGGGAGGCGGTGTGAGTTAGTGGAGGATTGGCTACCTTTGGCGACCACGACCACCGCAAATCGTGCGTCCCGCGTAAGCCGTCTGCAGTATAGGCCAGGCAGGTTAGAGCCTGATTAATGCACTATTAGATGTTTGTTAATTTCTCCACAAAGCTGGCTGAGACACGCCTGATAATCGTCCACGCAAGCGCGAGAACCGGGAAGATCAATCAGAGGGGGAGCCCTCGCCCCACGTAGCTGTTCACCACTCCTGCCCACGGGAGTGGCACGCTCTCCCCACCAGCAGGGTCTGGGTGGGCTGCACCCTCCCGGGAACAAGTATGGTCATTCGGGCTTGTGCGCCCCGCGCATGGGGCCTGGCATCGCAACGCCCCTGATGATTGAACGAACGCCATCTGTTGTTGCGCCTGTACGTGTTCACCTCTCTCC
>JBDNDG010000413.1:0-3951 GCA_046719255.1 Chloroflexaceae bacterium
CAATCCGGGCTTCATCGGCGCCATCGAACTGATTGACGAGCGCGGCGAGACCAGAACGGTGTACCGCGCCACCCCGGCCCCGGCGGAGACCTGCCCCGAGGTATTGAGCGTCACCTTCGCGCAAACGCTGACCCGCATCGTGGGCGCGCGCCTGACGGTGGACCAGCGAGCCGGGGCCACGTGGGCCGAAATTGACGCGGTGGAGTTGCTCGGCGTGCCATAGCCACGACAGCGCAGGTGTGTCCCGCCCGTATCCGCGCTCGCGCGGGCAGGCTCCCTGCGCTCCCAGGAGAAGGGCGAACAGTTACCGAGAGGATGTGCCGCGTAGCGCAGTGTACTCCGTCGGCCTGAGCAACCGCACACAGAGGAACATAAAGACAATGGTGAGGAGGACCGAGAGCGCGACATAAACCATCCAGGGTGATGGGACAATCACGTCGCCCGTTCGCGTGGGAACGTCGAAGAAGAAGGGGTTCTCACCGTTGGCGAGCGAAGTTGCAGTAATGCCAAGGGCGATAAAGGGGTGGATGGAAACGAACAGCCATATTATGTAGGTATAGACTTCACCAAAAGGACCAGTAAAGGAATTATGGAGGATGGTCGAGACAACAATGAACAGAAACGGCACCCCCAACAAGAGGCCGATCACCATCGCCTGGGCCAGCACGGTAGCCGATAGCGTCGAACGCATCAGCGCCGAGGCAAACAGCCCGACCGTTGCGTAACACACAGCGGTGGTGATAATGCCGATAATGCCAATGAGCACCTCCGTACCACTGACGCCGCCGAAGAGGAAGGCCAGGCCCGCGATTGGCAAGGCGGCGATGATGAGTAGCAGGGCGAAGGCCAGCGCTGCGGCCAGCTTTCCCAGAACGATCTCCCACGGTGAGAGCAGCGAGATAAGCAGCAGATCGTAGGTCTGGCGCTCCTTCTCGCCGGAAATCGCCCCGGCGGTGAGCGAGGGACTGATCACGCACACCTGCACGAGCGTCGCAACCATAACGGTGAGAAAGATAGATTTGCCGATGCCGCGACCGGCATCGAGGTCGCCGATGCTGCGTTCGAAGGCGCTGGCCGACGCGGCGTAGACCAGCAGAGTGACAATCGCGGTGATCGCGAGGTAGATCACCAGCATGGCTACCGCGCGCCAGCCACGGATGCGCCCGCGCAACTCGCGGGTCAGAACGGGGTTCCAGCGGAGGCGCATACAGGCTCCTTCCTGCGCGGCGGGCGCATCCCGCAATGTGACCTGGCCGACACCTGGCTTACAGCGCGCTGCGGCGAACACAGGGGGCAGCCCGGTTGCCCCCTGTGTTCACACCAGAAGTCTATGCGCCTGTGCTGCCCAACGACACGATGAAAACCGGTTGCTTTCTGGAAGGACTGCGCCCTCTCAAACCCTCCCCGCCGGGCGGGATGTGGGGAACCCGTGGTTCCCAATATTCATAGCAGCCGTCCATGCGGCTGCGCCGCACAACGCTCGAACGAAAATACTTCATTCCTGAGAGGGCTGAGCCCTCCTGAACCCTCCCGCACACGGCCTATTTTCACGTTAGCTCAATCACCCCTGTTCCTCATGGGCTTCATAGTAATCGGCCAGACCCGCGAGGGCCATCTGGGCCAGGAAGGGCGAGACCTCTGTGCCCAGCGAGGTGCGAAAGGCGTTGTAATCAATGGCTACGGCTTCTTTCCAGCGCTGGGCCTCGACGTAGTGGGGAAGGTAACGTCGCAGTTGGGCCGCGAGCAAACGGCGAGTGTTGGGCGAAGCAACACTGAGCACGGCGCGCCGCAGGTAGTCCGAAAAGAGGTGCTCCTCGCCGGCTTCGACCACGGGCGGCTCGCCCACATGGGCGATCATCTGCTCGACCAGCTCGTCTGAAAAGTGCAGCGGCGCGAAGTCGGCTTCGCGAAACAAAGCGATACAGAACGCGCTGGCGGCGTCCATATCCTGATAAAACTCGTTCGCAATGGCCCGCTGCTGTTGCAAGCGCCGGGAAGCCTCGGCGATACGCTCCTGTTCTGCTGCGTCTGGTGGTTCGGCCAGCCAGGTTCCAGCGCACCGCGTGAGGCGCAGGGCCTCTGCTCCACCACCCGCGCGCTCCGCTTTTCGCACCGATCTGCCACGCATGGCAAGCTCCTCTGTGTTTTCAACGCGGCGCCTGGGAAGGGAACGAAGCGCGGAGGCGCGGTCCTCCCCATGCCTCAATCGCGCACGCGGTACTTGATAATTTTCATCAATAATTTGACTTATTCCAGCACGCACGCTACAATTTTTGGTAGCGCGAACCGGCCTCAGGAGCAAAAGGGCTCTACCTTCGCACCCCTGCGAGGGACTCCTGCCCTCGCTCGCAGGCTGGCCGATGGCTTCTTCGCGCGAAGCAGTGTTTCGAGTGTTCCCTCAAGTAGTCGCGGCGGAGCCACCGTCCGTGATCAGGAGCAACACATGGCGCGCATCTATAATAGCATTACCGAACTGGTTGGCAATACGCCGCTGGTGCGCCTGGGCCGCGTGAATGACAGCGAGGCCACGGTGGTCGCCAAGCTGGAGTTTTTCAATCCGGCCAGTTCGGTCAAGGACCGCATCGGGTTGGCGATGATCGAGGCCGCCGAGCGCGAAGGCAAGATCCGGCCGGGCGAAACGGTGTTGATCGAGCCCACGAGTGGCAACACCGGTATTGGTCTGGCCTTTGTGGCCGCGGCCAAGGGCTACCGCCTGATCCTGACCATGCCCGAGACGATGAGCGTCGAACGGCGCAAACTGCTGCGGGGCTATGGCGCCGAACTGGTGCTGACGCCCGGTACCGAGGGTATGCCCGGCGCAATCGCCAGAGCCGAGGAGATCCTGGCCGATCTGCCCAACGGCTACATGCTCCAGCAGTTCAAGAACCCGGCCAATCCGGAGATCCACCGCCGCACCACCGCTGAGGAGTTGTGGAACGACACCGACGGCCAGATTGACATCCTGGTAGCTGGTGTGGGAACAGGCGGCACCATCACCGGCGTGGGCGAGGTGATCAAGGCGCGCAAGCCGGAGTTCAAGACGGTGGCGGTCGAGCCGGAAGGCTCACCGGTGCTCTCCGGGGGCAAGCGCGGCCCACACAAAATCCAGGGCATCGGTGCCGGCTTCATCCCCGACGTGCTGAATACCGCGATCATTGACGAGATCCAGATCGTCTCGAACGAAGACGCCTTCGAGATGGCCCGGCGCCTGGCGCGTGAGGAGGGCCTGATGGTCGGCATCTCGAGTGGCGCGGCGGCCGTGGCGGCCCTGCGGGTGGCGCGGCGCCCGGAGAACGCCGGCAAGCTGATCGTCTTTATCGTGCCCAGCAATGGCGAACGCTACCTGAGCACACCGCTCTACAGCGAAGAGTGACTATGCCGCCCTGCCGTCGGTGCGGGAAGCGGCGCCGTCTTCCAGCCGGGACCAGGACGCCACGGCTTCACCCTCGATGATCCGGGTCAGGCCGTCGTCGCGCAGATTGAGCAGACGCGCCGCCAGCCAGGCCAGGCTAAAGGTCGGCACGGTCTGCGTGAACGGCAACAGGGCCTCCAGCGCAGCCTTATTGCGTAGCGCCCGCAGGCCAAGGCGGTCGAGGATCACCCAGCTCACCGGCGCGGCGAAGATGTCCAGCCCGAAGTCGAGCAGGTCGAGCAGCACCATCAACGTCAGCGGCACGTGATGCATTGTTGCGAAGAAGCCTGCCTCAGCGGGAACGTTGAGACGCTTGATGCTGCGCCAGATCAGCGCCAGCCCCACACTGGCCGTGACCAGCGCTACCATCATCGCTATCAGTAAGCCGGTCATAATACTTTCCAACTGTTCGAACATTGCCGCAACTCCAGAAACTACGACTCGATCCGGGTAGAACGGTGGTTCATGCTGCGGGAGGGCTGGACCTTCCCGTGCCTTTTTCATCACGTCATGGCGCGGCTTCGCCACATGGGCGTCTG
>JBDNDG010000414.1:0-3940 GCA_046719255.1 Chloroflexaceae bacterium
TTCCTGCCATCGGGAAGAAAGCGGCTCCACCTCTCACTCTGGCCTACCTGGCCACCCTGCTCGAGCAGCAGCGTCATATCGTGCGCATCTATGATCTGGCACTGGAACCTGAGGTCTCCCTGGAAACGGTGCTGCCATTACTTCGCTCGTTTCGCCCCCAGGCGGTGGTGGTGGCTGGCGAAAACCCTGATCTGCTCGCCGCAATCGGTGAGGGGCTCCGCGCGGATGGGTTTGCCACGGTGGTATCTGCAGCGATGAGCCGCTCCGGGCGGGATGCCTCCCGGGTCTGCCCCAGCGTGCTGCGCCGGATTCTCGGGCATGCCCGCCTGGAGCCTGGCACCAGCCTTGCCGCTCCGCTGGCCATCGATCAGCTGCCATTTCCGGCGCGCCACTTGCTCTCCCTCGAACGTTACCCGCTGCGAGCGGTAGGTGGCGAGTTGCAGACGACAGTGCTGATTGGCGCTGGCGATGTCGAAGGCGGACACACCATCTTCCGCTCGCCGACGCAGATTGTCGCGGAGTTGCGGAGCGTGGCGCAGGAGTTCGGCATTCGCCACTTCCTGATCCCTGATGTGCCAATCACCAGCGATCGGGCCTGGCTTGAGGAATGGCTTACGCGGCTCGCCGAAGTCGCTCCCGGGATGAGTTGGGAGGCCATGGCCCAGCCCAGAGACCTCGATGCCGCGCTGGTCGGGCTGATGGCCCGTGCTGGCTGTGAGGCGCTGCGCTTCCAGATCAACGCCGCGCAGGTGTTTGAGTCAACCGCCGCTCGCGAGCAGGTGCGACAGGCTGTGGCCCAGGCCCGCCAGCACGGTATCTTCAGCCGTGGCGACGTGACCCTGGTGCCGCCCTATGAGTCTATCCCCCATCTGGTGGATGTGGCGGCAACCTTTGGCCTCGATGATGTGCGCTTTGAGGTTATCCAGGAGGAAGCTGCCAGTGCGGGGTTTGACGAAATGCAACTGCGGGAACTGGCGCGCCAGATCTATATCCAGGGCCGAGACCGCCAGCGTTTCATCAAGCGCTTCGGTCCCGCCCTGGGCAATTTGATCTGGCGGCTCAGCGGATCGCGCAGCCCCGCGTCGCAGCAGCTCGATGACGAGAGGTTGACCGTCTGAAGTGGCCGTTTGAGGGGCAACCTCCCGGAGTTGCCGCACGGTCAGACGGTAATCAAATGGCGAAACTCGTCGAGGTTCCTGGGGCCAATGCCCTGAACTTCCTGGAGTTCTTCGACGCTGGCGAACGGCCCATGCTCTTCACGATAGGCGATGATCCGCTGGGCTAGTGCCGGGCCGATGCCCGGCAGCGCCACCAGGCTCTCGTAGTCGGCCGTGTTCACGTTCACCGGGGTGACGCCCTCTGCCGGGGGGGGGGCCTCGACCGGCGCCGCCGTGTCTGCGGCTGATGCTATGATGCCGGCCACTTCGCGAGCAACCAGCGTTTCTGCTTCTACTCGTTCCTCTACCGGGGTTGCTGCGGCCACCCCGGCTGCTTCCACGGGAACCCCGGCTCCCGCTTCTTCGGCCGGGGTTTCCACGGCCCCTTCTTCGGCAGTCTCGGCGGCAGCCTCCTGTGCTTTCACTGGTGTCTCTGCGGCTGTTGGTTGTGCGGCAGCCTCGGTGGCGGCGACCGTCGCAGTCTCGACAGGGCGTTCAACCGCCGGGGGCGCGCTGCCAGCGTCCGTCTCGCGCGCCACGGGCGTCTGGGCCGGGGCCGGGGGCGCCACTTCGGTGGCCGGTTGAGTGGCGCGCTGAGGTTTGGCGCCCGGCGCCGGAGGCGGCCCCCGATGCACGCGGGTTGGAACCGGACGCGGCCCGCCAGACGCAGCGGGGCCGCCTCCGGCGGGGGGCTGTTCGGTCGGGAGCGACGGTGGGGGCGTGGCGGCGCCGTATCGGGCCTCCGGCACCCCTGGAGGCCCGACGTGGGGTATCTGTTCCCTCCGTGTGCGCTGCCAGCGCCAGATGAAGTACCCGATCCCGGCCAGGGCGCCGATCAAGAGCAACCGACGTACGCGTGCCATAACGCTTTCTCCTGACAACAAGTGAGTGCGACGCGCCCGAGTCTGGCTGCGGTATCAGGCCGCCAGCGGGACGAGCAAGGAGCGTAAGAGGGTCAGGTTTTTCACATCCTCGGCCATGTCTTCGCCTTTGGGCGTTTCAAGGATCATCGGCACATTTCGGAAACGCAGGTCATTTACCAGCAGGCGAAAGGCTTCAAGGCCGATGCGCCCCTGACCGATGTGTGTATGGCGATCGACCTTGCTGCCCAGCTCGCGCTGCGAGTCGTTAAGATGGAAACACCTGACCCGGTCGAGGCCGATGAGCCGATCGAGCGCGGCAAAGGTATTGCCATACGTTTCGGGTGAACGAATATCGTAGCCCGCGGCGAAGATGTGGCATGTGTCCACACAGATGCCGAGTCGCTGCTCGCAATCCGACAGTTCGTAGAGCCGGGCCAGGTGTTCGAAGCGATGGCCGAGCGCCGTCCCCTGGCCGGCGGTCGTCTCCAGCAATACCACGGTCCCATGGCCTGCCCCGGCAGCGAAGAGCTGGTTGAGCGCCGTGGCCACGCGGGCCAGGCCCGCTTCTTCCCCGCTCCCCATGTGAGAGCCTGGATGGAGCACCAGGTAGGGAACCCCGAGCCGGGCGCAGCGTTCGAGTTCATCGGCGCAGGCGGCAATAGAGCGCTCCCAGCGCGCCGCGTCCGGGCTGGCCAGATTGATCAGGTACGCTGCGTGGGCGAACACCGGGTCAATCCCGCTGCAGGCGTGCTCGGCGTGGAACGCGGCCACCTCCTCCTCCCTGAGCGGTCGAGCCTCCCACTGGCGCTCATTCTTGCAAAAGATCTGCATAGTCTCGCAGCCGACCTGCCGCCCGCGGGCGAAGGCTCGGGCAACTCCACCCGCAATCGACATATGCGCGCCAAATGGCATAGCACTGCGCCAGTATCCAGCATTGTACCGTCAAACATTATAGCACGTTCGCAAGGACGCACCCGCGGGGAAGGGTAGACGGTATACATGCTGAGGCGCCATATGGCGCCACCAATCCACGACTGAACATAAGGGAAAGCGGGTCGCCCCGTGCCCCCGCGGATGGGGCGAGGTGTGGCCCGGCAGGCGCACCACAATCGGGGAATCCGGGGTTCCCGATGTTCCAGGAGGTCCCGCAATGTACGGCCTGCTGGCCGAGTGGATCGAGCGCGCGCTGGCCTTTGTGTTTCCCGATTGCTGCGCGGGATGCGGGCGTGCTGGCGCGCTGTTCTGCGCCGCCTGTCGCACGGCGGCGCGCCCTGTGGCAGACGAAGGGCCTCCGGATGGCCTGGACGCCGTCGTGGTCGCCTGGCGCTACGAGGGGAGCGTGCGCCGCGCGGTGCATGCGCTCAAGTACCAGCGGCGGCGGCGCATGGCGCGGGTGCTGGCGGACGCGTTTGCCGCCAGCCTCGGCGAGTGCCCGTGTGGCGATGCGCTGATTCCCGTGCCGCTGCACCCCGAGCGGCTGGCGCAGCGCGGCTTTAATCAGAGCGCGGAGCTGGCGCGCCATCTAGCCCACCGCTGGAACCTCCCTATGCTGGCCGATGGCCTGGTTCGCCAGCGTGACACCGGCCACCAGGCTCGTCTGCGACGACGCGACCGCCAGACGAACGTGGCCGGTGCCTTCGCCTGGCGCGCGCCGACGCCTCCGCCCGCCCGGGTCATCCTGGTGGACGACGTGTTGACCACTGGCGCGACCCTTGGCGCCTGCGCGGCGGCGCTCCGCGCCGCGGGGAGCCGCCAGGTGGTTGCCCTCACGCTCGCGCGCGCACTGATGAGTGGAGATCATCCCTGATGTGAACATAGCCAGCGCGGGAGGGTCCTTCGGTCGCATTGGGCGGTATTTCGATTCTCACCCTAAGCCTGCGTAACAGCGATTATATGAAAAACCCGCTACGGAAAAGCCTG
>JBDNDG010000415.1:0-3932 GCA_046719255.1 Chloroflexaceae bacterium
TGTCTGCCATGTTGTTGTTCACCGTTATCCGTATCGCTGTTGCGCCGGGTCGGCGTCCTGTAGCTGAAACGCGTCCAGGGTCCCCGCGTCACCACCAAGACTCGATCGCACACCTTCGTAAATGAAGTCCTGCAGGATGTCGAAATCGAAATCGACCAGGGCCGCATTTTCATGCGCCTTTTGCAGGCAACGCGGGTAGTGTGGCACCGGAAAGCCGTTGATCGCGTCTGCGAGCATTGAACCGAGAATGGTCTGAGCCTCCCCGACCTGCGGCACGAAGATGTCCACGGGCCACACGGGGTCGCGACGGTGCGAACCGAACTTCACCAGGAACATTTTGCCGCCGACGAACTTGTTCATTTCCCCTCCTTCGCCGACGCGGTCATTGCCTCGGGCGAATTCCGACCAGACGTAGGCCTTCTCCTCTACATCGCGTGGTACCTCCACATAGGCCGGGTAGTCAGTTTGGAGAACACCTTCCAGGGCCATGGCGAGGCGATACCGGGAAAGCACTTTGCTATGTTTAGCCACACCAGCGAGATACACGCGACGACGGCTCTTGCTCCACTGAGCATCGATGCGGTCCTTCATGCCCTGGAGCAGCCGCTGGAACAAGTCCTTGGCGAAGACCTTGCTGCGCAACAGGCCGTCGCAGACGATCAAGGTGTCAGTGCCAAAATCCTTCTTGAGGATGGCGAACAAGATGGCCCACTCGACCAGTTCCCGGTAGACCTGCACCCAACTGAGCGAAACCGGCTTCCCCTGATCGGTTGGTCGAATCATGTGGGAGAGCGCCGGCAAGCTGTCCACGCCCAGAAAGGCCATCATCTCGCCGAGAGCTGTCCGTGCTGACCCGTCCGCCGCGAACTGACGCTCGTTGAGCTTCTGGATCGGGGTCGTAGGTGAGACGGCCTCCAGGCAGTACTCGTTATTGCTGCTATCCACCACCCGGACCAGCTGGATCAGAAAGGGGTCGAACTGGAGCTGATTGTTGCCGCCATCGGTGCCAACCAGTGAGATTGACGTCGTGGCACGCGGTTGGATGCGGCGCGTGGCGCTCTTCAGAGGGCGGATCTCTTCCCGCAGCGTGTCCAGCACCCCTTGATCGGTGCCGATGCAATCCACGATGGCGTCCTTCAATTGAGCCTGGCTTGCGGGGTCGAGCATCTTCCAAGACCTCTCAGTGGGTCAGCTTAGTCGGGCTTGTGTCCCTTGCGGCGTAATGACGGTTGCACCCAACGTCGAGCATCTTCCAAGACCTCTCAGTGGGTCAGCTCGTGACGCCCAACAGGAACTGAAGGCCTTTTTGCCACCTAAACCCACTCCATACCTGCTACGCCGCAATGATATCGCCTGTACCGGCGTCGGATTTGCTCAGGCCGCGTATCTACCTTCTACGCATGCTCTCGATTATACCACGCCGCTTATCCGCAGACTATGTGCTTCAGAAGGCGGTGCGCCGCGCTGCGCACCAGCTCAAGCTCCCCAAACGCGTCAGGTGCCACACCTTCCGCTAAAGTATGTCACCAAACCGTCGCGTTCATGGCATTCGGGGATGGTCGCGCACGTTTGCATTCGTTTATTTGTTTCCCATTCGTTGGCGAACCTTCTCGCCCCGCGTCCACGAGCGTTCTGTCGCATCAGGAAGGCCTTCTTAGAGTATGTGAAACCCTTTGAAGGGCGTAGCCCTCCCAAACGCACACCGCCATAACACCCGTCGGCAACCATCCGTTCTGTCCGCCCGTAAACGGTGACGCGAGACACGCCGGGGGGCGGCCACGGTGGCCGGGGGGGGGCGGCGATGGCGGGCGCGGGGCGGTGGGGCATACGTGGGCGGCCACGGGGGTCGCCCCGACGGCGATGGGGGGTGACCGGACGTCACGGGGTGGCCACGGGGGACCGGGGGCGGCGGTGATGGCGGGCGCGCGGGGCGGTGGGGCGACCCCGACGTAGAGACGGCCCGGCGGGCCGTCTCTACGGTGACGGGACGGCGGTTGCCGTCGTGGGGGAACGGGGGCGGCCACGGGGGTTGCCCGTGCCGTGCACGTCGATCCGATCACCGGCGCCGGCCCCGGCCGCGAGGACGGCCGTAACCTGTTGAAGGAGTTTGAGGCCAGGGGCTACGTGATCGTGCGCACTCGCGCCGAGTTCGAGGCTCTGCGCGAACGTGTGCAGAGCGACCGCCGGTATGCGCCCCTGGTGCTCGGACTCTTCGCTGCCGATGACATTTTTAACGATGTGCCGGAGGAGCGCCTGATCAGCGCCGGCCTGGTTGATCCCTCTATTCCCGCTGACGCCAAGGGCACCAACCTGATCCTCTTCGGCAGCGCTCCGGGCACCCCTGGCTACAACCCTCCCACCGCGAGCGAAATGACGGACCTGGCCCTGACGATCATTGAGCGTTGCGCGCGACAGGCGGGCAAGCCGTTTATGATGATCGTTGAAACGGAGAGCGTCGACAACTTCGGCAATAATGACAACGCAATCGGCACGCTCACCGGGCTGAAGCACGCCAACGAGGTGATCGCTCTAGCGCAGCAGTTCCAGGATCGCCGACGCAACACGCTGGTTCTCACAGCCGCCGACAGTGACGCGGGTGGGATGCAGATCGGCGCCGTCAGGCCGGACCAGAATGTCACCACGTACAACGCCAATCCAACCGGGGTTAGCGCCCAGAACGTCGCCGCGCCGCTGGATGGACGCTACGGCCGGGGCACCGCTCCGTTCCTGTCCGAACCCAACGCCTATGGCCGGCCGATGGCCTTCGCGGTAAGCTGGGTGGGCACGCCCGATGTAATGGGCGGTATCGTCGCTCGCGCCCAGGGCCTGAATGCCGTCGAGTTGCGCCGGACCTTCAGCGGTCGCTTCGATAACACTGATGTCTATCGCCTGATGTACCTGACCCTGTTCGGGCGCGCCCTGCCCTCCTCAGTTGGCCAGACCGCGCCGGGCCGCTGATCTGCGCGCCGATAAGCCTCACACCGGCTACACGCAGGTCCGGGAGGGCATAGTCTTCTCGGACCTGCCCGTTCAACTTGCGCTCCTAACGTGAACATAGGACGTGCGCGGGAGGGTTGGGCGGGCGCAGCCCTCCCACACAGAAACCTATTTTCATGTGATATGAACAGTGGGGAAACCGGGTTTCCTCAAACCCTCCCACAGGGAAGGTTTGGAGTTTCCAGACAACCTCTAAGAAAAAAGTCAGCCAGCTCTCGTTTATGTGGGCGTACCGAAATTCATACGCAACCTCGATCAGGGCAGCACGGTACAGGCAGGCCGTCGCTCGTTACGTGTCGGCATGATTCGGACGCACGCCCGGTATCTGCTTGTGGAGGGATCATGGTCTGCTACCACGCACAGTTGATTGACCTGTTTGTGCCGCTGCTGTTGCACGATGATCCACGGGTGCAACAGCAGAGTGCGATGATCCTCTACAGCAGCTACGGCGACGACGCGATGCAGCGCCTGCGGACCATGCTGGCCCGTGGCGATGCTGAAGAGCGCCAGCGAGCACGTGTGGCCCGGCAGGTCCTGGCGCGCTACGTTCCGCGGGCCGGCGTCGAGCCACCGCCCGGCCCGGGGCTGCAGGTGGCCTGCCTGGGCGTGTTGCGGGTCTGGGTCGAGGGTACGCCTATCCTGGCCCGGATGGCCGAGCGCGACCGGGGCCGGGCGGGGAGTCACAAGCTCCGCGCGGTGCTGGCAGCGCTGATCCACGCCGGGGGCCGCGGGATCAGCCGCGAGGCGCTTGCGGCGACGATCTGGGGCCAGGAGAGTGGCGCAGGCGGGCTGACGCGCAGCCTCAGTTCCCTGCGCGCGCTGATCGTTGAAGCCGGCGGGGAAGAACTGGCCGATGCGGCCCTGATAACCGGCGAGGATCGGTGCTTGCTCCATCCCGACTATGTGCAGAGCGATGTGGAAACTTTTCAGCGGCT
>JBDNDG010000416.1:0-3927 GCA_046719255.1 Chloroflexaceae bacterium
CCCGGCGGGGAGGGCTTGCCAACCCTCCCAGGCAGGGGGATGGGGAAGCCTGCGTTCCCCATATGGTCACATCAGAAGCCGATAAGCCCCAGGAGATAGCTCCACAGTTCCTGGAAGAAGGTCAGCGCGCGGCTGAAGAAGCCGGGATCGAAGATGGCGATGGCCCCGATTCCAATGACGAGGGCCAGGACCACAGCGATGAGCGCGACGACCCAGCGCGGCAGGCTGCGGGGCGCCGGGATGGCCCCGAGGGAGGGGAGGGGTTCCGGCGTCTCGATCGTGAACTTGCTGCCGAGTTCATCGAGCACGGGCGTGGGATCGACTCCCAGGTGTTCGGCGTAGCGCCGGATCATCTCCAGGGCTGCCGGGCCGCGCGGCAGAAGGGTAAACTTTTCGTCCTCGATCGCCTGGAGATAAGACATCCGGATATGCAGTTCGTTTTCGATCTGTACCAGGGTGAGGTGGCGACGCAGGCGCTCGGCGCGTAGCCGGGGGCCGAAGCGCGCCGCTTCCTCCTGGCTGAGGAGCGCGGAGGCCGGTGGCGCCTGGCGGTCAGAAGGGGGCGGCGCGCGCAGCAGGGCCATCTCTTCGGCCTCGGACATAAACACCGCCTCGTCGTGATCGTTACGGCTGTTGCGGCGCTTGCTGTTCCTCCGAGGCTGCGGCGCGGCGACGGGAGGGGCGACGGGCGCCGGCGCGGGTGGCGACGGTCGGGGTTCCGGCGAGCCAGGGGCGCCAGCAGCCGGAGCGGGCGGCGATGGCGTAGCCAGCGAGGGAGCAGCGGCAGGTGGCGCAGGCGCCGAAGGCGTCGCGGCGGCGCTGGTCAGAGCGGGGGCGGGGGTTTCACTCAAACGGGCGCGGATGCGAGCCAGCAGTTCGGCTGAACGGTAGGGCTTGGGGATGAAATCAACGGCGCCAGCGTCAAAGGCGCGAACGACATCTTCCTCACGGGCCAGGCCGCTGAGCACCATCACCGGGCGCTCGGAGGCCAGACGTTCGAGCAGATCCCAGCCGCGCTCCTCGCCAGCGCGCACCTCCAGCACCACCAGATCGGGGCGTTGTTCGGCAAACAGCCGCTCGCCGTGAACCACATCGCTGCTGCGGGCCACCTGAAAGCCAGCAGCCTCGAGTTGAGCCGACAGGCGCGCCAGTAAGGTCACGTCATCGTCTATAATCAAAAGAGAAGCCACATGGGTGCTCCTGTGCGGGTGCAACGTGCGCGTCGCATCCGCCCGGGCGCTGATGAAACGTTGCGTCGGGGCGATGTCGATCGCTTCGGGGCGCTATTATAGCACGGCATATGCAGACCCTGTACGATGTTATTGTTGTTGGCGCCGGGCACGCCGGCTGCGAGGCAGCCCACGCGGCGGCGCGCATGGGCCAGCGCACGCTGCTGTTGACGATAGACCTCGATAAACTGGCCCATATGTCCTGCAACCCCAGCATTGGCGGGCCGGCCAAGGGCCACCTTGTGCGCGAGATTGACGCCCTTGGCGGGCTGATTGCGCGGGTGACCGATCGTACTGCCATTCAACTGCGGGTGCTGAATGAGAGCAAGGGTCCCGCCGTGCAATCGCTGCGGGCGCAGTGCGACAAGCGCCTGTACGCCCAGGTTATGAAAGAGACCCTGGAACGAGTGCCGAAACTGGACATCCGTCAGGCGATGGTCGAGCGGATCGTCCCGCTGCGCGAGCGGTCGGGGCGGGAGGCATGGGGGTTGCCGGCGGAGACGGCGTTTGCGGTGGTCACGCACACCGGCTGGATATACGGAGCGAAGGCGCTGGTGTTGACGACGGGAACATTCCTGCGGGGCCGGGCAATCACCGGGCAGGCAGCCTGGGGCGCCGGGCGCGCGGGCGAGGCGCCGGCGGTTGCGCTGGGCGAAGAGCTGGCGGCGCTGGGCTTTCCCCTGGTGCGCCTGAAGACGGGCACGCCGCCACGGGTGCATGCCGGGAGCATTGATTTTCGCCACACCGAGGTGCAACACGGTAGCCCGACACCGGTGTACTTCGGTTACTACTACCCCGAGCTTGAGGATCCGCCCGCGCCGGCCTACAGCGGCGCGCCCGCAGCGGTCTATCCGCAGCCCACGCTCACCGGCTGGCGTCCGCAACTGCCGTGCTACCTGGTGCATACCACCCCGACCTTTCACAACCTGATCCGCGCCAATCTCGACCGGGCGCCGCTCTTTTCGGGCGTTATCGAGGGGGTCGGGCCGCGCTACTGCCCCAGCATCGAGGACAAGATCGTGCGCTTTGCCGACAAAGAGCGCCACGGGCTGTTTCTGGAGCCGGAGGGCTGGCACACATACGAGGTGTATGTCCAGGGCTGCAACACATCGTTGCCCGAAGATGTGCAGTGGGCCATGCTGCGCTCGATTCCGGCGCTGCGGCAGGCCGAACTGATGCGTATCGGTTACGCCATCGAGTACGATGCGGTAGCGACCGGCGAGGTCGGCGCCGATCTCCAGGCGCGCCGATTGCCGGGCCTGTTCCTGGCCGGGCAGATCAACGGCACCACCGGCTACGAAGAGGCGGCAGCGCAGGGGCTGATGGCGGGCATCAACGCGGCACGCTACGTTGTCGGCGCGCCCGCGGTGATCCTCCGGCGCGACCAGGCCTACATCGGCGTGCTGATTGACGACCTGGTAACCAAAGAGATCCGCGAGCCGTACCGCATGTTCACCTCACGCGCCGAGCACCGGCTGCTGCTGCGGGGTGACAACGCCGATCTGCGCCTTACCCCCCTGGCGGGCGAACTGGGGCTGGTGGACAGGGCGCGCGCCGCGGCGGTGGAGCGACGCCGCGAGGCGGCCCTGGCCCTGCGCGCCGCCCTCGAGGGGCGTAAGCTCTACCCTTCGGTAACGCTCAACGCGGCGCTGGCCGAGGTGGGCGTGGAGCGCCTCAGCCAGCCTATGAGCGCCGCCGACCTGCTCGCCCGTCCGACGGTGCGCTACGCTCAGGTGCGCGAGGTGCTGGAGTTGCCCAACGCGCCCGGGCACGTGGTCGAGCTGGTGGAGGTCGAGTGCAAGTACGGCGGCTACATTGCGCGTCAGCAGCGGGAGGTGGAACGGCTGCGGAAGATGGAGGGCCGGCGCATTCCCCCGGATCTCGATTACGATGATCTGCCTGGCCTGCGGAATGAGGCGCGCCAGGTCTTCAAGCGGTTCCGTCCCGCTACACTCGGGCAGGCCGCGCGCCTCGCCGGGATCAACCCTGCCGACGTGGCAATTGTGCTCTTTGCCCTGGAGCGCCGGGAACTGGCCCGCCGCAGCGACGCGAGAGCATAGCCGAGGGCGGTTCAGCACGCCCGTGTGGGGGCTGGGCGCGAGGTGGGCCTTTCTTCTGGTCAGCCGTCTATGCGGCTGCGCCGCGCAACGCCAGAATGAACATACGTGTTCCTGGGAGGGCTGCACTCTCTCAGACCCTCCCCGCTGGCGGGTTGTTTTCCCGGGCAGGTTGCGCCCTGCCACACCCTCCCGCGCGCGGGCTATGTTCACGTCAGGGGCGCGCCTGGCGGGAGGGCGGGTTGATGCGCGGGGATGTCATTGCAAATCCACGACAAAAGATGTGCAATTGTGGTATGCTACTCATGTGAAACAGCCCGTGTGCAGGGAGGATCTGGGAGAGCGGCGCCCTCCCAAGGAACCCACTCGGAGCGCCGGGCGCCCCTCCCCTGGGGGAGGGTTCGGGAGGGCACAACCCTCCCGGAACAATTCTATGTCCGGAGCAGGCGGCGCAGCCGCAGAGACCGCTCACATATGCCTTATCCCTGTACACCACGTGAGTAAACAACACCTATGAACGCAGCAACAACTACAACCACTGCGCCAGCCACCGAGCGGCGCTACACGATTAGCGAACACTACTTTGATGGGCCACAGGGGCCGATGCGCTACTGGGCCTCTGAGCCGCGCCAGGCGCACCA
>JBDNDG010000417.1:0-3925 GCA_046719255.1 Chloroflexaceae bacterium
GAGGCGCCCCACCGGGGTGCTGCGGAGGCGCCCCACCGGGGTGCTGCGGAGGCGCCCCACCGGGGTGCTGCGGAGGCGCCCCACCGGGGCGCTGCGGAGGCGCCCCACCGGGGTGCTGCGGAGGCGCCCCACCGGGGTGCTGCGGAGGCGCCCCACCGGGGCGCCTCTACTCGTGCCCAAGCGTGTCGCGGGCGTCGGGGAAGGTGCTGCTGCGTCGCGGGCGCTGGACGGTGGCGCGGTAGAGGGCGACATCGGCCTGCAGGCGCGCGATGCGCTCGAATTCTGCGGCGTCCTCAAGGCTGTGCGCGCGGTCCTTGAGCTGGTTGAGGCGCGCCTCGATCTGGGCCAGGCGCAATTTGCGGGCGCATGCCTCGGCCTCGTGGCGGTAGCGTAGCGCCAGGGGGCGCTGTTCGGCCAGGGTGATCAGGCGCAGTGCCGTTTCGCGGAACAGTTCTTCCTGCCCCTCGGCCCACGCCCGCAGATCCTCCGGGGCGGCCGGGCGCCAGGCTGGTGGTAGGGTCGTGAAGTGGCGCCAGAGTTCCCGATGTAACGGCTCTTCTAACAGATCTTCCAGGCCGCCTCCGAAGAGGTCTCGCATCGGGGGATGGCGCGCCAGCCCGGCTTCGAGAAAGGCTTCAACCGCGGCGTCCACGCTGGGGTGGTAGAGGGCCAGGGCCAGCAGGTAGGCTTCGGTGGTGCGCCGGGGATCGGCAGTGGGGTGCGCGCGAGCGGCGGGGGCCTCACTGGCCTCGGCGGGGTGGGGCGCCTCGTCTGGCGGGGGCGGCGCGGTGGGGGTGGGGCGTGCCTCGCCGCGCCGGGAGCGCCCCTTACCGTCGCGGAGGGCTGGCCGGCGCGCGGATGGGCCGCCGCGCAGCAGATCGAGGATCAGCTCGGCGCGGATGCCGATCACCTGTTCGAGGCGCAACACGTAGACCCGCTGCTGGGTGGAGTCGAGCTCGGCCAGCAGGGGCAACAGCCGGTCGAGAGCCAGGCGCTGTTCTTCGGGCTGGCTGAGGTCGAGGCCGGCGGTGCAGGCACTGAGGTAGAACTCCATGACCGGCATGGCCTCGGTCACCAGGCGCCGCCAGAGTTCTGGATCGGCGCGGATCACCTCGTCGGGGTCGCGGCCTTCGGGCATGCGGATGATGCGCAGGGCGATGTCGCTCTCCAGGCGCACGACACCCTGGGCGGTGACGACCAGCCGCCCGTCGGCTTCGGCGCTCTCGCGCAGGGCGTCGAGGCCCTTGAGCGTGGCGCGCTGTCCGGCGGCGTCGGCGTCGAGGGCCAGCAAGACGTTGTGTGAGAGGCGCTTCAGCAGCGCGACGTGGCTGCGGGTCAGAGCGGTGCCCAGCGGGGCGACTACGTTGCGAAAGCCGTGCTGGTGGGCGGTAATCACGTCGAGGTAGCCCTCGACGACGATCGTGCAGTCCTCGGCGCGGATGGACTCGCGGGCCAGATCGAGGCCGTAGAGTAACTCGCCCTTTTTGTAAACCAGGGTTTCGGGCGTGTTGAGGTACTTTGGCTGTCCATCGCCGATGATCCGCCCGCCGAAACCGACGGTCTCGCCCCGGGCGTTGCGGATGGGGAAGATCAGGCGACCGCGAAAGCGGTCGTAGAGCCGCCCGCTCTCGTGGCGCACGGCCAGGCCGGCGGCTTCAACCTCTTCGGGGGTGAAGCCCTTCTTCGTGGTGAGGTACTCGAGCAGAAAGTGCCACTCATCGGGGGCGTAGCCGAGCTGGAACGCTTCGACCATCTCCGGGCCGACCTGGCGTCGCTCAACGTAGGCGCGACCCGGTTCGCCGCGGCGGGTAGCCACCAGCACGTGGTTGAAGACCCGCGCGGCCAGGGCGTTGAGTTCGAGCAGGCGGACGCGGCGGGCGTCCTCCTGGCGCTCGCTGTCGCTCCGCGGGGCAAGGGTGACACCCGCACGGGCGGCGAGCAGCTCCAGGGCGCCGCGAAAATCGAGACCCTGTCTGCGCATCACGAAGTCAAAGGCCGTGCCCGAGGCATGGCAGCCAAAACAGTAGAAACTCTGGGTGTCGGGGTAGACAGTGAAGGCCGGGGTGCGGGTGTTGGGGTGGAAGGGACAGAAGCCCACGTAGCTGCGGCCCGTGCGGCGCAGAGCCACGCCCAGGGAGGTGATCAGTTCCACGATGTCGGTGCGGTTGCGAACGTCGTCGATCTGGTTCATACCGGTTGGAGGCCTGCGCGCTCACCGCCAGGGGCCTATCCCTCGGTTGGGACAAAGGGTGTTTCGCCCAGATTGAGATCGGCCCGTTCCAGCAAATAAAGTAGCGGGACGGCATCGATCCGCTGGCCATCGGAACTACGCCCGGCGCGCAGTTCGGTTGCACCAAACCAGCGCAGGCTCGCGCCTGCTGGCGCCTCGTGGTGCAGTGTGACCACGAAAGGGTAGAAGCGGGTGCGCGTGCGCACACCGTAGGTCGGCGAGTCACGGACGGCGATCAGTTGAGGCAGGGGGCGCAGGGAGAGATCGTCGGGAACCCTGGTCCGTTGCAGGCCCAGTTCCTCGCGCAACTCGCGCAGCAGCGTGGCCTCAACGCTGGGGTCATTGCACGCGCGCCGGCCGCCGGGCAGTTGCCACGCGCCCGCGTCGGCATCGAAGGCCAGCAAGAAGCGCGGATCATCACGACCTGCGGATTGGGAGATCAGCCCGACGGCGGCCTCGACCTCGCGCACGGGTGCTGCCCGGGGCAGCACCTCGCGTCGGCGCGCCTCCAGCGCCGCCAGCAGGTCGCCGGGGCGCTGAAAGGGCTGGCACGGGGTAACGCCGGGGCTCTGCCAGTCGGTGATGAGCGGCGCGCCGCTGTCGAGCAGATCGCTCAGCAGCCGCAGGGTCCAGCCCGCCTGTGGCGAGACCGCGGTGGCGCCGAAGCCATCGGCGGTCTGGCGCAGCGCGCCGAGAAACGTCAGCGCGTCGAGGATTCCGAGCAGATAGTCGCGCTCAGCACTTTCTTCGAGGTAGACCAGCCGGCCGGGCGCGCCGCTCTCGGTGGGCGCAGCGGCTGCAAGCCGGTCGAGCAGGGTGCATGCGAGCGCCCGGCGCTTCGTGGCGGCAGAGCAAACGAGTGACATCGCACGGACTCCTTTCGACGCAGTCGGGTGGGTGTGTGGGCGGGCGAAGCCCGCCCGGGAACCCCTCGTTGCAGCGTATCGTTGTGCGGTGCAAGCCGCGTGGACATCTCTACAACTTCGTTGCGGCGGCGGTTGCAGGGGCCGCAGGCCCGCGGACACGGGCTGTTCATCAGGGTCAGGTCGCTTTGCGCCTCCACAAACGGCGAAGTCTTGCCGTAGTGGTATTCTACCCCAACAGCGCCAGGGCGAGTATCAGCAGCAGCGCGAACACCAGCAGGGGCAGGCAGCCGCTACCGCGCGTCTCCTCGCGCTCGGTCTCTATCGGCACGTACACGACCGTCGGCGCGGAGCGGCGCGTTGGGCGCAGCAGTATGAACAGCAATGCGCCGAGCAACAGCAAGCCGAGAGGCGTCAGAACTGCGTCCAGGGCGGCCAGGAGCAGATCGCTGAGGGAGACGTAGGAAGGGTACACTGGTGGCCTCCTTCTCGGTACACGGGTGGCCTGCGACGGTGCGGTCGGTAGTGCGATGCGCGCGACGATGCGTACATAGCATACCTCTGCGTACCTGGAGTTGCCTGCCAGTAAATGGACAGCACGGCCATGGAGATCTGGCGAAGTGGTGGCATAGCTGGCAGGGGGAGGCATGGAGCTTTCACGGGTAGATGTTTGTTGGCGCGATGACGTCCCGGGGCGACCCGGGAGTGAGGGCGTCTCGCCCGCGCAGGTGTCCGGTGGTGAGGGGCCGCTGGCGCGCAGACGGATGCGCGGGGGGAAGATGTGCCAACGAATGGGAAACGAATAAACGAATGGGTAGCGCGATGACGTCCC
>JBDNDG010000418.1:0-3921 GCA_046719255.1 Chloroflexaceae bacterium
ATGGTTCGACAGGCTCACCGCAGGCGGTAAGCCTGTCGAACCGCAGGTGGGGAAGCGCGATTTCCCCTCTTGTGCCCCTGACCGGCGCTAGGCGGCGCGACCGACACAGCGTTCCTCGAGGCGGGTCAGCAGGCGATCCAGTTCGGCGAGGGTGAGCGCCAGGCCAGCGGGCGCGGTATGCAGCGAGCCATTGGAGACCAGGGCGGCCTTCACGGCATGGAAATCATCACCCGCGGCGCGCAGGTTTTCCAGATCGTGATTCAGGCGCTCATTATTAATCTTGACCCCGTGGCGCGCCATCATTTCGCGATAATAGTAGTAGTGCTGATTGAGGTGGGAAGCCACCGTCTCGAACCCATGACGCGCCAGGATCATGCGCGTTTTATAGCGCATCGTATTATCATTGAACATCACATGATCGCGGCGATTGGGCTCAATCAGAATAATATCCACATCAGGATGGCGCCGACGCACCTGCTTCAGATGGTAGTGCAAACCGGCATGGATAAAGGTACGGAAGACCTGATTGCCAATGCGCGTCATTCCCTCATCGCTGAAGGATCGCCCCTCGAAATGGTCGCGATTATCAAAGGGAACGAGGGGGTTCACACAGACGATCAACTCTGCGCCGCACTCAATGGCCACATCGAGACTGGCGGTACCACGGATGCCACCATCAATATAATCCCGGTCGCCGATCCGCACAGGGCGATAGAAGAGTGGCAGGGCCGCGGAAGCACAGACAGCCATCGAGATCGGCACCTCGTGCAGCGGCGGATGGCCAAAAACGGCCCGTTCGCCGGTATCCAGGTCGGTGGCGATAATCGCGAGTTCGCGGTGCAGATCGGCGAAGCGGTTCGAGCGCCCGGGGAGGGACAGGGCTGCGCGGATATAGCTTTCGAGGGCCAGCGAGTCGTAGATCCCGGTCGGCAGGCCGGCTGCCAGGGCCTCAACCAGATCGAGCAGGGAGATCGCCCCACCCTCGCCGATCACCCGACGCGCCATCTCCACGAACGCCACCGGCAGGCGGCGAAGGCGGGTGAGCAAGTCGAGCACATTGAGCGAATAGAGGTGATGCGGCTCCAGTTGCTCAATCCCCAGCATGGGACTCTCGAGGACCGAGAGCAGGGTGCGGGGTGAAATGTTATTGGCGAGACATGCCCCGATGAGGCTTCCGGCGCTGGTGCCGACATAGATATCAAACTCGTTGACCGAGAGGTGTTCAAGCAACTGGTCTATCGCGCAGAGGGCGCCGATTTCATAGGCTGCACCGGCAATCCCTCCGCCAGCAAGTACAAGCGCCGTTTTGCTACGTTGCATACAAGCCTCATCGCCCTGCTAGAGAACAATAACCCAACCTGTAGCTCATCTTCGATTACCACCATCCTGCCGGCACGCCTGACGAACCGCAGGCGTGCCTGTTCACTCGTGGGGTAAGGCGCCCCCCGGGTGCGCGGGCGCGACGCCCGCGCTGGCCTGGATGCAGGCAGGTTGCCCGCGCCCCGAGGAGAAGGGTGAACACTTCCCCGCAGGCCGTGTCTACTGCTGGCGCTGTTCCCGGAGCAACTGATCGATTGCCCGGGTCAGCGCATCAACCTGAGCATGGAGCTGAGCGACATCGTTGCGAGAGGGTACCTCGGCAACCGGCTCGACACCCTTCTGATCGACGCCCTGGCTAAAGTCTCTTCGCAGCAGGAGCCGGCAGAGCCGCTCTCCCTCGTCGGCGCTGAGTTCGCCCGCTTCCACCAGCAGGGTGATGCGGCGCTCAATCTCCGACGCGACCAGATCATCGCCGCCGAACGACGCGAAGAGGGCCCGCCGCACCCCGGCAAGGGTATCGCCGCCAATCTGAATCAGACCCGTCAGCATCTGGGTCGGCAACTGAGGGCCGGACCGTCCGCGGGCGTGCAGGACTACCTGGGCCAGGATGCTTGCGGTAATATCCTCGCCGGTCTCGTTATCAAGCACCTGAACCGCCTCACCGTCCTGCACCAGCCTGGCAATACCATCGAGGGTGATGTACTGCTTCTTATTGGTATGGTACAGTTTACGGTTGGCGTACTTCTTTATGATGTGCATAAGCTCTAATGTCTCGGCAGTGCGGCCTTTCTATTATAACACGCTCCGCCGGCCACGCGCCCGCCCTGAAGAGCAACGCGCCGGCGCACAGAGGCGAACCCCCGAGCCCGGCGCGTCTCCTCGCCCGCAACCTGCGCTACGGGCTAGCCTTCAGCCTTGACCTCGGCATTCTTGCGCGAAGGCCCTTTGGACGACTGCTCCTGCACCAGGCGCAGTTCCTCGACCCGCGCGGCGAGTTCGGCGATCTTGGCGCTCAGCTCGTCAATATCGCGCTTTGAAGGAATGTTGAGCCGGTTCAGGAACTGCTCCAGGTTGTTCTCTACCTGCACGGAAATGCTGCTGACCTGGCTCTCAGCCTGAGCAACGCGTGACTGGCCCACGTTGCGAAACTTCGCCATCGTCTCATCGAGCAGGCGCTGTGCGTCCTTCTGGGCGATCTCGCCACGCTCCACCAATCGGTTCAGGAACGCCTCGACCTCGTCACGGGTGAGCGCGACCGCCCCAACGCCGGCCAGCAACAGCTTGCGCATCACGTCGAACACCAGCAACGGCTGCTCGGCGGGCGGCGCAGCTTCTTCGATCTGCCGGACGTTGACTTCGATTTCCTCGGCGGACGACATAATGGTCCTCCTCACGTCTATGTGCTGTACCCTACCGTGGCCCTTGAATCATACCACAGCCCGGGCTCCCACGGCAGTGTATAACGCGGTGCGTTATCACTGTTGAGTATAACACGCTGCGTTATCCATGTCAATCACGCTGCCCAAACTCGCGCGGCTCGAGCAACGTCCGCCTCGGGCGGTGGGGCGTGGGGCGGCCAGGCCGTCCCACGCGATGTTCTGGTCCATTCTGCTGGCTTCGCCGCCAGAACCAGGCAGAGCACCGAGGTTTGGGGCTTGCCCCCACGGCGTTGCACCAGCCCTACCCGAACTCGCGCGCGCCCACGTCCTCGCGATAGGTGCGCCCGGGAAAGTGGATACGCTCCGCGTTGAGCAGCGCCCGCCCCCGCGCTCCGGCCAGGGTCGCCCCCAGCGCCACGATGGTTACCACGTGTCCGCCGGTGAGGGTCATGCCGCCTGTGGGCGCGGCGCCACGGAGCAGGGCCGCCAATCCGCCCCGGCTTGCAGGCGTGTACCGCAGGCCACCGGGGTTGTGGGTCTGGCCGTGAAAGACCAGCACGCCCTCCTCGACCTCGTTCAGCCCGGTGATGCCGGCCCCTAGCGGGAAGTGGTGTGGGTACCCCTGGGCCACCAGTGCCAGCGCCACACTGGCCTCATCACGCCAGACCAGGGGCGGTTCGCGGTCGAGTCGGCGCGCAATCGCCGCTTCGATCAACGGCACGAGGTCGTTTTCCAGACGCGGCAGCACCGCCTGCGCCTCCATATCGCGCAGGCTGCAGCGCAGGCCGGTCAGGCGGGGGCCCTGGTCGGCGAGCACGCAGTCAACGCCAAGAAACCCCCAGTAGGGCAGGCCCTCCTGGCGCAGCGCGCCAATAATCGGCAGGGCGATATGCTGGTGCAGGTAGGCGCCCAGCTTGCGGGCGTAGACTGAATTGCCCGTCACTGCTCCCATTCCCGGGGCCGGGGGGCTGCCCGGCTCAGGGCCGAGCTGTTCGTAGAGGCGCACGGGCAGCAAGGGCAGGGCGGTCGTTCCATCGGTAAGCACGGAGAAGCTCACCAGCGGCCCGGAGAGGTGCTCCTCAATCACCACGCCGCTGCGCTCGCCGGCCATGGCACCAGAGGCGGCCCGCAGGGCCTCCAGCGCCGCGTTGCCATGGGCGCACCTGCCGCCATCTGTTCCAGGACCGCTCGTTCTCCCGCCTGGTCACCGTCAATAAGTGTC
>JBDNDG010000419.1:0-3907 GCA_046719255.1 Chloroflexaceae bacterium
CGTTGCGGTTGATCGTTGGCGCCGCCCCGCGTGAGCGTGATCTGCAAATCGCGCAGCGGCGCAAGCTCGGCGAGATCAAGGGTGAGATGGAGCACCCCGTCTGACGCCACGCGCGCGGCAAGCGAGGCAGCACTCCCGCTTGTCAGCTCATCAAGCTGGCTCTGCTGGCGGACGAGCTCGGCAGCGCGGAGGGAACTGGTCTCAGGAAAGAGCAGCTCGCGAACGTACGGCAGAAAGAAGTACGTATCGTCGAGGGCCCGGGTCATCCCAGCCCGGTCAAGACGGCTCCACCACGGGCGCCATCGTGTGGCCAGGGCACGCAGTCGCTCGACCCGGCTCGTCTGGGCGAGATCGTGGGTGAATGGGTAGACAAGGAGCGTGTAGTGGTCGGTAATGACAGAGTTCAAGCGAGGTAGCCTTACAGGGTCGTCAAACGCAGTGCACCGTTGCCAAACACACATGCTTTACCGAGGTGGGTCTGGGTGCCGATCAGCAGCAGCGCGCGCAGATCATCGGGCACACCCCGGAGCACGGCGCTGCCGGTCAGTCCGCCATATTCCATGGCGTGGGTAGCGCCTCCGCGACGCGAGGGACGGGAGCGATCCTCCCAGCGCTGCTCTTCCGGCTCAACCTTGACGGTGTGGGCCTGCGCGATCAGCGCCTCGTAGTCTACGTCCCAGTGCCCATCGCCGTGAAATGTAGCGAGGGCGGTGATCCGCCAGCAGAGCGCCTGCACAATCGCGGGGAGATCGAAGCTGTCCAGCAGGCGGCCCTGGTGTTTGAGGCGGAGTGGTGTGACGAAGCTCAGGCGCAGATCGGGCGGAAGGGCTGCCGCCCGAGCGGCGACGATCGCACCATCAATGATGGGTACTCCCGCGTCACCGATAAAGGCCTGCCCGTCCTGAAAGATGACCGGGCCAGTGACACCCCAGGGCTCCAGGGCCTCGACGCGCTCGAGCCGTGCGCGGGCGTTGTTGCGGCCCAGGCCGCCACGGGCAAAGCGCTCGAAGGCGACGAGGAAGAACGGCAGCCACTGGATGCTTCGTCCGATCAGGACAAGCTCGAGATCCAGGGTGCTGCCGGCCGGATAGTACGTGCGAGGGTCAACGGGTAGTGTGATCACGAAAGGTCGCGGAATGTCCCGCAGGTCATGAAGCGGATACTGCCCGGGGGGGCGCGGAGTCTCAAAAATCCAGCGGTAGGGACAGATCGCCTCGACCTGACACTGGTCGGATCGTCGCCAGCACGGCTGCGGGCACGATAACTCCTGGAAGGCGTAGCCAGAGCCGCCACGCAGCAGTGGTCCCTTCAGGGCTGGTACAACCGCGTCTTCAAGCAGACGCGGCGTGAGGCGGCAGCGAAGAAGGGCTGGAGGTTCAGCAAGCATGCTTGAAGCGATTTGTCGGGCAGAGTAAATATGTTCTAGAATTCGCTGTTATTATAACTTAAGCGTTGCCGATTCGCCAGAGTCGATCGCCTCGCCGCCTTCGGCCACAATCAACCGCACCACTGCCCTGGCCTGTTCGCGGCGCCGGCCCAGCACACCCACCTTCGCTCTGGCCCGCACCAGGCCCTGCGCCATCACGCCGCCAGGCACGCCGGTGCCACCGGTAACGACCGCCACCTGCCCGTCGAGGTGGCACAGCGGAAAAAGTGGGTGGTGCCGGCGCGGGCTTCACCGCGGCAGACCCAATTGTCGGGGTCGTCGGGGTCGCTCTGGCCGTGGAAAGGCTCGCAGGTCGAGGGTGAGCTCGCAGGGTTGCTCGCGCAACCGGTCGCGAACGAGCCGTTGCAAGGCGCGACACCAGCCGGCTTCGAGCTCGACAATCTGGCCGAGGCCGAGTTGCTCGTGGACCAGCCGCCATCCGGTGTTGCTGTTGCGCGGTACCGCTCACGAGCTGGAACAGCGCCTGTCCTACCAGCCGCTGATCGAGGCCTTGCGCAGCCTGATAGCACGCCCGGACTGGCCGACCTTGCGTGCGAGCCGACCGCTCGCGCCACGCTGGCTGCACGATGCAGCCCGGCTGGTACCCGATCTGGCTGTTGACCCTGAGCTCATCTCCACAGCTCTGCTGAACGGGTCGCAGATGTGGGAGAGCGTGGCCCGGCTGCTACAGGCCCTGGCCCAGCAACAGCCTGTGTTGCTCCTGCTTGCTTGATGACCTGCACTGGGCCGATGACGTGACCCCTGGCATGATCGGCTATCTGGCGCGGCGCACACTCTCATCGGCACTCGGCCTGCGCTGAAGCTCGCGCGTGAGAAAAGCTCGCCGACCCGCCACGCCTACCTGCTCTCGACCGCCGGCGAGATCGCGCCTCCCAGGGCGACCTCGGACATACGGCAGAGGAAGAACCAGGTATCGTCGAGGCCCCCGCTCTATGCGGGCGCGAGGCCGAGTGCCTGGGCGGCGTCGCGGTAGGCCGCAAGGCTGCCCTCGTCCCAGAGCACGAAGCGCACCAGGGTGACGCTGCCGCCCGCTGCGAGGGCGTCGCGCACGGCGGCGAGGGCCACGCGGGCAGCGTCCTCGACCGGGTAGCCGAAGATGCCGGTGCTGATGCTCGGGAAGGCGACGCTGCTCAGCCCGTGCCGGGCGGCCAGGGCCAGGCTGCTGCTGTAGGCGGCGGCCAGCAGGCGTGCCGAGCCATCCGGGTCGTCGCGGCGGTAGACCGGGCCGACGGCGTGGATGATGTGGCGCGCCCGTAGCCGGAATCCGGGCGTGATGCGCGCCTCGCCGGTGGGACAGGGGGCCAGCGGCCGGCAGGCGGCCGCAAGCTCCTGGCTGCCGGCGGCGCGGAAGATCGCCCCGCAGACCCCGCCCCCCTCGGCCAGCCCTTCGTTGGCCGCGTTGACGATCGCGTCCACGTCCTGCGTTACGATGTCGCCCCGCACCAGCTCGAGGGTGGCGAGGCCGATCTGGGAGCGCTCCATAGGGCTGTTCCTTTCTAACGCGAACATATGGGGAACGCGGGTTTCCCCATCCCCCTCCCCGGGGATAAGGTTGGGGAGGGCGTAGCCCTCCCAGGACCAAACCTGTCTGCATCGGGGCAGCGGCTGGGGAAACCGGGTTTCCCCTTGCCTCTGCTCCGCTTACATCCGGGCCAGGATGGCCCGCGCTGGCGCGCCGTCGCCGCCGCGGATGCGTAGCGGCAGGCAGATGAGCTGGTACGTCCCCGGCGCGACGCCGGTGAGCGCCGCTGCCTCCAGGATCAACACGCCAGCGCCGAGCAGGATGTGATGGGCGGGCAGCGCCGGTTCGCCGGGCGGGTCCACCGACAGGTAGTCGATGCCCACCAGGCGCACCTGCCGCTGCACCAGCAGGCTGGCACCCTCAGGTGTAAGGTAGACATAATCATTGACAAACGTCGGCCGCTCCAGCAGGCGCTCCTCGCTGTTGCGGGTGTGGAAAAGCACAATGTCGCCGGGGGCGATGGCGCAGCCGGCCAGTTCCTCCGCGGTGATCGCCTGGCGGTCATGGATGTGGATCACCCGCGCCCGGCCACAAAAGCGCCCCAGCGGCACCTCGTCGAGGCTGGCGCCGCCGGCGAGCACGTGCCGCGGCACGTCCACATGGGTGCCGAAGTGGGTGCTGGCGTGGCGAATGGCGGTGACGTTCACCCCGTCGGCGGCGAGGGTGAGCTGCGGCTCCAGGCTGATCGGCGGATCGCCAGGGTATACGGGCATGTGGCTGTGTACCGGCAGCGAGATGTCGTGCAGAATGGTGATCATGGCGACCTCCCCGGGGTTCAACGGGTCACACCAATTACCGTTGATGATGCCGCATTGCCTGACGCGGTTTCAGGCGTTGTGCTGCCCAGCGTGGCAATCCGCAATCCAGAATGGTATCACGCGGTCACACACGCTCCACACTCGCCTCCTCCCCGCGCTGTTCGTTGCCGTTGTCAAGCT
>JBDNDG010000042.1:0-18062 GCA_046719255.1 Chloroflexaceae bacterium
ACCGATAGGCGAAGTTCGGATAGCCGAGCAGGAAGTCGGCGAAATCGTGCGCCGGCTGCGCCGCCCGCGCCGGCGACCAGACGACGGGCGTGCTTTCCCTGGGTACTGGGGTTACTGGTACTGCTGCTGGCCGGCGCTGCAGGCGCCTTTGCGCTGTTCCGCTCCCCCGGTCTGGCGCCCGCGCCGGGAGCCACGGCAACGCCGCAGGTGCTGGTGGCGCGACCATTCAGCGTGCGTGACTTGCAGATCGAAGTGCCCTACGGTGCCAGCCGAGAGGCTGTAGATGCCGCCTTCACCGCGGCCTTTCTGGCACTGGCGCGCCAGGATTGCCAGTGCGAGGCCCGGATTGCGCCGGGCAGCCTGGTCTATCTCTACGGGGGTGAGCCACGCCAGATCGGGATCGCGGGCAACCGCGAGCGCTACCAGGCCTCGATGGAGGCGACCCTGCTGGTGCCGGAGCGCTAATGATGGTGGACAGGGGCGTGGGGAAACGAGGTTTCCCCATAGGTTTTCCCGGGAGGGCGCCGCCCTCCCGGACTCTCCCGTGCACGGACTCTGTTCACAAGAGAGCAACGCAATTGTTCCCCGGAGTGAAGCGTGTTAAGATGGGGAGCATAACCGGGCTCGCAGATCAATGAGGAGGAGCCTGATGGCTGATTTGAAGAGTCGCCTCACCGAGATCAGCGCAAAAATTGAGGCGCTCGAGGAGGAGCGCCGGATCATCTACGAAGACAGCCACGTAGATGAACTCGAGCACCCGCGCCTCAGCCTGATCAATGAAGAACTGGAGCATCTCTGGGACCTGAAGCGCCGCCTGGAAGCCGCCATCTCGGCCGGGTTGAGTGAACTGCCTGTGCCGCCGCCCGAAACGTTCGAGGTCGGTGACGGGTAAGGCGCGATGTTGCCGCGCCGCGCGTTCCGCCCCGTCTGAAGGCAGGTGTGGGAGGCCGTGCCACCCCGTGGGCGGGGATGTGGGGAAACCCGGTTTCCCCACATGTTCACCTCAGATACAGCCGGCGCCACCACACACGCTATCCGGTACCGGAGTGACGACGGGCTTCGTACCAGGACCACCGCCCGGCACGAGCCGGTACTCAGCAGTTGCCCGCAGGCGACTGGTGTTGCCATAGGCGGTGTAGGTGCGCAACCCAACTGGTTCCTGCTCGCTCAAGTACAGTCGCGCTACGAAGGCGCCGCCCGTGTCGGCAATCACATCCCCGATCCAGAGGGTGGAGAAGTCGGGCAGTGTGACCCAGATCGTGACGATTTCACCCGGCTGGTAGCCCCAACCGCTGAAGATAGCAAAGCTCCGCTGGTCGTCAGGCGAGGCCTCGATCCGAAGATTAGCGCGCCCCGAAGGTACGGTCAGGTCGGCCACCTGCACGTCAAACTCGGCGATGCCATTGGCGCCACTGTCTACCCCGCGCGCTGTCAGCGCGTACCGTCCTACCGGCGCACCGGTAACTTGCAGCACATACTCGATCTGTCCGCTCGGCCCGGCCTGAATGCGCCCGAGCTCCTCCACGGTAGCATCCGGGTAGCGGAGCCAGACCGCCACCGGCTCGTTGGTACGGTAACCGCTGCCGCGGAAGATGTATGTGCGGCCCTGGCGATCACGCGGCGGCTCGACGCTCAACGTCACGTTGGGAGAGGGCCCCGGCGCCTGACCAATACTCACCTCGATCGAGGCGTAGACTTCGCGACCGCTGCTCTGCCCGAAGGCAGTGTAGGTGTAGCGACCAACCGGGGTGAACGTGGCGCCCAGGAAGTCGGGCACGTAGGGGAAGTTAAAGGCGCCGTCGCCGTTGGTCACGACCTCGGCGACGCCGAAGACCGAGAAGTCCGGATAGGTGATCCAGATAGACACCGTCTCGCCGGGTGAAAAGCCGGCGCCAATCAGGGTTACCGTGTCGTTTTGCCGTGGCGTTGCGGGAGTGGCGATCAGACTGGCCGAACTGGCGGCGCTCTGCCAGGTCCATACCCCGAGGAGCAATGCCAGACCAGCAACAAAACAGGCAAGAAAGATCCGTACAACGAATTGCTGTCGTTTGAGCATAGCCGTTCTCCTGTGTTGAGATGGTATTGCTGCAGTACGCGAGGGTGCTTGTGTGTTGACGGTTCACCTCCAGGCGCCGCGATTTCTGCTCGGGAGTCGAAGATCACAGCTATGGGCGCAAAACGCGCATCGTTACCTGGTGCCAGACTACGTCACACACCCCGATCCGACCGAAAGTCGTAAGTGACGGGAGGATGACAGGGGACTTACAACCTGCTAACAAACTCTCTTCTTTCTCTGAAGCAGGATTTATGCTAGAATAGCGCCGTTCACGCCGACTGCCACGGATGCAGAAGGAAGACTACGGCATGCTCAGAACCACGTATCGCGCCGCCCTGCTGATAGCGGTGGCACTTGCCTTCCTGACCAGCGGAACGCCCCTCGCCGCGCGTACCCCGCCTCCCCGTAGCGCAACAGAAGTTTCCATCCCGCGAGGCAGCGTTACCAGCCGGCCGTATGCGGTGATGATTGACAATCACCCCAGGGCCTATCCTCAAACCGGCCTGAACCAGGCCGCCATCGTCTTCGAGGCCCTTGCCGAATACGGCATCACCCGCTACATGGCGGTCTATTTCCCCGGCATCACGCCCGAACTGGCAAGCATCGGGCCAGTACGCAGCGCCCGCACGTACTTCGTCGAATGGGCCAGGGGGCTGCGCGGGGTGTATGTGCACGCCGGCGGCGCCCCCGATGCGCTGACCATGGCCGCCACCTCGGTCGAGATTGTGGATATGGACGCGCTGCGTAACGACGCCAGCGCCGCGTTCACGCGCAGCGCCGACCGTCTGGCGCCGCATAATCTGTATACGTCCAGCGCCCGCATCGCCGCGTTCCTCGCCAGGCGCCAGGTCGAACAGCCCGATCTGCGCGAGATCGGCTTCCGCATTAAGCGTGACCGGCCCGCCACAACGCCCACCGCCCAGCGGTTCAGCTACTACTTCCTATACGAAGATTCTTATGTAAGCTGGCGCTATGACCGGGCCACGAATAGCTATCTCTACTTCCGCCAGCAACGTCCCCACGTTGACGCCGCCACCGGCGAGCAACTGCGCTTCAAGAATGTCGTGGTGCTCGAAGTGCCTGAGCGGCCCATTCCCGGCGATCCCAAGCAGCGTATCCAGCAAGATGTGATCGGTGAGGGGCCGGCGCGGCTGTTCCTCGATGGGCGGATGATCGAGGCTACCTGGCGCAAGGGTGCCGGCTTTGCCCAGTTGCGGCTCTTCGACCGCTACGACCGTGAGCTCCCGCTCAATAGCGGGCCGATCTGGTTTGCTGCTCTTCCATCGCTGGAGAATCTCAGTGTGGAATAACGCAGGCCAGTCCAGGGGTTAGGCGAAACCGGGTTCTCCGAGGCCTCTGCCCATCCGCCGGGGCGGCAGGCGTCCCCGGCACCGGAGAGAGCATGATTGCAGGCAAGCTTCGCCGCTTCGTTGGCCTCGCCATCCTGGCCCTGATGGCTACCCTGACCGCCCGGGTGGAGGCCAGGCCCGCCAGCGAGGAGTCCCGGCCAGCCCTTGCTCCCACCTACCGCATCTTTGCCACCCGTGAAGGGCTGGTCGGCCGTCGCACGGCCAATGGTCACCTTATTCAGCCGCGTGACCGATTCGTTGCCCTGCCATCGTGGACCGTCCTCTCTCCCCGCGGTTCCGACAAGTTTCGCGTGCGCCTGACCTACAACGGTCGCACCGTGGTTGTCCCGGTCTGGGATGTGGGCCCCTGGAACACCAACGACGACTACTGGAGCCCCAACCGGCGTTACAAGGATCTACCGGTAGGCATGCCCATGGCCCAGGCCGCGGTACTGCACGGCTACAATGGTGGCCGCGATGAGTTTGGACGCCGTATCCGGGACCCCAATGGCATTGACATCGCCGATGGCACGTTCTGGGACGATCTGCAAATGACCCGCAACGACTGGGTGGATGTAACCTTTCTCTGGCTTGGTGCCGACCCGGGTCCCGGCAATGCCGTGCCAATTGATGTTCCGGCGCCTGCGCCGGCTCCCCGGCCGGCCAGTCCTCCGCCCGGACCGGTCACGGTGGAGCCGGGCGCGATCACGGTTGACAATGGTGACCCGGGCTTTGCCCCCAGCGGCAGCCCCTGGTCCGAAGCCGCCTGCGGTCTCGGCGGCGCTCATAGCTGGACCTATTCGACCAGCGACGCGGCCAGGGCGACCGCCCTGGCAACCTGGACGCCGCAGCTCCCGGGCGCAGGGTTCTACGAACTGCGGGCCTACATTCCCGAGTGTGGCGAACGGGCCACGACATCGGCCCGCTACGTGATTTACCACGACGATGGGGTGAGCGAAGTGGGGGTTGATCAACAGGCCCGCGCCGGCACGTGGGTGGGGCTGGGGACGTTCCGCTTCGGAGGGGCTGCCGGTGCGTCTGCCAGGGTTGAGCTGAGCGACCTGACCCGCGATGACCGTCGGGCCGTGCGCTACGATGTGCTGGCGTGGATCTCACGTCAGGATAGCGCACCGCCCGCCGCGCAGGTGACCGGCATCCAGCGCAAGGACAACGGCTACCAGATCACCTGGGGTGGAACGGACGACCTGAGCGGCATCGCCACCTACGATGTGCAGGTGCGGATTCTGCCCCGTGGCGGCTGGACGGACTGGAGGCGCGACGTGGAGACGACCACGGCCTGGTTCGGCCCGGATGAAGGCAAGCATTTTGCCTTTCGGGTGCGCGCCCGCGACCGGGCGGGGAACGTGCAGCCGTGGCCCGAAGGGGCGCAGATGGACACGACGCAGGCAACGCCGCAGGGCTGACCCGAACGCGCGGCCCGATGCCTGGCGGATTGATTCCCGGGAGGGCGTAGCCCTTGCAAGGGGAGAGCGTGCGCCAGCGCATGGGAAACGAAGAAACGCATGTGAACGGCGCGCCTGACTGTTCCAGGAAGGCGCGCCAACTCAGCAGCCGGGCGAGCGCGGGCGCCCCTTGCACGGGGGAGGGCATGCACCAGCGCATGGGAAACGAAGAAACGAAGGCCACCCGTTGAAGGCGCGGCCCTCCCGGACGCTCCCGGCTGGCGGATTGGTTCCTGGGAGGGCTGCGGCCAGCGCAACGCAATACGGTCACTTATCCTGAAGGGCAGCCACACCGGGCAGGATCTTGCCTTCGAGCAGTTCGAGCGAGGCGCCGCCGCCGGTCGAAACGTGGGACATCTTATCTGCCAGGTCGGCCTGTTCAACCGCAGCCACCGAGTCGCCGCCGCCGACGATGGTCGTCGCGCCGCGCTCGGAGGCCGCGGCCATAGCCTGGGCGATAGCACGGGTGCCGCCGGCGAAAGGCTCCATCTCGAACACACCCATCGGCCCGTTCCAGATCACCAGTTGGGCGCGGGCAATCTCGTCACTGTAGAGCTTCACGGTTTCGGGGCCGATATCCAGAATGCGCCAGCCCTCGGGCACGGCATCAACGCTGACGGTGCGTGTCTGGGCATCGGCGCTGAAGGCATCGGCGATCAGCGCATCAAAGGGCAGCAGCAGGCGCACGTTGGCCGTGCGGGCCTTGGCGATCAAATCGCGAGCCACTTCGAGGCTATCTGGCTCGACCAGCGAGTCGCCCACCGCCTTCCCCTCAGCGAGGAGGAAAGTATTGGCCATACCGCCGCCGATAAGCAGGGCGTCCACCTTACTGAGAAGGTTCTCAATCACGCCGATCTTATCGCTGATCTTCGCCCCGCCGATAATGGTTACGAAGGGATGTTTAGGATTCTCCAGCGCGCCACCGATGAACTCCAGCTCCTTTTCCAGCAGGAAACCGGCGACAGCGGGCAGGAAGTGGGCCACGCCCTCGGTGGAGGCATTGGCACGATGGGCCGCGCCGAAGGCATCGTTGACAAACACATCACCGAGACGGGCGAGTTCGGCAGCCATCTCCGGATCGTTCTTCTCCTCGCGGGGGTCGAAGCGCGTATTTTCGAGCATCAAGACAACCCCGGGCTTGAGATCGGCCGCAGCAGCCTCGGCGGCGGGGCCGGTGATCGCCTCGGTCTTCCGCACTTCCTGGGCCTCGGGGAGCAGCTCGAAGAGCCGCTCGACCACCGGGCGCATACTGTACTTGGGATTGACCTTGCCTTTGGGACGGCCGAGGTGCGACATGAGCACCACCCCGTTAGCGCCATGGTCCAGGAGGTACCGAATCGTCGGCAGCGCGGCGCGAATGCGGGTATCGTCGGTCACGTTGCCCGCCTCATCCTGCGGCACGTTGAAGTCAACGCGCACCAGGGCGCGCTTGCCAGCCCACTCGACGTCGCGGATGGTCTTTTTGTTCATAGGGGATCTCCTTCTGCGGAACTATCCCGGCGCGAACTATTGTAGCATACCATTGCGCTTCGAGGTGTTGATGACGCGTCTGGCGCTTTCGGTGAACAGGCCTCCATGCGGCTGCGCCGCACCCTGCCGGGATGAACCGCCCTCCCAAACCATCAGGGAGGGGCAATGGGAAACAAACGTTAGGGGCGGCAGAGCCGCCCCCAATCCAGGCCAGGCCGGAGGGTCGTCAATGGGCGTTGGCGGCTTCGACCTCTTTCTTGTGCTGGGCGATGATCGCATCAACCAGATGCCCGGGCACCTCCTCATAGTGTGAGAAGCGCATGGAGAAGCGCCCGCGGGCCTGCGTCAACGCGCGGAGGTCGGTGACGTAGCGCTGCACCTCGGCGAGGGGAGCCTGGGCGCTGATCACTGTGCGGCCATGACCGGCGGGCATCATACCGAGCACCCGTCCCCGTCGCGAACTCATATCGCTCATAATATCGCCGGCGTACTGATCGGGCACGACGATCTCCAGGGTGTAGATAGGCTCCATAATATACACCCCGGCCTTCTGTGCGGCCAGTTTGAAGGCCTCCTTGCCGGCGATCTTGAAGGCGATTTCCTTCGAGTCTACCGGATGCTCCTTGCCATCGAACACGGCTACGCGCACGTTACTGATGGGGCTACCCGAGAGCAGGCCCTCGGCCATAGCTTCACGCACCCCCTTTTCAATGGCCGGCATAAAGCCCTTGGAGATCACCCCGCCAACAATCTCATTGACAAACTCCAGCGGGTCCTCGCGGTTCGGGTCCGGCTCCAGCGGTTCGACGCGCAGCGACACATCGGCAAACTGCCCGGCACCGCCGGTCTGCTTCTTGTGGCGATACTGGGCCTCGGCCCGGCCCCGGATGGCTTCGCGGTAGGGTACCCGCGGCAGATCAATGTCAATGTTCACATCGAACTTGCGCTTGATGCGCTCAGCGATGATCTGCAGGTGGCTCTCACCCAGGCCAGCAAGCAGGGTCTCACCGGTTTGGGGGTCGCGGGAGACGACCAGGGTAGGATCTTCCTCGGCTATACGGCTCAGGGCACTGCCGAGCTTATCGAGATCGGCGCGGGTGCGTGGTTTGACCGTGGCGATAAAGGCCGGGGCAGGGAAGGCGATCGGCTCCAGTTGCAGGGCGCGGCCCGGTGCACAGAGAGTATCATTGGTGGAGGTCTCGGCGAGTTTGGTAATCACGCCGATGTCGCCGGGGCCAACGCTCTCCACATCGCGCTGCTCCTTCCCGAACACGCTGTACACATGGCCCACGCGCTCTTCCTTGCGGGTACGGCTGTTGGTGAGGGTCGAGTTGGCCCGCACCTGGCCCGAGTAGACGCGGAAGTAGCTAATCTTGCCATAGGTATCGGCGATGGTCTTGAAGACCAGGGCCGTAACCGGCGCATCGGCCGTGGGCTGAAGCGTAACCAGGTCGCCGCTGGCCAGATCGGTGGCCACCACCTCCTGGCGTGCGGCGGAGGGGATGCTATCCACGATGCCGTTGAGCAACTGCTGAATGCCGGCCACTTCCAGGGCTGAGCCGCAGAAGACAGGGACAATCGAGCCATCGGCGATACCGGCGCGAAGGCCGACCAGCAACTCCTCGCGGGTGAGGGCATCCTCGCCGCCCTCCAGGTAGCGCTCGATCAACTCATCGTTGGTCGCCGCGATCCGGTCAATCAGGGCAGTGCGCCACTCGTGCATCAGGGCATCGAGTTCGGCGGGCACATCGGCCTCGATAAAGTCGCCATTGTGCCGGGGCGAGATCATCCAGGCGCGCTGCTGCCGCAGCGAGATAATCCCCTGAAACTCCTTACCGGCGCCAATGGGGATCTGCATGGGGATCACCGCGGCATCGAGGCGCTCGCGCGCCTGTTCGATGACCCGGTAGAAGTTAGCATTTTCACGGTCAAGTTTATTGATGAACAGAATGCGTGGCACCTTCTGTTGAACGGCCATCTCCCAGACCAGTTCGGTACCAACCTCGACACCCGCGGCAGCATCAAGCACAATCACGGCGCCGTCCACCACGCGCATCGCCGCGGCGATGTCGCCGGCGAAGTCGGCAAAGCCAGGAGTGTCAATCAGATTGATCTTGTCATCATGCCACTCGAGGGGAAGCACGGAGAGGGAAACAGACATCCCGCGGCGGTGCTCGTCGGGGTCAAAATCACTCACGGTTGACCCATCTTCGACGCGACCCATGCGCGGGATGGCGTGTGCGGTCATCAGCATTGCCTCGGCCAGCGTTGTTTTGCCGCTGCCGAGGTGACCAAATATGCCGATGGTGTGTATCCTTTCCGGTCCGTACGGTCGCATGGCAGTCCTCCTCGACGTGTCCAACGCGCCGCCGCCAGGATGTGACCGGTTCCCCTTTCCATCTCGTCTGGTCACACCTCTGGCAGGCGCTGTTTGGAAAGGGGTTTCGTTAAGAACAGATTATAATACGGGAAATGGTTGCGTCAATGGGGGAGGCCGCAACACAGGGAATGTTCATGGAATGCACACCGGAGCAACAGTTGCCTGGCAGCGGGTGGTTCGCGTCCACACCCCCACCGCGCTACGGGCCGGATCCGTGGAGGTGTGGAGCGGTGGGGAGGGAGCCGGAGCGCCCGCCCCTGGAGTGGGCCGGGGGTTTACACCGCAGTGGCCGTGACCTTGATCATGCGATCGCCCTGCACGATCTTGTCGCACACCTCGTCCATGCCGCTCGTCACGCGTCCGAAGACGGTATGCCTGCCGTTCAGGTGCGGTTGCGGCGTGTAGACGATGAAGAACTGGCTGCCATTGGTATTCGGGCCGGCGTTGGCCATTGAGATCACGCCGCGTTCGTGGGTGAGGGGATTGCCCGTTGTCTCATCGCGGAAGCGGTAGCCGGGGCCGCCGGTACCGGTGCCAGTTGGGTCGCCGCCCTGGATCACGAAATCCTTAATGACCCGATGGAACACGACGCCATCGTAGAACCCCTCGTTGGCGAGGAAGACGAAATTGTTGACCGTCAACGGGGCATACTGGGGGTACAACTCAAGCTCGATGGTGCCCTTGCTGGTTTCCATGGTGACCCGGTAGGTCTTGGTGACATCGATCTGCATAGGCGGCGGGCTGGACCATTTTTTTACGCTCACGGCGCATTCCTTTCAATCTGCAACGACAACGTTGGGATTATAGCACGCTCCGCCGGGGGGTGAGATGAACGCAGGGTTTTTCTGGGGAGCGCTTGCCGCCGCCCCCACAGGCAGGGGGATGGGGAAACCCGGTTGCCCCACAGGTTCACTTCAGGCCCCATGCGCGGGGCGCACAACGCCAGAATGAAAACATTAATTGTTCCTGGGAGGGCGCAGCCCTCCCAAACCCTCCCGCGCGCGGGCTATGTTCATATCAGCCAGTGGGTCTGGCGGCGCCGTTCAATCGCGGAGGCCCGCGCGGAGCAGGAGCTGGTAGGCGATCAGCAGTTGCACCAGGCCGAGGGCGTGGCTCTGGCGCAATTCGCGGCCGTGGAGGTACAGGCCGATCTGTTCGGGGCGCAAGTAGCTGAGACCAGGGAGGTTGGCCCAGATCACCTCTTCGACGGCGGCGGCCTGCGCGGCGCTGATTGAGCCGTCAATCTCAAAGATCTCGGTGAGTCGTCCCTCATCGCGGCCAACGCGCAGGCGCAGGGCAGGGGGCTGGATCTGCCGCGCGAGCACGGGGCTCAGATCGGGGTAGGTCAGGGTGGGTCGGAGGATCAGGCGCACGTTCAGGTGACCATCGGGGCCTTCCCCATTGGGATAGAAACGTACCACGAGGTCGGCCCAGCCCCGTTGGGGCTGGATAAACTCGGCGGCATCAGCGCGGCTGCGGGCAATCTCGGCGCGCACCTGTTCCGGCGTATAGCCGCGCAGCACACAATCGCGCTGGATCTTCCAGCGCTCGCGCAGTTCCTCGGGAGGATCGAGAAAGACCTTGACGTGGTAAGGCTCGCGCAGGCGTGGCGTGGCCAGCCCCAGCAACCCCTCGGCAATAATGAAGGGCGCCGGGTCAAGCCGCTGACGCCCGTCAAAATCGCCGGTGGCGTGGTTGTAAACCGGTTTGACGATAGGTTCGCCGCTGGCCAGGCGATGAAGGTGTTCCTCCATCAGCTCGATGTGGTTGCAATCGGGATGCAGAGGGGTCAGGCAGCGCTGTTCTCGTTCTGCCCGGCCGTAGCGGTGGTAGTCGTCGAGGCTCAGCGTCGTTACCCGGTCAAGCCCGAGAATGGCAGCAATGCCCGTGCTGAGCGTTGTCTTGCCCGCCGCGCTGTCGCCAACTACTGCCAGGATAACGGGCCGCTGCTGCATACCCCACACCACTGCACTCTAGGGAACCACGTTCAATACATCACATGGTCCTCCCCCTCCAGTATACCCTTCTGACGCGGGTGGGACGACCGCACGGGGGGCGGTTTCGACCTACCTAGTCGGGTAGGCCAGGCAGCAAGGTAAAGTGATTGTCTCTGGGAGGACTACACCTTCCCAGACCTTCCCCTCAGGAAGGGGGTGGGGAAACCCGGGTTCCCCGTACTCTGACAGGATGAAGACAGGTTTGTTCCCGGGAGGGCTGTGCCCTGCCACACCCTCCCGCGCGGAGGCAGGGAGAGGAGGCAACTTACCCTGCCGGGACGGTGACCGCCCGAAGGTGCTCGAGCACAAAGCGGCGGGCGCGCGCGGCTCGCTCAAGGGTGACGTGCTCGATCACCAGGGGCGCGCTGATCTCGGCGCGGGCGACGGCGCCCAGGAAGGTTGGGTAATCCAGGATGCCTTCGCCTGGACCGGGCAGGTCGAGGGCCGCACCACGCAGGCGCATGTCTTTGAGATGGATGAGACTGGTGTAGGGCGCGAGCGCGGCGACGAGGGGCGGCAACAGTTCACTCTGCTGCTGCCACATACCGGGGGTCAGCAGGTTGGGCGGATCGAGCACGACCTGGACGTAGGGTGAGCCGACTTCTTCACAGAAGGCGATGATCCGTTCAGGCGTATCGAGGACGTGGGCGAAGAAGGGCTCGAAGACCAGGATGGCGTCGCTGGCGTCGAGGAGCGGAAAGAGGTCGTCTACGGCGCGTCGCAGGGTATCCCAGGCGGCAGGGCCCTGGTTCTCCGGGTGTTCTTCCAGCAGGCTCGGGGCGAAGGTGCCGCTCCAGGTCACCACGCGCCGGGTGTCGAGCGCGGGCAGCAAGGCGATGAGGTCGGCCAGCGCCGCCTGAGTGAACCCCATTGGTGCATCGGTGGGCCGCAGCGGGTTGGCGTAACCCGAAACGGCGACGATCTCGACGCCGTTCCTGGCAGCGGCGCGGCCCACGCGCTGGGCCAGATGCGTGTTGCAGCCGGCAGGGAAGTGGATCTGCACCGCCCCGAAGCCCAGTTCCGCCACTTGCTCGAAGAGACGCAGCGCGTCGCGATCCGGGTGAACATCGATCCAGATGCCGAGTTGCATAGGAACTTACCCGATACAGGGATGAAACGAGATTCTCCTGGGAGGGCGCAACCCTCCCAAACCCTTCCCACCGGCGGGTGATTACCTGGGAGGACGCAGCCCTTCCAAACCTTCCCGCGCGCGGCCTGTTTTCGCGTTGGGCGTGCGGTGCCGATACGGCAATTATACGCGATCCTGTTCGGAGCGCGGCAACGCCGTCACTCGCGTGGGGAGCGCAGGGCATTCTGTGGGGAGCGCAGGCGTAATGGCGACCACCCCGCGGCGCGGAGGTGCGCGCCGATGTCTACCCGCAGCCCGGTGCGCGAGGAAGCCACGGCCGCCGATGTCAGGGCCAGGCTGTGGATATTGTCTTCGCCGTCCGGTTCAGGCAGCGCCTCGCCCCACAGGGCGCGGGTGAAGATATCCAGGCCGCGGGCCAGGCCCACCGGTTCCAGGCGGGGCACCTCCAGGGGCTGCGGCGTGTCGCTTTCGCCGGGATAGAACCAGACCGTTTCGTCTTCCCGCAGGAGCAAGGCGCCGTTCGACCCGGCCACGATCAGTTCGCCGTCCCACGAGCTACGCGGGCCGCGGGCGACCCAACTCCCGAAGTAACTGACCGGGATGTCGCCTTCCAGCAGCAGGTCGACGGTGGCGCACGAATTACCGCGGAACCAGCTCCAGGCCGGCCGGAAGCTGTGGGCAAAGACACGCTGCCCGTTGCGTCCGGCGATGAAGCGGATGGTGTCGAAGTGATGAATGGCGAGGTCTTCGATGAGCACCTCGGGCATGGTGTCGCGCCAGCCACCGAAGCGAAAGGGCACGCGGAACTGGCAGGTGATGTAGCCCAGATCGCCGATCAACCCCTCGCGCACGGCGTTGCGCAGGGCGACGATGTGGGGCAGCCAGCGCCGGCCCTGGCCGACCATCAGCAGCGCCCCGTTTTGCCGGGCGGCCCGGAGCACGGCCACCCCATCGGTCAGGCTGGAGGCCAGCGGCTTTTCACAGAACACCGGCAGGCCCCGGTTCAACGCGGCGACGCTGATCGCGCGGTGGGTTTCGGGCGGTGTCACTACCAGGACGGCATCGGCCGCCACCAGTTCAAAGGCGGCGTCGGCATTTCCAAAGCGACGTTCCTCGGGGACGCCGAAGGCGTCGGCGGCGGCATTGAGCCGATCGGGCACAATATCAACCAGGGCGGCGATGGTCCAGCGCGGGTCAGCGCGCAGCGTTTCGAGCCAGGTTCGCCCCATCACGCCCGTTCCGACCACTATCATTTGAAGGGGGGTGTGCATATGGCACCTCGTTGCCCGCGGGTAAGGAAGGATGATGCATATCTCGCTGCACAGGAGAATAACGTGTATTGTAGCAGACCCGGGAGATGGTTTCAGCAGGGCTGTGGGCGATGTTCAGGGCCGATGCAACGTCACTGGAGCAAGCTCCACACCCGCGTGGGGTGGCTGCCGCCCTGTACCCCGCTGCTGGAGGGTACGTGTTCACCCTTCTCCCGGGTGCGCAGGCAGCTTGCCCGCATCCAGGCGCCATTCGCGGGGCGCACGACGCCAGAACGAAAAACCATTGTACTTATTCCCGGGAGGGCTGCGCCCGCCCATACCCTCCCGCGCACCGGCCTCAGGCGGGCCGCCGGCAGTGATATCGTCGTACGCTGGTATAATGGCGCCGTCAGCGAGAGTGGAGGGATCTATGACGACCACCAGTGGCGCGGATGTGGTTAATGCGCGCGCTCGGAATCGTATCCTGCTGGTGCTGTTTGTCGGGGTATTTATGTCGGCGCTTGACGCGGCGGTGATCGCGCCTGCGGTACCTGCCCTGCGTGCCGCCTTCGGGGTTGACAACAGCCAGATCGGGATGCTCACGATCGTCTTCGTGCTGTTCACAATGAGCAGCACCACACTTATGGCCAGTCTGGGCGACCGGTATGGGCGCCGGCCGGTCTTTCTGCTCTGCGTGGCCGGGTTTGCCCTGGGTTCGTTGTGGATCGCTCTGGCGCCGACGTTCTGGATGGTGTTGCTCGGGCGGGCGGTGCAGGGCTTCAGCGCCGGGGGCGTATCGCCGCTGGCAAGCGCGGTGGTGGGCGATGCGTTCCCGCCGGCGGAGCGCGGCAGGGCCCTGGGGTTGATCGGGGCGACGGTGGGGATGGCGTTTCTGCTGGGACCGCTGGTGGCTTCGGCAATCCTGGTAGTGCTGAGCTGGCACTGGATCTTCCTGATCAATTTGCCCATCGCGGCGCTGGTGATCTGGCTGGGGCTACGCAACCTGCCGGTGACCCGCGCCGAAGGGAGCCAGCCGCCGCTCGATTGGGCTGGGATCGTGATCATCGCGGTGATGCTGTCGTGTCTGACTCTGGGTATCAACCGGGTGCTCGATACGGTGCTCGGACAAACGTTGTGGCCATACCTGCTGGGCGCCGCGGGGCTATGCGTGCCTCTGCTGATCGCCGTCGAGCGACGCGCCGTGCGCCCGGTGGCGCCGTTGAATCTCTTCAACTCCCGGCAGATCGCTCTGACCTACATCCTCTGCGTCGGGGCGGGATTTGCCATGGGCAGCGTGATCTTTGTCTCCTCGGTCGCGGTGGCGGCCCTGGGCTTCGCCCCGGAGCGAGCCGGTTTGCTGCTGATGCCGATGGTCGCGGTCTCGTCGGTGGGATCGGTGGTCTTCGGGCGCCTGCTCAACCGGCTCGGCTCGCGCCGGGTGCTGATCATCGGCTTCAGCAACGTGGCCCTGGGCTCGGCGCTGCTGAGCCTGGCCGGCGCCGGGCTGTGGATGTTCCTGATCGCCAGCGCGCTCATCGGTCACGGGGTGGGCATCGTCGTCGGGGGCACCCTGCGCACGATTGTGCTGAACGAGGTGGCGCCGCAGCAGCGCGGGGCGGCCCAGGGCCTGGTCAACGTCGGGATCGCCGTGGGCAACCTGCTGGTGGTGGCATTGCTGGGTTTTGTGGCCGACGTGTTTGGCAGCGGCATGGCGGGCCTGGGGGCCGCTTATCTGACCTCAGCAGTCGTGACGGGTGCAATGACGCTGCTGAGCTTCGGGCTGCGCCCCCACGGCGAGGAGCAGGTGGTGATCGCCACCGGTCAGCGGGTGTCGTAAGGTGTGGTTCAAACCCGCTCGCTGACGTGAAGATAGGGGAAACCCGGGTTTCCCCATACCCCGGCCCACGGGGCCGGCAAGCCCTCCCCGGTGAGAGGGGCGTGGGGAAACCTGGTTTTCCCATCCTCCAGCCGGTCACGTGGCTGCGCCGCCCAACACCCGAATGAGGTTCTGGGAGGGCACAGCCCTCCCAGAACCTCCCGCGCGCGGGCTCTTTTTACCTTAGAACTTGACCTTACCCAGCTCACCCTCGAGTCGTTGCACCACGGTGCGCAACACCTTAATGCGCGCATAGTGCTTGTCCTCGGCCTCGACGATGGTCCAGGGGGCAGCGGGGGTCGAGGTGCGGAGGAGCATTTCGTCGGCAGCCTCTTCGTAAAGCGCCCACTTTTCGCGGTTGCGCCAGTCTTCCGCAGTAAGTTTCCAGGCTTTGTAGGGCACATTGCGGCGCGCCTCGAAGCGTCGCAGTTGTTCTTCGGGGCTGATGTGCATCCAGAACTTGCAGATGATCGTGCCCGAGTCGATCAACTGACGCTCGAACTCGTTAATCTCGACATAGGCGCGCCGCCATTCGTCGGGGCTGGCGAAGCCTTCGACGCGCTCGACAAGGACGCGCCCGTACCAGGAGCGGTCGAAGATAGCAAACTGGCCGCGCGGCGGCAGGCGCCGCCAGAAGCGGTAGAGGTAGTGCCGCACCTTGTCTTCGCCGGTGGGGGCGGCGATAGCGTGCACGATATAGCTGCGCGGGTCCAGCTCGGCGGTCAATCGCTGGATGGTACCGCCCTTCCCCGCCGCGTCCCATCCTTCAAAGACGATCACGGCCGGGCGTTTCTGCTGGTAGAGTTGCAGGCCGAGCAGGTGCAGCCGGGCTTGCAGTTGTTTGAGTTCACGCGCGTAGCGTTTCTCGTCCATGCGGAGACTGAGGTCCACCTGTTTGAGGATGGCGGGCAACGGCTGGCGGATGGGCACGGAGGTGTAGTTCAGCGACAGATCGGGCGGCGGCTCGCGCAATGAGAGGTGGTTGCGTTCGCGATAGGCGCTGCTGGCGAGATCGGGGCCCTGTGAATGCGCCAGGCGGGCCACGGCCATGGCGCGCCGCCCGAGGCGCGCCTCGAGGGTGGCAATCACCGCCTGGAACATGGCCACGCGGGCGTAGTACTTGTTATTGGCCGGGATGACGTGCCAGGGCGCGGCCGGCGTATTGGTGCGCGCCAGCATATCCTCGACCGCCGCGGCGTACTCCTCGTAGTGGCGGTGTTGCCAGCGGTCCTCGTCGGTTACCTGGTAGGCGGTCAGGGGATTGGCGGTAAGCCGCTCGAAGCGGCGTCGCTGTTCCTTTTTGGAGATGTGCAGCCAGAGCTTGATGATCTCGGCGCCGTCGTCGGTTAACTGGCGTTCCATCGTCACTACATCTTCGCAGCGTTGTCGCCAGCGTGCCGCATCGCCGCCGCGCACGCGCTCGGCGAGCATCTCGCGGTACCACGAGCGGTCAAAGACGGCGATCTCACCGTAGGCGGGAAGCTTGAGCCAGAAGCGGTACAGCCAGGGGTACTGCTGCTCGGAGGTGCGCGGTGGGGCGATGGGGTAGACCCGCAGGCCTCGTGGGTCGAGCCGGCTGGAGAGGACGCTGATGGTGCGTACCTTGGCCGTTCCGGCCCAACCTTCGAAGACGATCAGTACTGGAACCCCCGACTCCAGCACGGCCTGCTCCATATCGAACAGGCGGGCCTGCAATTCCGGGAGCGCCTGGCGGTACTCGCGTTTGCTCAGGGCCAGGTTGAGGTCAATCTGATCCAGCATGGCCGACTCTCACCTTCCAGCCTGATAACCGGGTGACGGGGCGCTGCGGGTGGGAGGTCAAACCTTTCCCGCGCCCCTCTCCGCCGAACCCGTCACAGGTGTCCGGTACCTGCGACGAGGGTCCACCGCTGTTCTCCGGGCGCTGCGCCCTCCCACAGGAGAACACCGGCTTCCCTGCGTTACGTTCGTATTCAGCAGCAACTCTGGATGGGATTCGGGAGTATTGTAGCACGGTGTTGTTGGGAAGCAAGACCGGAACGGGGGGCATAACGCTATGAGGCGCAGCGGCGCTGCGCCTCTACTCCCGAACGCTCCCCGTGGGCAGGGGGTATGGGGAAACCCGATTTCTCCGTCTGTTCACATCAGCGAAACAGCGGTGAATGGGGAAATCGCTGGTGGAGCCGGCCATCGAGGCCCCACCAGTGACCGGAGGGAGTGGTCAGGAGCAGGAGCGAGACGAGAAAGAACGGGGGCATCGAGGCGTTGTAGTAGGAGCCGGCGGTAATGTTGCTGATCAGGAACAGGGCCAGCGCGGCGTTGGGGCGTACCGCCAATCCCAGCAGCATCCCCAGGGCTACGCTGACCTGACCAAGGGTCAGCACCCAGGCCACGGGGCGGTACCATGGGATGGCAAAGTGCTTGAGGTAGGCCGCCGAGAACGACTCGGGATCGATCTCGCTGAGGCGCCGCACGAAGTGCTCGCGCATGACGGGGCTTGTCAACCAGCCGCGGGTGATCTTGTGGTACGCTCCGTAGAGGAAAAAGGCGCCGAATCCGTAGCGCAGGGCTACGACCGTGCCCTTCGCGATGTGCCGCACACGCGGGTTCATCGTTGTCTCCGTGCATGTGAATACGGTACCCCGGCCTATGGTAACGCGCCGTGGCATGGCTTCAAGATAAAGAACGATTACGCCGGGGAAAGGTTCGGCAAACAGGGCTGTGCCCGCCCGAACCCTGGCCGTGAGGAGGGCTTGCCACGCCCGTGGGCAGGGGGTTGGGGAACGCGGGTTTCCCCAGGTTGATAGCCGTCACTCCTCGCCGAAATTGTCGGCCACGAGTGCCGCCAGGGCCGCTACCGCAGCCCGGGCGTCCTCACCCTCAGCACGTACGTGTACCCGTTGCCCGGGGAGTACGCCGAGTTTCATCACATCGAGGATACTTCTGGCATTGCCGGCGGGGCGATCGAGCCGGTCGAGGTTGCGCACGTAGATGGCACAGGGGAACCGCGCGGCGGTCTGCACGAACGCGCTGGCCGGACGCATGTGCAGCCCGACCTTGTTGGTGATGGTCAGGGTCGCTTCGGCGACGGGGGTATCCGAGGAGGCGCTGGAGCCGGCGCTGGCGGTTTGGGTGGGAGGAGGAGGCGGGTC
>JBDNDG010000420.1:0-3886 GCA_046719255.1 Chloroflexaceae bacterium
ATAACACCTGTCTTTTTGCAAGGGAGGGCCGATGCGCGGTCCTTGAGCTTCGTCAGATCGCTGGTCGCTGGCGCCAGAATCCAGTGGCCTGTTCATACGCATGGCCCAATCGCAGGAGACCCAATTCATTGCGTGGGGGCGCGACGATCTGCAGGCCGACGGGCAAGCCCTCGGGCGTGAAGCCTGCGGGTACGGCCAGGGCCGGCGCGCCGGTGACGCTGATCCAGGAACACGAGCGCATCCATTCCACGTAACTACCCATAGCCACGCCGTTGATGCTGGTAACGTAGGGTTGCTCAACCGGAAAGGGCGGCACCTGGCTCACCGGGAGCACCAGATAATCGTAGCACTCGAAAAAGGCGCGCACACGGTCCAGCAGCTCGCCGTGCAGGCGCATAGCCCGCGCCACCTGGGGGCCACTGAGTTGACGTCCCTGCTCGATGTTCCAGATCACCGTGTCCTTAAGCTGGTCGCGATGCGTATCGAGCAACTCGCCGAGGTTTAGCTCGAAGCTCAGGGCACGCAGGGTAAGGAAAATTTCATCGGCACCGCTCAGATCGAGCGTGGCGTCTACAACACTGCAACCCAGGGCCGTGAAGGTCTCCCGTTGGGCCTCAACCACCGCGGTCACGCGCGGATCGACGGGCAGCCCGCCGAGATCAGGGCTCCAGGCCACGCGCGCGCCCCGCAGGTCATACTCGAGGGGCTGCGCGAAGATATGGCTCGCTGGATCGAAGGAGAGCGGATCGCGGGGATCGGCCCCGGCAATGGCCGCCAGCATCAGGGCCACATCGCCCACCGTGCGTGCCATCGGCCCATCCACCGCCAGAGGCAGATAGGGGGCGCGGTTGGGCCATACCGGCACCCGTCCGGGAGTGGGACGCAGCCCCACCACATTGCAGAAGCTCGCCGGATTTCGCAGACTGCCGCCCATATCCGAGCCATCGGCCAGAGCGACAAAGCCGCAGGCCAGGGCCACCGCCGAGCCGCCGCTACTACCGCCGCAGGTGCTGGTCAGATCGTAGGGGTTGCGCGTCGCGCCGAAGACGGAGTTGAAGGTCTGCGAACCGGCGCCGAACTCGGGCGTGTTCGTCTTACCGAGGGTTATGGCCCCGGCTGCCTTAAGACGCGCGACAATCAGCGCGTCGGCATCGGGAACATGGTTGGCGAAGATCGGTGAGCCATAGGTGGTACGCACGCCGCGGGTATCCATCAGGTCCTTGTGCGCCACGGGCAGGCCGTAGAGTGGCGCCGCGGCGGGGTCAGGGGCGGTGCCGGCGGCCAGGGCCGCGTCGCAGGCCCGCGCGGCGGCTAGAGCCTGCTCTGCGGTCAGCGTGACGATAGCGTTGACCAGCGGATTCAGGCGCTCGATGCGCCTCAGATGCGCCTCCAGCACCTCGACGCAGGCGACCTGGCGCGCGCGAATAGCCGCCGCCAGCTCGCGAGCCGGGGCAAAACACAGCTCTTCGAACACAAGGAACCTCCAGGCTACCTCTCAGCTGTAGGCAGAGGTATGGGGAAACCAGGTTTCCCCATACCTCTGCCCCTCGGGGCGCCAGGCCCTCCCGCGCGCGGGCTGTTTTCACAGAATAGCGCCCTGCGAGACGGTGTTATTCCGGTCGCAGGGTATCGGTCCAATCGGCCTCCAGGCCTACCGCGAGACGTCGCCTCGGGGCGGACAGCAGCCAGGGCGGACCAAGCCTGCCCCCCATCCTCGCCTTGTCATCACAGAAGGACCCGTGTGAGCGAGCACATTCTCATCTACGGAGCGAACGGCTATACAGGCACGCTGGTGGCCCGGCGCGCCGTCGAGCGGGGGCTACGTCCGGTTCTGGCGGGTCGCAATGCCGACGCGGTGGGTGAGGTCGCGAAGCGCCTCGACCTTCCTCACCTGGCGGTCAACCTCGATGATGTCGCCGGCCTGGAGGCTGCGCTGGACGGGCGGGTGGCGGTGATCCACTGTGCGGGACCGTTCAGTAAAACCAGTCGCCCGATGGCTAACGCCTGTCTCCGAACAGGGGTGCACTACATTGACATTACCGGTGAGATCGCCGTTTTTGAGGAACTGCATGCCCGCGACGGGGAGGCGCGCGCGGCAGGGGTGATGTTGCTGCCGGGCGCGGGGTTCGACGTCGTGCCGAGCGACTGTCTGGCCGCGCATTTGAAGCGGCGGTTACCCGGGGCCACGCACCTGGCGCTGGCCTTCCGGGGCCTGGGCGGGATCTCGCGAGGCACGGCGTTGACCGCGCTGGAGAGCCTGGAGGCGACGGGGGCCGTCCGGCGCGACGGTGTAATCGTGGCCTCGCCCCTGGGCGAACTCAGGCGCCAGGTGGACTTCGGGAACGGCCCGGTGGACGTCGTCGCAATCCCCTGGGGCGATATCAGCACCGCGTATTATAGCACAGACATTCCGAACATCGTCGTCTACGCATACCTGGGGCGAGCAGGAGCATTGCTCGCCGGACAGGGGCCGTTGCTCGCTCCGGCCCTCGGCGCACGTGCCCTGCGCCGGCTCTTGCGCTGGGTGATCCGGCACGGCCCGGCAGGCCCCAGTGACGCCGAGCGGGCGCGAGGCCGCAGCCTGCTCTGGGGCGAGGTCACCGACGCGGCGGGTCACATCGCCATCTCCCGCCTGATTACCCCGGAAGCCTACACGCTGACGGCCACAACCGCGGTGCTCATCGCCGAGAAGGTGCTCGCGGGCCAGGCCCCACCCGGGTTTCAAACCCCTGCCCTGGCCTACGGCCCCGACCTGATCCTGGAGATCGCGGGAGTAGAGCGTATCGACCTGGAACTCCAGGACGCCCCCTCCAGCCCGGGCGCAGCACCCACGGCGGCCGCGCCGGCAGAACCGGCCCCCGTGGTCGCCGCACCGGTTGAACCGGAGGACGACGAGCTGGTCGCCGCCGAAGAGGCTCTGGCGCGGCTGGAAGATCGCATTGGCGCCTTTACCGCCTACACGATCGCCTCGGACTTCCTGGACCTCGAGGAGATCTACCGTGGCTCCTTCGAACGGGTCAGGGACGACGATTGGAACCGGCGCATCGAGCGCCGCGCCGAGCCCTGGACGATGCGCCAGGCCCTGGCGCATACCCTCACAATGACCGAGGTGTACAACCAGGCCATCCTGAGCGGCCTCGAAGGGCGACGGGTGAACATACCCGGTCTGACCAGTCGTGAAGACATCGCCTCCTTCAACGAGCAAGCGATCGCTGGTGCGGAGCGGCCCGTGGCAGAGCTGATCGGCGCCTTCCTGGACGCTCTCGGCACCGCGGCGCGCATGGCCGCCCCGCTGGGCGCAGACAGCCTGGGGCGGCTGGTCCCCGTGCCGTTCTTCAGCAGCACACCTACGGTAGCGGAACTTTTCGGCTGCGCCCTGGCCAATGCCGGCATTGTCCGCGGTGCGCACCTGGCAGTCTCACGCTCACGCCCCATCTGGATCTTTTTCAGCCCGGGCATGATGCGGCGGCAACTCACCCGCTTCTTTCATCTGCTCGGCCTGGCCTACTGGCCCGAACGCGGGGGCGATCTCTACGCAACCATTGCCATCAACGTCGAAGGGCAGGGCGGCGGTAGCTGGAACGTGCGGATCGGCCCGGAGGGCGGCAAAGGGAAGATCGGTCGCGCCCGCACCACCGATGTCACCTTCACCTTTGCCAGTGCCGACCTGCTCTGCCGCCTCTTGACCGGCCAGACGAAGCCATGGCGCCATATACTGATGCGCCGCCTCCAGATCAGCGGCAACCTCGGCCTGGCCCGGCGCGTGCCAACCCTCTTTGCGCTGCCCTGAAGGGCTGTCTCCCCACCTCTACGGACTCTCCCCCCTCCCGGCCTCCCCCCGCCGGGGGGAGGAGCCCGGGTGCCTCTCCCCTCCGGGGGGAGGAGC
>JBDNDG010000421.1:0-3873 GCA_046719255.1 Chloroflexaceae bacterium
CCGATCTTCAGCCAGCGCAGCAGGTAGTTGAGGGCGGTAAGTCCGAGAATGAGGGGCAACCAGGCCCAGCGAAAGGCGCCCAGATCGCGCCAGACCGCGCTGGCATCGCTCACCAGACCCATCACGATCACAACTGCCAGGCCGAGCAGGAGTGAAGCGAGCAGTTTGCCTTGCAGGGTGCGTAACGACATAGCAGGCTCTGGTTGTGGGAATGGACACTGTTGCGATTATACAGCCCGCTCCGGAGAAGCGCAAAACGCGGCGCCCTTGCACACAGGGCTTGAGCAACGTCGTTGGGGCAAGCCCCAAAACCCGGTTTTCTGGTTCATCAGAAACTTCTCGCAGGACGGCATGGCCGCCCTACACCCCACCGCCTGAGGAGGTGAACTTAGGGGGAACCGGGGTTCCCCAAACCCCTCCCTGCCCTCCACCATCCCGGGTGCGCGGGCGTCTCGCCCGCAATGGCCTGGATGCGGGCAAGATGCCCGCGTACCCGCGAGAAGGGTGAACAGGCTCGCGGCCTTTGAGGAAATGGGAGTCCCTGGCTTGCTCTGTGTTGATCCGATTGCCCATTGGGTAACGCACACCAGGTACAATAATGGCGTGGCACGCCGCCGCCTGATGTAAGCATAGCCCGCGCGCGGGAGGGTTCGGGAGGGCTTCGCCCTCCCAATACTACGTATTTTCTTTCAGGCGTTGTGCGCCCCGCGTATGGCGCCTGACCTGGAAGGAAGCCTGCTGTGCGTCTTTCAGCCATCGGGGCCATTGTGGCCCTGCTATTCCTGATAGCCCCCCTTGCCACTCGCCCGGTTACCGCCCAGGGCAATGCCGCCCTGGTAGCCGGCGAGGTGATCGTCCGCCTGGATCCCGGCGTCACCCTGGCCGCGCCACAACTGGCCGACAGCCTGGCTGCGCTCCGCGTGTCCACCATCGAGCCGCTCACGCCGGGCGTGCCGGTCTACCGCCTGCGCTTCCCCGGCGCGACCGATCCGCAGGCTGTCGCCGCGCGCCTCGCCGCCACGCCGGGGGTCGCCTACGCCGAACCCAACCGCGTCCGCCAGATCAGCCGCACTCCCAACGATCCAGCTTTTCCCCAACAATGGGGCCTGCGCAACATCCAGGCCCCCGAGGCATGGACGATCACCACCGGCGGGCCAATTGTCGTGGCGGTGCTCGACAGCGGCGTGGACGGTGAACACCTCGACCTGGCAGGCAAGGTGCTGCCGGGCTTCAACACCCTCAGCGGCACCCCCGAGGCGCGCGACGACAACGGCCACGGCACTGCCGTGGCCGGCCTGATCGCCGCCTCTACCAACAACGACACCGGCATCGCTGGCCTGTGCTGGGACTGTCGCATCCTGCCGGTCAAAGTCGTCGGCGCCAACGGGGTGGGCAACGACGCCAGTCTGGCCGCTGGCATCCGCTGGGCCGCCGACAACGGCGCGCGGGTGATCAACATGAGCCTCGGCGGGGAGGGCGATAGCCGCTTGCTGCGCGAGGCCATTGACTACGCCACCGCGCGGGGGATCGTGCTGGTGGCCGCCTCGGGCAACGAACGGCAGTCCGGCAATCCTGTCTCCTACCCGGCGGCCTATCCCAACGTCATCGCCGTGGGAGCCACCGGCAACACTGACGTGATCACCGACTTTTCCAGCACTGGCGACTACCTTGACCTGGCCGCGCCGGGCGTGGGATTGTGGACGACCCTGCCCGGCGGGCGCTACGGCCCACCGAACGGCACCTCGTTCTCCAGCCCCTACGTGGCCGGGGCTGCGGCCCTGGTGCTCACCCAGCGGCCCGACCTGGGTTGGGCCGATGTGGGTTGCATCCTCAAAGCCAGCGCCGACGACAAGGGTCCTCCCGGCAAGGACCCTGAGTACGGCTGGGGCCGCCTGAATGTCTTTCGCGCCGTGCAGCTGGCCCCGGTCTACACTGGCTGCCCGCTCGACGCGCCGCAACCTGCACCGACGCCTCCACCGGTCACCGCCCCCGGCGATGCCTTCCAGCCGGTGCCGCCCAGCACCGCCCCCGGCGTGCGCTACTTCCCCGAAACCGGCCACACCCTGCGCGGCGCATTCCGGAGCTACTGGGAGCGCCACGGGGGCCTGCCGATCTTCGGCTTCCCCATCAGCGAAGAACTCGTCGAACAGGGCGCCGATGGCCGCCCCTACACCGTGCAGTACTTCGAGCGCCATCGCTTCGAGCTACACCTGGAGAACCCCGCGCCTTACGAGGTGCTCCTCGCGCGCATCGGCGATGACGTACTAAAAGCCTCCGGCCGTGACTGGTACGCCTTTCCCCGCGGGGGGGTTCAGCCAGGCTGCCTGACCTTCGAGTTCACTGGACATACGCTCTGCGAGCCGTTCCTGGGATACTGGCGGTCCAGCGGTCTGGAGTTCGACGGCGCGCGGGGGTTCAGCTTCGCCGAGAGCCTGGCGCTCTTCGGCCAACCGATCTCGCCGCCCCAGACCGAAGAAATAGCCCCTGGCGTCTTTCGCACCGTCCAGTGGTTCGAGCGGGCACGTTTCGAGGACCACGGCGGACAGGTGCTCCTCGGGCTACTGGGGAACGAACTGACCCGCGCCAGAGGGTGGCGGTGAGGATCACGCGGCAGGGACATCCGATTGCCCCTGTCCGGGGGAGGCGTGGGAGAGCGTGTCGCCCTACCAGGCAGGGGCCCGGGGAAACCCGGGTTCTCACCCAACCGGTGGTGCGGGTGCCTTGCACCCCACCGGGCGGGGGCCCGGGGAAACCCGGGTTCCCCATATGTTCACATTAGAAGCCCATGCGGCTACGCCGCAGATCACGGGAATGACCAGAGATCCCCAGGCCAATCACAGAATGTAGCCCCGTTTGCGCGCAATCTCTTCCTTATGTTTACGGAAGAGAATATCGCGCTCGGTGCCCTTGATCTCGCGGCGGTAGGAGGCCAGGATCTTCTCCACCTCGGCGTCAATCTCCTCCTCGCGGCGCAGATCGGCTACGATGAAGTCGTAGATCGCCTTCACCCGCGCCGCGCGCCCCTCTCCGGGCCGGGCGCCGGGTGGCTCGCGGTACTCCAACAGGCCCTTCTGGGCCAGTTCATCGTGCAGCCGTTCGGCGATCCGCCGCACCTTATCTTCGCTCAGTCGCATAGGCGCTGGTGCTCCGTCGTACCTTTGTGCTGAGAGCCGTGATGAGCAGCCATGGAACATGGGGAAACCAGGTTGCCCCGCCTGCGGCGAGCCCGGGGTGTTGTATCCAGGCAGAGTGCCGCGCAGCCGCATGGGGTTCCGATGAGTTTTCCGGAACGCACTTCCCATTCGCAACCCGCAATCGAAAATGGCGCCTACACCATACCCCCGATCTGGTCGCGCAGCCAGGCCACACGCTCACTGTTGACCCGGTAGCAGACCGCCGCGCCGTCGGAGTAACTATCGAGTAACCCGACCTCGCGCAGCAGCCGGAGATGCTGCGAAAGCGTGGACTGGGCATGCGGGCCGTTTTCGGGCAGATGCAGGAGGATCTCGTTCCCGATGCAATCGGGGTGCTGAAGCACGTAGCGCAGAATCGACACCCGCACCGGATTGCCCAGGGCCTTACAGAGCAGCGCCAGTTGCTGGTCCTGTTCACGAGAAGGATCATCTGCCGTCGCCATTGTCGGCCTCCCTTCCGGGACATTTGCCATTACTGTACGACGGCGGAGCGCCTGCGTCAAGAGACAGGGCTTGAGTAACGCGAGCCTCCGGCAGTGGGGGGGGGGTGGGGCAGCTACGCCGGTCCACGAGATGTGCTGGTTCACTCTGGCGGTGAAGCCACCAGAGCGGAATCAGCACACCTTCAAAGGGTATCACGAGACCATCGCGTTCACGGCATGCGCGGATCATAGCGCCC
>JBDNDG010000422.1:0-3870 GCA_046719255.1 Chloroflexaceae bacterium
ATACCGTCGCAGCGTGCCACAGTGGTGAGGTGGTTACCACCTCGTGCGCTGGCCGGGTTGCGGATTACGGAGGGCTTCCTCGCCCGCGCTCGCACGCCCAACCGGTGTGCCGGTCTTTCGGCCTACCTCCTGCATGTCTGCCAGTGTGCCTGATCCTGCCCGGAGCGTGCAGGCAGGGTCGTTACTGCCGAGGCATCATCTGTCTGGATCCGATCAGGGTCACGCTGATACACGCACAGGCGGCCTGGCTCTACGCTAGAAAAAGCCCAACTCCTCGCGAGCTTCCTCGCTCATCAAGCTGGGGTTCCAGAAGGGCGTCCACACCAGGTTGATCCGCACGTCCTCAAGATTCTTGAAAACCTCCTGGAGCGCCAGCACCTCGCGCCGGGCCTGGTCGAGGATCTGCGGCCCGGCCGGACATGCCGGCGTGGTCAGGGTCATGTCAATATCTACCACACGCCCCTCTTCCAGCACGTCAATGCGGTAAACCAGCCCCAGGTTGACGATATCCAGCCCGATCTCGGGATCGACGACATTCTTGAGCGCGGCTCGCACCATCTCTTCAGTGACCATCGTGTTCCTCGATTTCCGTGATTTCCGTCAGTCCTGATATGACCACGGGGAAACCGGGTTTCCCCATCCCCCTGCCTGCCGTGAGGGTAGAGCATTGCGCAATCAGCACATATCGGTATGATACCATAGCTAACGTGAACATAGCCCGTTTTTCAGGATACAGCGAATCCGCATGGGCTTCTGACCAGAGCGCGTTGCAGCCCGTTCAATTCCCACCGATATCCCATCCTCGAAGTGAGCTATGATAAGCCTGCTGATCAACAATCCGCTCCTGCTGCTCTTCCTGGTAGCGGCGATCGGCTATCTGCTGGGGCGTGTGCAGATCGGGGGCATAAGCCTCGGCGTTGCCGCGGTACTCTTTGTGGGCCTGGCCTTCGGCGCCCTCGACCCGAATCTGAAGCTCCCCGATAGTACCTACCTGCTCGGCCTGGTGCTGTTTGTCTACACCATCGGGCTGAGCAGCGGTCCGGGGTTCTTTGCCTCGCTGCAACGCAAGGGGCTGCGCGACAACCTGCTGGTGCTGGGCGTACTGCTCCTCGCCACGGCGCTAACCGTCGCGGCACACGTGGTGATCGGCACGAGCGCACCGATCACCGCCGGGATGTTTGCCGGCAGTCTGACCAACACGCCGGCCCTGGCGAGCATCATCGAGCAACTCAAGCGCGGTGCCGGCGATGGGTCGAGCGACGCGCTCCTCGCCGAGCCGGTAGTCGGGTACTCGGTCACTTACCCTATGGGCGTACTGGGTATGATCCTGGCGATCTATCTGCTCCAGCGTTTCTGGCGAGTTGACTACGCCGCCGAGGCGCGCTCCTCGCCCGAGCTGAGCCTGGGGGTCGAGAACCTGGTCAGTCGCACGGTGCGTGTCACCCGGCCGGAGATGGATGGTCGCAACCTGGGCGAGCTGGTGCGGACCAATCGCTGGGATGTGGTCTTCAGCCGTGTGCAGCACGACGGGCATGTAACCATCGCGACCAGCGACGCCTATCTCCGGCTCAACGATCTGGTGAGCGTCATTGGCGCGCCCGAGGAGGTCGAGCGGGTGGTGGCGAGCCTGGGCGAACCTGCCCCCGAGCCGTTGGAACTGGACCGCCATACGCTCGACTTTCGGCGTGTCTTCGTGTCAAACCCCGAAGTTGTTGGAAAGCGGTTGCGCGATCTCGACCTGCCACACACGCAGGGGGCAATTATCACCCGCGTGCGACGGGGGGACGTTGATATTTTGCCCCACGGCGACACAGTGCTCGAGCCTGGCGACCGGGTGCGCGTGGTAACGCGGCGCGAAAACCTGGACAATATAAGCAGGTACTTTGGCGACTCATACCGCCGCCTTTCCGAGATCGACGTGGTCTCGCTGGGCCTGGGGATGGCGTTGGGCCTGCTGGTAGGGATGATCCCCTTTCCGCTGCCCGGCGGCGGCGTGTTCACCCTGGGCATTGCCGGCGGGCCGCTGATCGTCGCGCTGATCCTCGGCTGGCTGGAGCGCAGTGGATCGATTGTCTGGAGCCTACCCTACAGCGCCAACCTGACCCTGCGGCAGCTCGGGTTGACGCTCTTCCTGGCGGGGGTAGGGCTACGCTCAGGCTACAGCTTCGTGAGTACCCTGGTCGAAGGTGGGGGATTAGCCATCTTCGTTGCCGGTACCCTCATCACCACCGTAGCGGCCCTGGCCCTGCTCGTTGCAGGCCACCGGCTGCTGAAGATCCCTATGGGTCTGTGCATCGGCTTGCTGGCCGGGATGCAGACCCAACCGGCGGTGCTGGCCTTTGCCGCCGAACAGACCCGCAACGATATGCCCAATATCGGCTACGCGACCGTCTACCCGCTGGCGACCATCGCCAAGATCATTCTAGCCCAGGCGCTGGTGGTCTGGCTGCGTTGATAGCCAGTGACCAATCCGTCACAAGCCAGTTGACGAACCACACGGGTGTGAACATCGGAGAAAGTGGGAGGGCTGCGCCCTTCCGCGAATACATCCATTTTCAACCTGTCAGGGCGGGGCGCAGCCGTATGTCTAATACTTCGCCACCGTGGGATCAACGTCATCGCTCCAGCGGAGCACGCCGCCCTCCAGGTTCTTGACCTTGCGGAACCCGGCCTGCTTGAGCAATTCGACGGCTCGCCCGCTGCGGATACCGCTGCGGCAGTAGACCACAATCTCGCGGGCGCTGTCGAGTTCGTGGATGCGCTCGGGCAACTGGTCAACAGGAATGAGCTTGTCGGTGCCGGGGATGCTGGCAATGGCCACCTCGTAGGGATTCCGCACATCGAGGAGGAAGGGGCGATCGTCGCGCTGGAGCCAGTCGGCCAGCTCGAGCGGCGTAATCACATACTGGCCGCCTATGGCAGGGGCTTCGGGCGCGATGCCGCAGAACTGCTCATAGTCAATCAGGGTGGTGACCGACGGATTCTCGCCACAGACCGGGCAGTTGGGGTTACGACGCAGCTTCAGCTCGCGGAAGCGCATACCCAGGGCATCGTAGAGCATCAGCCGGCCGATCAGCGGCTCGCCGATACCGGTGAGCAACTTGATCGTCTCGGTGGCCTGAATGGTACCAATCACTCCCGGCAGCACCCCCAACACGCCCCCCTCGGCGCACGAGGGCACCAGACCCGGAGGCGGCGGCTCAGGGTAGAGGCAGCGATAGCACGGCCCACCCTGTTGCGGCGCGAAGACCGTCGCCTGGCCCTCGAAGCGGAAGATGCTGCCGTAGACATTGGGCTTCCCCAGCAGCACCGAGGCATCATTGGTCAGGTAGCGGGTGGGGAAGTTATCGGTGCCATCCACAATCACATCGTAGCCGCGCATCAACTCAAAGGCATTCGCCGAGGTGATCTGCGTCTCATAGACGGTAATCTCGATATGGGGATTGAGATCGAGCAGGCGCTGGCGGGCCGACTCGGTCTTGGCCATGCCCACCGTGCTGGTACCGTGGACAATCTGCCGCTGCAGGTTGCTGGCGTCAACCACGTCGAAGTCAACCAGCCCGATATGGCCCACGCCCGCGGCGGCGAGGTAGAGGGCCAGCGGTGAACCCAGACCACCGGTGCCTATCAGCAATACACTGCCCTGCTTCAGGCGCCGCTGGCCTTCCATGCCCACCTCGGGCATAATCAGGTGGCGGCTGTAGCGGGCGATCTCTTCATTCGAAAGTGACATTTTGCTCATCGGCGTCCTCCGGCGATGGCAGGAATAATCGAGACCGTCTCACCAGCGCTGAGGGGGGTTTCTTCACCCTGCAAGAAGCGAATGTCCTCGTCGCCGACATAGAGGTTCACGAAGCTGCGTAGCCGGCC
>JBDNDG010000423.1:0-3832 GCA_046719255.1 Chloroflexaceae bacterium
CCCCCCGGCGGGGGGAGGCTGGGAGGGGGGCGGTACGCTCCAAACCCTCCCACGTACGGCCTATTTTCACCTCAGCCCGGCGGGTCGTGCTGCCACAAAGGTAGCAAGCGCCGCATCCTCGCGCGTCACGATCCGCTGGAGGGCGGCCAGACGCCCGGCACAGGCAGCCTGCCGGGTCTCCAACAGATCGCGAATGGCCTGTTCGGCAGACCCGTAGCAAAGAAGATGAGGAACGCCTCGCGGTGGGCCGGCGGTGGCTGGAAGGCGCGCACCCGGCGATCGAATCCGGTGCGTCCGGTGAGTACCATTGTGTATAGCTTGCGGTTCGGACGACCCTGCTGCACCTGCGGCGTGTGGGTTACCCAGCCGCGCGCCGCCAACACCCCCGGCTCGGGTGAGTATAATTAGCTTGCGGTTTGGACGACCCTGTTGCACCTGCGGCGTGCGGGCTACCCAGCCGCGCGCCGCCAACACCCCCGGCTCGCGGTAGACCCGGGGCGGCGCGGCAGGCCAGAAGTGGGCCACAGAGCAGTCGAAGGCCTGCGTTTTCAGGTCGTAGCCGCTTCATCGGCAAGAGACGGACGCGCCGGTCCTGGGCGTATTCTTCAGAGGAGCAATGAGCACGGTGCCCCCCTCAGCCCATCTCGAAGACACCCTCCCGCTCCGTCGCGTCATCTTCTTCGGCGACTCGCGGGCGGACTGGTGGCACCTGCCGGTGCTGCCCGGGTTCCAGTGCGTGAACGCCGGCGTGCCCGGTGCCACAGCGGCCTACCTGGCGCGGCACTTTCAGGCGATGGTCGCTCCCCTGCGGCCCGACATCGTCGTCGTGCAGATGGGGGTGAACGACCTGGTTGAGCTGACCGGGCACGCGCCGGAGCGCGAGCGGCTGGTGATGGCCGTGCGCACCGCGATCGCATCCGTCGTGAGCGACGCCCGTGCGCTGGGGGCGCGGGTGATACTGACGACGATCTTCCCGCTGGCGCACGGGCCATACGCGAGCCGTGCCGTTCAGGAGGCGATTGCGGCCGTCAACCAGGGGCTGTCGAGCCTGGCGGCCCCTGAGGTGCGCCTGCTCGACAGCGCCGCCGTGCTCTGCGGGTCAGACGGCTATGTCCGTGACGCCTACGCCGACGACGAGGCGCACCTCAACGCGGCGGGCTATGCCGCACTCAATGCGGCCCTGGCGCCGCTGTTGCGCGGTGATGCGTAGGCGCCAGGTACCCGGGGCGCCGGGCGGGCAGCGCGCTACAGAAGGCCATTTCCGCCCGCGGCGGCAGCGTATGTGGTGCTTCGCCGAAAGGGCAGCTTGCCCGCATCCAGGCCATTGCGGGCGGGACGCCCACCCTCCCGCGAATGGCGCCTGTAACACAGCGGCAAGCCCTCGGATCTGCCTGCAAGGGTTGGATATGCAGGGGGTGCGAACCGTGCGCCAGACGCGCCCGCAGCTCTCCGAGCGCTTCCCGGGTCTCATTGCCCGCACCCGGGTGCGCGCAACGTGCCTTCGCCCCCACAGCCAGCGTCAGCCACGCGACGAGCTGGACGAAGACTTTCTCTCAATCCCTCCCCGCCTGGGGAGAGCGCCCGACTCCTCCCCCCTCCGGAGGGAGGCCGGGAGAGCGCCCGACTCCTCCCCCCAGCGGGGGGAGGCCGGGAGGGAGCCCGACGCCTCCCCCCAGCGGGGGGAGGTGGGGAGGGGGGCCACCCCACAGGGGGAGGCCGGGAGGGAGCCCGACTCCTCCCCCCAGTGGGGGCGGTTGGGAGGGGGGCGGTTGGGAGGGGGGCCGCCCGGCGGGTCGAGGCCGGGTGGGGGGCGATCGATCTCAGCGCCGACGATCTCGACGATCTCGAAGACGCGCCCGACCACGAGGTGGCCCGGGTTGAAGAGGAGATCCTCGGCCAGGCGACGGCCGCGCGCACCATTGATGAGTTAAAGCTGGAGATCGCTAACCTGGCGCGGCTCGAGGCTCTGGCGCTGGCGGTGCGCCAGAGCGGCGAGGATCGCAAGTGGCGCGAGCTGGCCAGCCTGTTGAACGAGATCTTCACCCCGGCGGCGATCGCCAACCGCCTGGCGGAGGAGCGCGAAGCCTATGCCGTGGGTGAGCCTCCCCGGCCCACCCCCTCCCCGCACCAGAAGCTGGTGATCTTCACCGAGCATCGCGATACGCTGAACTACCTGGCGCAGCGCATCAGCACCCTGCTCGGTCGGGTTGAGGCGCTGGTCACGATCCACGGCGCGATGGGTCGCGAGGAGCGGCTCAGGGCCCAGGAGGCCTTCCGTCACGACCCGGAGGTGCGGGTGCTGCTCGCCACCGATGCCGCCGGCGAGGGTATCAATCTGCAGCGCGCTCACCTGATGGTCAACTATGACCTGCCCTGGAACCCGAACCGCCTGGAGCAGCGCTTCGGGCGCATCCACCGCATCGGCCAGACCGAGGTCTGCCACATGTGGAACCTGGTGGCCGAGGAGACCCGCGAGGGCGATGTCTACCGCGCGCTGCTCGACAAGCTGGAGCAGGCCCGCACGGCGCTGGGCGGCCAGGTCTTCGATGTGCTCGGCAAGCTGCACTTTGAAGGCAGGCCGTTGCGCGAGCTGCTGATCGAGGCCATCCGCTACGGCGAGCGGCCCGAGGTGCGCGCCCGGCTGACGCAGGCTATCGAGCACGCGGTTGACCGCCGACGCCTCCAGGAATTGCTGGAGGAGCGGGCGCTGGCCCACGATGCCATGGACTCCAGTCAGGTGGCGCGGGTCCGCGAGGACATGGAGCGCGCCGAGGCACGCCGCCTCCAGCCCCACTATATCGAGTCGTTCTTTCTGGAGGCGTTCAAGCAGCTCGGCGGGACGCTGCGCCAGCGCGAGCCGCGCCGCTACGAGGTTACCCACGTGCCGGCGCCGATCCGTAACCGCGACCGCGTCATTGGCATCGGCCAGCCGGTGCTGCCGCGCTACGAGCGCATCGCCTTTGAGAAAGAGCTGCTCACACCGCCCGGCCAGCCGCCGGCTGCCTTCATCTGCCCGGGCCACCCCCTCCTCGACGCCACGCTTGACCTGGTGCTGGAGCGGCACCGCGATCTGCTGCGCCGTGGCACGGTGCTGGTGGACGAGCGTGATCCCGGCACGCAGCCACGGGTACTCTTTGTGCTGGAGCACGCTATTCAGGATGCCAGCACGCTGCCGAATGGCGAGCCCCGCACCATCTCCAGGCAGATGCTCTACGTCGAACTGAGTGCTGACGGCACAACCCGCAGCCTGCACTATGCACCGTATCTCGACTACCGCCCGCTGGAAGATGTTGCAGCCGAGTTCGCCCCCCTCCCAACCTCCCTCCCCTCGGAGGAGGAGCCAGACTCCCTCCCCCGGAGAGGACGGGTATCAGACTCCTCCCCCCGCTCGGGGGAAGAGCCTGACTCCCTCCCCCTCCGGGGGAGGGCCGGGGTGGGGGCGCCCCGGGGAAGGGCTGCGGAAGGGGCCGAACGTGCTCACGCAGAAGCGCTGCGGGCCACCATCCTATCTTCTCTTTCCTCTTTCCTATCTCCTAACCTGGAACAGCAGGCTTTGAGCCACGCGATCGCCCGGATTGTGCCAGAACACCTCCAGGAGGTGCGCAGCCGGCGGCTGCACCTGATCGAGAAGACCCGCGCGGCGGTAAAGGACCGGCTGACCAAGGAGATCAACTACTGGGACCATCGGGCGGAGGAGCTGAAGCTTCGGGAGCAGGCGACTGCCACCCCTACCCTCCCCCTGGCAGGGGCAGGGCAAGGGAGGGGGTTGCGCCTCAACTCGCAGGAGGCGCGGCGGCGCGCCGACGAGTTGCAGGCTCGCCTGCAGAAGCGC
>JBDNDG010000424.1:0-3815 GCA_046719255.1 Chloroflexaceae bacterium
ATTGTAATACACCAGGCTCGGATCGGGATCGCCTGCCGCTGCCGGGGGGCGGACGCGCAACAGTCGATGGCCGTTCGGGTGGTTCTCAACATCGATAAAGGGGAAATGGACTTCGCCGCGGTTGAGTTGCAACTGGGCACTGAACGATTGGGGGCCGGCAGGAACCCTGGCGCCAGTCCCGTCAAGCCCATCCCAGTAGACCCGATTCGTTCCATTCTCAGCGGCGCCGTTGAGCGTGCGATCATTGGCATTACCGAAGATCCCGTCGCGGTTGATGTCGAGGATCAGGGTGTACGAGGTTCCGCCGGTGTTATCGAAGACAAAAAAGCCTCCAAGGGGGTTGGTGCCTGCCTGACCGGGGGTGCCCTCCTCGCCGACGAAGGTCAGATTGGCCGGTTGCGGCGGCGGCTGCGGGGCGGTGAGCAGCCAGGTCTGGCCGCTCGCCGAGGGGGCGCTGGCTGGCAGCGTGGGGTCCGGACCGTTCAAGTCAAAGAAGATCTTGTGGGTAACATCATTAGTGGCCAGGTTATCAGGCAAGCGGGGATTGTAAATGGTGTAGCCCGGTGGGAGGGTCTGGTCAAGGTTGCTGCCCGTGAGCTGCAGAGATCGATAGATTGGCCGGCCTGTAAGGTCCGTGATACCCTTGGCATTAGCAAAGAAGATGTACCCGAACGGGTCAATCCCGTTCATATCGACCTGATAGCCGTAGCCGTCATAGGTCAGGATGTAGAACCGGCTATACAGGCCCACATCGGGCGGATTGCCGTTGACGGCATTCCCCCCCATATTCAGGGCCAGATAATTCGCGAACACCCGTCCGGGGATCTCCGGGCCGGCAGTGCCGCCCGGGCCGGGCGCGCGCACACTCACATCCCAGGCGGCAATGGCGAAGTTCTGGCGATCGGCGACGCGGCCGGCCCACTCATCAGTGGCACGTATCGGTGGCACAGGATTGTTATCAGGAGGAGCGTTCGGGTTTGCGCTGATGAAATCGAACTCCCAGATCCCATCACCGGCGGCGGTTGTTTCTGCCGCGCTGACCACACAGGGCACATAGCCTCCCGGGGCCGGTTGTGGGCCGGCAACTTCCTGGGCGAGGTTCTCAATCAGCCCGTAGGTGCCGGTACCGCGCTGGGTGCAGCGTCTGGCATCGGGGCGCGGCGGCCAGGTGCCTGGAGGGTCATTGGGCGCACGAATGATCACATCGCCCTGACCAAAGCCCATCACGCTGGAGCCGATGAAAATCTGCTCGCCGGCCCGCACAAACGCCTTGATCGTGGACTGGCGCGGAATACCGGCAGTGGTCAGCGTGGCATGCCACTCAAGAAATGCCCGATACCCGACCTGTTCCACAGGATCGTCAAACGAATTGCGACTGCCTTCAGCCTGGAGGGACGTGACATCTGGCAGCATCACGAGGAGCAGGCCGAGGAGGGTAACCAGACGCACGACAACGTACGCGAGCGATGATGCAGGGCGGCGGATGCGAGGCAACATACTTCCCCCGTAGATCCGATCTCAAGCGATTTCGCACGAAAGCAGCGCTTTTATCGGGTTTTTAATTGTTTATAATCTGTAAAACTCTGCAGGGGAGTGGATGTAGAAACCCGACAGCCGACATCGTATACGGTTTTCATCGTGGCAGGGTGCGGCGCAGCGCCACAGGCGTCTGAGATGAGCTCGAGGAAACCCGGTTGCCTCGCACCCCTCCTGTGCACGGGCGATTTTCACATCGTTGCATCGGCCCTGCCGATCATCCATTCCCGCGCCACATCTTATCCAAATCTGGTATGATTAAGGTGTATCAGGCGCCAGGCTCGCAAGACGCCTGCGCGGCTGCGCGGCACAACGATATGCTGAACAGAGGTGTTCCTGGAAGGGCCAGGCTTTCCAGATCCTCCTGCCTACGGGCCGGATGCACCTCAGGGCCGGTGACTCCTCTCGGGGGAGGACAGGGCGCTCCCCGTCACACGAAACCTGCCGGGCGCCTATTCGGAATATCTTTTCGGGATGGCCCGGGAGCGCTACACCCTCCCGGAATGTAATTGGTTAACCTCCAGGGTTTGTCAGTATCCCCAATAAGGACCGCTGCGTGTGAAAGGAGTGTTCGATGCTGAACCTCGCTCTGCTGCTGGAGCAAAGCGCGCGCCAGGACCCCGGCAAGCTCGCGGTGATCCTGGACGATTACAAGCTGCGCTACGCGGAGGTGAACGGGGCTGCCAACAAGGTGGCCAATGCCCTGGTGAAGCTTGGCGTCCGGCCGGGTGACAAGGTCGCCCTGATGATGCCCAACACGCCGCATTTCCCCATCTGTTACTACGGCATCCTCAAAACCGGCGCCGCGGTTGTGCCGCTGAACGTGCTCTTCAAACAGAATGAGGTGCAGTACCACCTCGAGGACAGCGACTCGGTGGCACTGATCACCTGGGAGGGCTTTCTGCCCGAAGCTGGCCCGGGCTTCCGCCGAACCGAGACCTGCCACCACCTGATCGTAGTGCAGGCCCCCGGCAGCACGGAGGCTCTACCCGAAGGGGCGCTCAGCTTCAATCAGATCATGGCTGAGAATCCGCCGGTCTTCGATACGGTGCAAACGCGCTCCGACGACACCGCGGTGATCCTCTACACCTCGGGCACGACCGGCCGGCCCAAGGGCGCCGAACTGTCGCACTTCAACATGTTCTTCAACGCCATGATCTGTGCCGAGAAGCTGCTTGGCGTGGTCAAAGAAGACGTGTTTCTGGCGACGCTGCCGCTCTTCCACTCCTTCGGGCAGACCTGTGTGATGAACGTGGGCCTGTTCCTCGGAGCGACGATCACCATGCTGCCGCGCTTCGAGCCGGTCAAGGCCGCCGAGATTATCCAGCGCGACAAGGTGACGGTCTTCGCCGGCGTGCCCACGATGTACTTCTACCTGCTGCACCATCCGGATGCGGCGCAGTTCGATATGTCGTCCCTGCGGCGCTGTGTGTCGGGCGGCTCGGCCATGCCGGTGGAGGTGCTGCACGCCTTCAATCAGAAGTATAACGTGACCATCCTGGAGGGCTATGGCCTCTCCGAGACCTCGCCGGTGGCCTCGTTCAATCACCTCGACCGGCCCACCAAGCCCGGTAGCATCGGTACGCCGATCTGGGGCGTGCAGATGGCGGTGGTGAATCCTGAGGGTCAGCCGGTAGCGACCGGCGAACTGGGCGAGATCGTCATCCGCGGCCATAACGTGATGAAGGGTTACTACAAGCGCCCTGAGGCCACTGCTGAGTCCATCCGCAACGGCTGGTTCCACACCGGCGATCTGGCCCGCCAGGACGAGGACGGCTACTTCTACATCGTTGACCGGGTGAAGGATATGATCATCCGTGGCGGCTTCAACGTCTACCCGCGCGAGATCGAAGAAGTGCTCTACGCCCACCCGGCGGTGGCCGAAGCGGCGGTGATCGGGGTGCCTGATCCGGCCCTGGGGGAGGAGATCAAGGCGGTCGTGGCCTTCAAGCCTGGCCACAGTGCCACCGAACAGGAGTTGATTGACTACTGCAAGGAGCGTCTGGCCGCTTACAAGTACCCTCGCAGCGTCGAGATCCGCGAGAGCCTGCCCAAGACCGCGACCGGCAAGATCCTCAAGCGCGAGTTGAAGTAGTGGTTTGTCGGCCTGCCCCCTTGCTGGCCTCACCCACTGGGGGAGGCCAGCAAGGGGTAACCCCGGGTTCCGCGTGTTCACGCCAGAGATTTCTCCCGGGAGGGCCTGGCCCTCCCCTCGGGCAGGGGTGTGGGGAAACCCGGGTTCCCCAGATGTTCACATCAGGAACGTATCGTCAGAGTCA
>JBDNDG010000425.1:0-3787 GCA_046719255.1 Chloroflexaceae bacterium
GATCTATCCCTTGACAGGAGGCAGGGGAGGGCGCAGCCCTCCCAAACTCTCCCCTCAGAGAGGGGCATGGAGAAACCCGGTTTCCCCGAGGTTCACATCAGCCGCCCATGCGGCTGCTCCGCACAAGCCAGAACGAACATACGAGGTTCCTGGGAGGTCATAGCCCTCCCACACCTTTCCGCACACGAGCTATTTTCAGATCACCGCATGACCGAAACATCCACAACACCTGGCCTGGCGGCGCTTGAGCGAGCGATTGATCCCTGGCTGCAACATATGGCCTGGCGGCGCGATTTTGAGCGCTGGCGCGAGCGCCGTATCTACCAGGAGCAATACCAGGATGAGCGCCTGGCTGTGCTCACTCAGGTTGCCGGGCCGCTCGCCGGGCTGCGCCTGCTCGATCTGGGGGCGGGTATGGGTGGCTTTGCGGTGGCTGCCGCGTTGCGCGGCGCGCAGGTAACAGCCTGTGAGTACAATCCGGCTTACTGCGGGATCATCGAATTGCGCGCCGCGCGCCACGGGTTGCGTCTGTCGGTCGTCAATGCCGCAGGCGAGGCCCTGCCCCTTCCCGAGGCGCGCTTCGATGCGCTAACGGCCTGGGACGTGCTGGAGCACGTGCGCGACCCGCGGGCGGTGCTGGGAGAGATCTGGCGGGTGTTGCGGCCCGGCGGCCACGCCCTGATCACCGCGATCAACCGACGGGCCTGGGTGGACCCGCATTACCATCTGCGGGGCATCAACTGGCTGCCCCGGCCAGTGGCCGAGGCGATCATCGCTGCGCGGGGGCGCAGTAAGGCCGGGGCCGCCTTCCGCGATATGCAGCGCCTCAGTGAGATGCACTATTTTTTTTACCACGACCTGGTGCGGCTCTGCGAGACGCTCGGCTTCCGCGTGCGCGATCTGCGTGAGGAGCAGTTGCGCGCCGGGCGCCTGGTGAGCCGCAAGGTCGGGCGGCGAGCTGTGCGCGCCCTCCTGCGACGTGTGGGCCTGGAGGAAATGGCCTACCGCGCCCAGCGGCGCTGGTACGTGGGGATGTTCGAACTGGCGCTGACCAGGGTGGGCGCATGAACCACGCCGGACGACTGGCACTGCCGTTGCGGGCGCTCGGGTCAGTCTGGCTGGCGGCCACTCTGGGCTACCTGGGCCTGACCTTGCTCGTCCTTGCCCCGGTGCTACCGAGGTTTGCGACGGCTATCCCTGGCGGCCCGGTCGCCGACGTGGACGGCTGGCAAAACGTCTGGAACCTGTGGTGGTTCCACCGGGCCGTGAGCACCGGCCAGAATCCGTTTTTCACCGATCTGCTCTTCTATCCCACCGGCGCAACACTGGTGACGCAGACCTTTACCAGTAGCAATGGCCTGTTGGTGCTACCGGTCACGGCGCTCTTTGGCCCTATTGCTGGCTACAATGCCGCCATCCTGCTCTCCTTCGCGCTGGCCGGCCTGGGGGGGTTTGCCCTGACGCTGTACGTCACCCGGCAGCCGGTGCCGGCCTTTATTGCCGGTTGCGTGTTTGCCTTCGCCCCCTTCCACATGACCAAGGTCTGGGACGGGCAACTTGAACTGGCGGCGTTGCAGTGGCTGCCCTGGTACGCGCTCTTCCTGCTCCGCAGCGCCACGCCGGAGGGTTCGTGGAGGGATGCGGCGCTGGCCGGGGCCTTGCTCGGGTTGATCGGCTATACGAGCTGGTACTACTTCTTCTTTGCGGCGATCGCCAGCCTGCTCATCGCTGCCCTCTGGCTGCCCTACCGCGCCGGGCCGCGCGCGCTGGGTAGGGCCGGGCTGCGGCTGGCGGCGGCAGCCGGATTGGGGGCGTTGCTGCTGGCGCCGCTCCTGCCACCCCTGGTGCGCGGGGCGCTGGGCCAGAGCGGCCCCGCGCCGGGTATGGCGCTTCTCGGCGACCGGTCGGCAAACCTGGTGGACTTCTGGCTGCCAAGTAACCTGCACCCCCTCTGGGGCGAAGCCGTGCGCGCCCTGGGCGATGGCTGGCACCCCTACATCGCTGCCTGGAACGTGTCCCTGGGCTTTACGCCGCTGCTGCTGGCCCTGGCGGCCCTGCGCTTGAACCCTGGCGCGGCCTGGCGCTGGGCGGTGTTGGGACTTGCCGCGGGTGTGCTGGCCCTCGGCCCCTCGCTACGGATCGGCTCCTGGCACACCGGTATACCCCTGCCCTATGCCGTGCTGGCGGCGCTGCCCGGCGGTAATCTGGCCCACCGGCCGAGCCACTTCGTCGTGATCAGCGTGGTCGCCCTGATGGTGCTGGCCGGTCTGGGGTTGCAGGCGCTCACGACCCGCGGCAACGCCGCCCGGCGCGTCTGGCTGCCCATCCTGGCGCTGCTGACCATCGGGGTCGAGTTTTTCCCCCCACGCTGGCCACTGTGGGAGCCATCGGCGCATCCCTACTATGCAACACTGGCCGACGCCCCTGGCGCCCTGCTGGTGCTTCCGCCGTCGGTGGAAGACAGCCGGGCGCTGGTGGCCCAGATGCGTCACCGGCGTCCGATCCTCGGCGGCTTTCTTGCCCGAACCCCGCCGTATGATCCGCCTTTCGCCCCCGGTGTACGTCAGCTCTGGGCGCCGCGCGATACCCGGACGCCCCTGCTCACAGCATCGCCCGAACAGGGACGCGCAGCCCTGCGCTACTATCGCGTTAGCCATATCGTGGTGGAACGGTCGCTCCTTGAGAGCGGTACGGAAAGCTCCCTGGAGGACGTTATTGCCGGGTTGCTTCCCGGCGTCGAGCCTGACTACGCCGACGAAACGCTGCGGGTGTACGCGGTACCCGAGGGGCCGGATGTGCCGTTCGCCTTTATCCGCTCCGGCTGGTACCCGCCAGAGCGCGATGCCGACCGCACCTGGAGCTGGATGGCTGACACGGGGGTGATTGTGCTGGTCAATCCCACTGCTGTGCCCCTGCCGGTGGTGTTTAGCTTCACCGTGGCCAGCTACCGGCAACCACGTGAGTTGCACCTGGATCTGGACGGAGTGCCCGTTGCGCGTCTGACGGTGCAGCCTGCCGATATGCGGCTGGCGTTGCGATTGCTGGCGCCGCCCGGCGCCTATCGTTTGAACCTGCGCGCCCCCGCCGAACCCGAAGCCGCTTCCTCCGCCCGACCGATCAGTGTGGTTTTCAGCGCCCTCGACGTGCGCTGGGGCCGCCAGGAGTGAGCGGTCATGTCTTCGACCGGGGCCAGAAATCCCTCCCTCGCCGCGCAGGTCTCGAAAGCCGTGGTCTGGAACACGGTCTTCGTGCCCCTGCGCCTGGCCGCCGAGGTGCTGGCAACCATTGTCAAGCTCAACTTTCTCACCCAGGCTGGCTACGGGCTGCTGGCGCTGATCAGTGGGGCCAACAACGGCCTGGGAACAGTGGTGGACATGGGCACAGCGCGGGCGTTGCCGAAGTACATCCCCGAGGTCAGTCGCCTCGGCGGCCCCCGGGCGGTGTTGCGCCTGCTCACGGCCGTCTTCGCGCTACAGATGGTCGTGCTTGTCGTGCTCGCCACCGGGCTGGCGACCCTCTACCGCGAACCCTACCTGGATGCGCTGCGGCGGCGGGTGCTGGAGGATCCGCAACTCAGTCCTGCTGACCAGGCGGGCCTGCTCGGGCTGCTCGGCGCCTCTGGCTGGCTGGTGATCGGCGCGATTGTGGCCTTGCTCTTCCTGGGCGTGTGCTACGACATGTTCATGGCCTATCTGAATAGCTTCTTCAAGCAACGGGCCTGGAACAGCATCGCCCTGGCCGCCGGGTTGCTGCCGCAACTGCTCAGCGTGGCCGCCATTTTGCTCCT
>JBDNDG010000426.1:0-3787 GCA_046719255.1 Chloroflexaceae bacterium
TTCGATAGAACACCTCCCCCGGCGCAACTCTGCGTCCACCCGATACGGATTGGTGGCATTGGCAGGGATGGACACCTCCTGATCGGCAATGATGGGCCGGTAGCCCGAACCGAAGACGATGACACTGTAGGTCTGGCCGCGGGGCACGGCCTGCTGGGTGCGGTAGACGCCCTGCCGGTCGGTGACACCGAAGGTCAGCACTTCGTCAGGCGAGAGGGTGTCATCCGCGGCGGCCCGACTCGCGGTGATACCGGGGCGCATCACCAGGAACTGCACCCCTTCGATACCCCGGCGGGTGCTGGCATCGGTGATCTGCCCCTGGATGTAGACCAGTTCGGCATTGCTGGTTGGCGGCGCCGCCGGCCCCTCGCCGGTGGTGCAGGCGATCAGTGCCACGTCGTCAACGAACATGCTCGAAACGTTGCCCCGCGGGTTCTCCGAAGCGAAGACCAGACGCACACTGCGCCCGGCCAGGCGCGAGACGTCGAAGCTCCGTTCGCGCCAGGTGTCATCGCCGCCGCGCGAGGAGATCTCCTCCACCACCTGGAGCGGGTCGCCCTGGAGGGTCGCAAACAGGGCGCTGAAGCGCGCGTCGGGGGCGAAGGCGCCGAAGAGCCCGGTAGTCTCTTCGTGGATCAGACGGGCATAGCGCAGTTCCACGCGGGTGGCATTGGCCGGAACGCGCACGTCCTGGTAGAGGTACTGGAGCGTCTCCTGATCCTGCCCGCCAAGCCAGGCGCTGTAGCGTCCGCTCCGTGGCAGTTGGGTGTCGATGATCGGCGCATCGCCACGGGCGACCTCGATCCAGGCTTCGCGTTGCTCGAAGCCTCCGGCAATGACGATGTCGCTGCAACCGGCGGGCAGGGCCGGGGCGGGCCGTTCAGGCGCCGGGCCTCCTGAGGGCACGCCGGGGGTGTCGGAGATCACCGGGCCGCCGGGTGTCGCCTGGTCGGTGATGCCTACCCGGGCGAAGGCCTGGCGCACGGCCTCCACCTCGGCGCCCTGGCCGTACAGGTCAGCAGCGGCGCGGGCGCTGGCCTTGGCTGCGTCCACGAAATTCGCGCTCGGTGTCAGGTACTGGGTCAGGGCGCGATAGGCGATCTGTTCGGTCTTCTCGCGGCCGATGGCCTGCGCCAGCAGGTAGTGGGCGTGGTTGGGAATGCCGCTGTTAATATGGACGCCGCCGTTGTCAGCCTGGCGCGTGTTGGGGAGGTTGGCATACTCGGCCATGGTTGCCGGCTGGCCAATGCCTTCGAGCGGATTGCGCGGGTCGTAGGCGCCCTCGGCGTTCGGGTCCTGCATGCTCCGCAGATAGGGCCGCGGGTACGGCGGCGATTTGATGACGTCTTCGCCGATCAGCCAGTCGTCGCGGTCAATCATCACGGCGAAAACATCAGAGTAGGACTCGTTCAGCGCGCCCGACTGGCCCTCGTAGATCAGGTCGGCGGTATACTGGGTAATGCCGTGGGTAAACTCGTGGCCAATGACATCGAGCCCGAACGGCAGCGGTTTGAAGATGCGCCCGCCATCGCCGTAGATTATCTGGTTGTACTCGCCTATCCAGGCGGCATTCTCGGCGTCCTGGGGGTCGCTGCCGAAGTTGACGGTGGAGACCAGGGGCATGCCGCGACCGTCAATTGAGTTGCGCTGGAAGCTGGCGAAGAAGTAGTCGTACACGGCGCCAGCGCCATCGTGGGCCGCCTGCGCCACCGGGTCGCGCGAGCGCTCGCCTTCGTCAATGATCAACCGGCCCGGCACGCGGGTGGTATTCTGCGCGGTGAAGGTGCGGCGGCGCCTGGTGTGCATAATCGAATCGAAGGCGTGGATCACCAGCGGTCGCCGGGCGTTGACGAAATAGGTCCACTGGCCCAGGGGCGTGGTGGTGAGGATGGTGAGTTGCCAGGCCAGGGCGGCCCCGCCCCGTTCGTCCACGTAGATCACCAGGCGGGTCCTGGCGGGTACCGGGGTGATCGCGATGCGCGCCAGTTCGTCCGCGTCGAGCTGTTTGCCGCGCAGGTCGAGCAGGGCGGCCGCCAGCGCTGCGTCGGGGGTAACGGCGGGATCGGGCGTGATGGTGATCTGCGGGTGGAACTGCCCGTTGACGGCGACGATACGCTGGTCAGGATCGAGGTGTACAACCAGTTGACGCCCGAAGACAGGCAGGCCCTGGTAGAGTTGATCGAAGCGCAGATGCGTGAAGCCACGCTGCGCGTCGGGTTCGTAGCGCAGCAGCCGCAGTTCCTCGGCAGCGCTCCGCAGGCCGAAGAGGGCGCGATTCTGATCGAGGAAACCGCGCGCAATCGCCTCGGGCTTGCCGGCCTCGGCAGCCGTGGGAACATAGGGCAGGCGATCGTCGGCGCGCGCCGGTTGCACAAAGCGCGCCACTCCGGTGAGCGGATCGAAGCTGGCCTCCAGTGGCGCAGTGGTACGGGCCTGGAGAGCGGCAAATGCCTGCTGTGGTGTCGGGGCGCCGGGGAGAGGGATAGGAGCCGGGGTGAGCCGCGTATCGCTGAAACGAAGCGCTTGAGGAGTCGGTGACCATACCAGCGGCAATATGGTCAGCCCGTAGACGAGAATCAGCAGTCCAAGCCGAACCTGGCGACGCTCGATGAGTATCCGTCGCTTCATGCAGACTCCCATCCCTGCTCAACAGCCCGTGCGCCTGCACGGCACAACGCCATATAAGCGTTATTGGGGAGGGCTGTGCCCTTTTGATACGAACATCGGGAAACCGGCTTTCCCAATACCCTCCCTGTGAGGGGGTGGGAGGGCGTAGCCCTCCCAGGAAAAACCTGTGTTCAGCTTGTCATTGTGCGGCCCAGCCGTATGGACGGCTGAAATGATATCTTAATCTCCGGACTCGCGGGCGAGGTAGTACGTCAGGCTGTGCAGCACCGCCACCGGATCGATGTAGCGCACCCAGACATCATCGGGGGTCTGAAGCACGATTGGCGCATAGTTCAAAATGGCGCGGACGCCGGCCTCGATCAGCAGATCGGCGACGTGCTGGGCACGGGCCGCGGGCACGGCGATGATCGCCAGGCGCACGTGGTGGTCGCGAATCACCTGGGCGAGCTGGTCGAGGGGCATGATGGTCAGGTCGTTCACCTGCTCGCCGATCTTGGCAGGGTCGGTGTCGAAGAGGCCAACGATCTGCAACCCCTGCTTGTGAAAGCCATCGTAACGGGCGATGGCCTGCCCGAGGTAACCCACCCCCACCAGGACCACTGGCCAGCGCTGGTTCAACCCCAGGATACGCTCGATGTGGTTCAGGAGCTTCTCCACATCGTAGCCAATGCCCTGCTTTCCGAACTCGCCGAAGTAGGAAAGATCCTTGCGGATCTGCGCGGCAGTAACGTTGATCCGCTCACCCAGCTCCTGCGACGAAACCGAGTGTACCCCTTCTTCGAGCAGGTAGCGCAGGCTACGGGCATAGAGCGGCAACCGCCGGATGACAACATCAGGTGGTACGTCCAGGCGATCCACAGGCGCCTCCCAGGGGGTTATGTGATACGTTTTGTGAAGTGTAGCACGAGCTTTCGGGCCATGTCAAGCGTGGCAGGCGGGCAGGCGGGTGACGTTATGGTTTGCACCCGACTCGCGCGACCGCGACCCTGCCGGCACTGGTCGTGCGCCACCCGGGTTCCCGTACCGATGTTTGCGCCCACAGCGGGGCGGGCGGGCGCCCACAGCGGGGCGGCGACGGCTCTCAGGGGTTAGAGTTTTTTGCGGGGCGTATCGGGAAGCCATGGGTGCAGCGAGTCCTCACCCTCCCAGCCCCCTCTCC
>JBDNDG010000427.1:0-3770 GCA_046719255.1 Chloroflexaceae bacterium
CCCTTCCCTGCTCACCATGCCCTGGGTGATCGAGGAGTTGTTTGCCGCCGCCGGCCGCCGCATGGCCGATTACCTCACCCTCGAGCAGATCGAGCCGACCTGCCGCTACCGCTGGCCCGACGGCACGACCTTTAACGCCTGGCAACGCCTGCCTCAACTGATCCAGGAGATCGAACACCTCAGCCCGCCCGACGTGCCAGGGTTCTTTCGCTTTCTAGCCCATACGGCGCGGATCTACGACGCCGTTGCCGACGTCTTCCTGCTTAAACCCTTTGATGGGCCGCGCGAACTGCTCCGGCCCCGGCTCCTCCGTGACGGCCCGGCCATTGACGCGCTGCGTAGCGTCGACGCCGCGACGCGCTCGTTCTTCCGTAGCCCCTACCTCCGGCAGGTCTTCAACCGTTATGCCACCTACAATGGCTCATCGCCCTACATCTCGCCCGCGACCTTCAACGTCATTGCCTACATCGAGTTCGCCGAGGGCGGCTGGTACGTGCGTGGCGGGATGTACACCCTGGCCCGGGCCCTGCTGTGCCTGGCCACCGAACTCGGGGTGGAGGTGCGCACCAGTGCCCCGGTGGTCGCAATTGAGACCGGCGGTGGCCGTGTGCAGGGGGTACGCCTGGCCGGCGGCGAGGAACTGGCCGCCGCTCAGGTGTTGATCAACGCCGACCCGAGCTACGCCTACCACGTCCTCGTTCCCGGCCAGGAGGCCATGGCCGGACGCCTGGCTCGACAGGAGATCTCCTGCAGTGGCTTCGTGCTCTTCCTCGGGGTGAACCGGCGCTACCCGCAACTGGCCCACCACAATATCTTCTTCAGCAGCGATTACCCCCGCGAGTTTGCGGCAATCTTTCAGAAAGGCGTTCCCGCCGCCGACCCGACGATCTACGTGGCTGCCACGGCCCTGACCGATCCCGAGCACGCTCCGCCCGGCCATCTCAACCTGTTCGTGCTGGTGAACGCCCCGGCGCTCAATCCTCGCGTGTGCTGGAGCCGCGAGGCGCGCCCCTACCGCGACAGCATCGTGGCCAAACTGGAGCGTATGGGCCTGACCGACCTCAACCGCCATATCGTCTACGAGCAGATCTGGACGCCGGAGGACATCGCCGGGCGCTACAACGCCCCGGGCGGCGCCATCTACGGCTGGGCCTCCCATTCGCCCTTCAGCGCCTTCTTTCGCCCACCCCAGCGCGCTCGCGCCCTCCACGGCCTCTACTTCGTCGGGGGCGGCACCCACCCCGGGGGTGGCATTCCGCTCGTGCTTCTCTCCGGGCGCGCCGTGGCCGAGCGCATCGTCGCCGACAGCGGAGGGCCAGGCGCCACGACTGGATAACGGATCGTACCTCAAAACTCTTTACACCTTGTCGCCCTATTCTTCGTATCAAAAAGTGCAAACCCCCGCACCTCAAGGCCATGAAACGCCTCTGTTGGCCTCTATTATCGTTAAGATACGATTAACCTCTTGATTCCTGGGCCTTAAAATGCTATGATAGGCCCGAAGCCTCAAGGGAACAGCAACGCACCAGAGTACCTGAACAGTCGAAAACGCGCCGTCACCAGACAAGCGCCATTCTCTCACTGTAAAGAAAAAGAGCGCACTTGGAGAGGATGAGCGTACGTTAGGGGAAATGGAACGCTACCGTGTAACGTTTCAGGGAGACTAACAGACAAGCGCCGGATCGCTGACTGAGCGATCGGATGCTCTGCGAGTTGCGGGATGGCCTCTCCACGCAAAGCTCAACGCGTGTGGACAGGAGGAACTTGTTACCCACGCAAAAGCCAGGAGCCATACCCAAAGGCAAAAGCTGGCACGGCAAAGCGCCACACATGCGTGCGCCGAAAGCAGAGCAGCTGAGGGTCTGCGTAGAGATAAGTAGACTGAAAGGGTTACTCGCTGGAGTTGCCATGCCCTTGAGGCCCGAATTCGGGGGAATGGTACGTGTCGGTAACCTCATCGGGAACTGTACGCTCGTTCGGTAACCTCATCGGGAACTGTACGCTCGTTCGGTAACCTGTCGGGAACACACACGTTACTGGGTCATGGTTCATGCAGGGCCGGAGGGTTTGCCTTCCGGCCGTTGCGTTTGTTGTGGCCGCGTGGCTATGGGTGTTTCGTCGTAGACGAAGCCGCCCGGGCGGCCGAAGTCCAGAGGGCGCCGGCGTCATCGCCACCGCGCCCCGGTTCTACACGACGCTGTGTAGAACCGGGGCGCGTTTCTGTTGACCGCGGAGAAACCCGGGTTCAGCATAGATTATACCAATTGGAATGGAACAGGCTGCATCCGCACGCCTACCAGCGCGCACTGCAACGCCACTGCGCCAATCTACAATCCGAAATCTGCAATCTGAAATCGTATTACTCGACACGCACCTCGCGCACCTCGGCAGCACTGCCAATGCTCAGCGCCTGCGCCTGCGGCGCGATGCGCCGGATCAGGCCACTCAGGACCTTGCCGGGGCCGATTTCCAGAAAGGTCGTTACCCCATCACGCGCCATGCGCTGCACCGAGGCGATCCAGCGCACTGGCGCCACCACCTGCGCCACCAGTTCGCGCCGCACCTCGCCAGGGGCCACCAGCGGCTCGGCAGTCACATTGGCGATCAGCGGAGTCCGCAGCGGCTGGATGCTGGCGGCCGCTATTGCCCGGGCCATCCCCTCGGCAGCATGGCGCATCAGTGGTGAGTGGAAGGCCGCGCTCACCTTGAGCGGAACGACCCGCCTGGCGCCCCGCTGTTTCGCCAGGCGCCCCGCATGCTCAACCGCGCGTGTGCTTCCGCTGATCACCAGTTGATCGGGGGCGTTGTAGTTCGCCACCACCACGCTGCTGATACTCGCTGGCTCCTCTGCCAGCGCCTCGTTCGTTTCACGGCAGACCTGCTCCAGTGTTTCGACGTCGAGGCCCAGCACGGCCGCCATGCCTCCGGCCCGGGCTTCGGCCATCAACTCGCCGCGCCGCCGCACGAGTTGCAGCGCCTCGGCGAAGCTCAACGCACCGCCGGCAACCAGCGCCGCATACTCGCCAAGACTGTGCCCGGCCACTGCGCGCGGGAGTGGCAGCGGCCGTCCCGCGGTGCTTTCCATGGCCCGCAACAGCGCGGTGCTGACGGTTAGCAGCGCCGGCTGCACATTCTCGGTCGCCGTCAACTCGGCCTCAGGTCCCTCGAAACACAACCGGGTGAGGGGCAGTTTCAGCGTCGCGTCGGCCTCCTCGAACACGTCGCGCGCCGCGGGGAACTCAGCGTACACATCACGGCCCATCCCCACCACTTGCGATCCCTGACCCGGAAATACCCACGCAATGGTCATAGGTTTCTGTACTCTCCCTGGTGCGATTGCAGATGACACATGTGCGATTGGAGATTGGGCGTGGCGCATCTGGACGCGGTCAACGTCGCGCTGATGCCCACACAGGTTGCCTGGAAGTGGGCTGGGGGGGGGAGCGCCCCGTGGTCACCCCCAGCGCACCACGGACGAACCCCATGTCAGGCCGCCGCCGAAGGCGGTCAGCAGCACATAATCGCCAGCCTGCACCCGTCGCTGCTCCACGGCTTCGCAGAGCGCAATCGGCACCGAGGCCGCCGATGTGTTGCCATAACGGTCAAGATTGACGAAGAAGCGGTCCACCGGCAGCCCCATGCGCCGGGCGACCGCTTCGATGATCCGCAGGTTCGCCTGGTGCGGAATGACCAGCGCCACGTCCTCGAAGCGGAGGCCCGCCGCAGCCAGGGCCTGCTCCGCCGACTCGGCCATACCGCGCACTGCGTGG
>JBDNDG010000428.1:0-3767 GCA_046719255.1 Chloroflexaceae bacterium
TCACCGCCGTGGCGCACCGCATATCTGATCCCGCGCCCGTCTTACCGTCTCCGAACGCTAACCTGGCGCGACGTTCGCCGCCGCGCACCGCACTGCTGCTGGTCGGCAGCCCGCGCACCCGCAAAAGTACTTCGTATGCCCTCGGCGACTACCTGATGCAGCAACTCAGCGCGCGCGGCATCCAGACCGAAACCATCCATATCTACACGTCACTCAGCAACCCGCAGAAGATGCAGCGCCTGCTGGACAGCATCAATGCTACTGATCTGACACTCCTCGCCTTTCCGCTCTATGTGGATAGCCTGCCCGCGCCTGTCATTCTGCTGCTGGAACGCATCGCCGCCCATCGCGCCACGCGTTCCGTCCCCGGCGCCGGGTTTGCCGCTCTTGCCAACTGCGGCTTCCCCGAAGTACATCACACTGCCAATGCCCTCGCCATGTGCGCCGAATTTGCGCGCGCGACGGGTTTCGACTGGCAGGGGAGCCTGGCGCTTGGCGGAGGTGAAGGGCTGGTGCACGGCACACCACTGCATGAATTGGGTGGTCGCGCCATCCCGCTTCGGAACGCGCTCACCCTCGCCGCCGAAGCGCTTGCGCAGGGGCAACCCATCCCTCTAGCAGCGCAGCAACGTATCAGCAAGCCATTCATCCCGGCCTGGCTGTACCGTCTCCTTGGTGGAGTCGGCTGGCGGCAGCAAGCCAGGCGCTGGGGTGCACAGGACATCCTCCACCGCACACCCTATCAACCTGGAGCTTTCAGATAACCATACCCGAAGGATGCAATGATGAAGAGCGAAGATAATGATGAGGTTTCTCGTTATCGGCGCTACCGGGAAGCCTGGTATACCGACAACCAGCCTGCAAGCATGGCTCTACAGGAACAATCGATGAACATTACGCATCTCAAACTTCGTTTTTCGAATGCCTACCTACTCAGCGGGCGCAAGACGGTGATTGTGGATACGGGCATGCCCGGCGAGGAGGGCAACATCCTGCGCGCCGCCGAACGGGCCGGGGTCAGGAGAGAGGATATCACCTTGATCGTGCACACGCACGGGCATGTGGACCACGCCGGTAGTACTGCGGCGCTGGTGAAGACACTCGGTGTCCCGACGGCTGTTCACCGTGCCGACGAGGGCATGCTGCGCGCCGGTAAGATGAATCCGCTTTCGCCGTTGCGCCTGGAGGCGCGCCTGATCCTGCCGCTGGTAAACAAACCCTTTCCGTCCGTTGCACCCGACCTGCTGGTGGATGAATCCGTCGATCTGAGCGCGTACGGTATCGAGGGGCGCATCCTGCATACGCCAGGGCATACCGCCGGTTCGATATCCATCCTGTTGCCGGACGGCGCGGCAATTGTGGGCGATGTGATGATGGGCGGGTATATGGGCGGCAACCTTCTGGGAACGCGCCCGAATGATCACTACTTTGCCGAAGACCTGGACGCGGTGCACGCAAGCATCCGCGCCCTGCTGCAGGCAGGCGTGACAACCTTTTACGTCGGTCATGGCGGGCCGTTGCAACGCGCAGCGGTGGAGCAACGTTTCGCAAGGCACATATGAAATCCGACTCTGCGCATACAAGCCGCTGGAAGATTGGGGAAGTCATTTTTGGGGTTCCCTTTCTTGCCAGCCTCGCTGTGCATCTCATCTTGCCGTTTGCTCTCCCGCCGGGAGTCCTGAGACAAGCTCTTATCCCTGCAGGCATTGCTCTCGCGATTGTTGGCACGGGTTTTATCATTCAGGCGCGTCGAGCGTTTTCGCGGTATGAGCAACCTACAGACCCTGGACAGCCAACAAGCCAAATTATTACAACAGGTGTGTTTACAATATCAAGAAATCCACTCTATCTTGGGGCGAGCGTTTTCTTGTTGGGGGTCGCGCTAACGTTCAACCTGCTCTGGTCGTTGGTCGCGCTGCTGTTCTCCATAGTGCTCTGCCATTACATCCTCATCATCCCCGAAGAGCGATACCTGGTCAGGAAGTTCGGCAGCGAATACGAAACGTATGCCGCATCGGTCAACCGGTGGCTTGGCCGCAGGTAACCTGCGGAATCCGACGAACGAGCTACTCGACACCCGGCACCGCGCGACCCCCTCTGGTACCATGCCGCCACGCACGGTGCAGCCGGAAGGCCGGCGCACGGGAGCACCAGTAGCAGAATCTAGATGTCGAACGACTTGCCTGCGCCCGGCTGATCCCAATTGACAACTACAAAATGGTCCTCCAGCCCGCCAAGGGCAAACCGGGCCGTCGCCAGCTGGCTGCCGCCCGGCCCACCCGCCAGGAAGAGCAATACTGGTTTGCGGGTATCCTTGCCGCGAATGGAAATCCACTGCTGGCTGCCGTTGAGCGTGACCCGCTCCAGCGTCGCGATGCTGCCGGACAGCGGCTTGCCATCCGCGCCGAGAATGGGCAGGGTCATGGTGAAAGCCTGCGAAGCGATCACGGCAAGGAACGCCACGACGAGAGCGCCTGACAGCGGGATGAACGTTGCTGACCAGTTCGGCTGCAGCGTGAAAAAGCCGATCAACAGTGCCAGGTCCGCCGCAGCCAGCGGAATCCAGACCCAGGCGGGAACTGCGGTCGCGAGTGGGAGCAGGATGACAGGCACACATAGGATCAGGGTCATCAGAAAACCCAGCCCGCAGCCAAGAAAGGCGAGGATGAGCCGGACGACGTTCATAGGATACTCCCCCTGCCAAATAGTTTGGACTACTGAAACTGGATGGCTTCGCCAACCTTCAAAGTGTGATAGATGCCGGGAAACGCGCGTTCAAAGGTAGCCAGAGCGACTGGCCCGCTATCATGCGGCGAGAGGGCGATCAGGCTGACCGGGCGCGACCGCAGGAACGCAATCTGCGGCTGGAGTTCGTCCGCAGTTGCGTTCAGGTAGTGCAGGCCGCCGACAATGCCGGCCACCGGCTCACCGTAGAGCGACTCGGCGCGTGTCACGAGGCGTTCCAGACCAGGATGCCCGCAGCCGGTGATCAGCACCAGGCCCTGACCGGCGACGTGCACCACCAGCGCTTGCTCGCCCCCTTTGGCCGCAAACAGCGACATCGGCCAGGCTTCCAGGTAGGAGATCACGCCGGTCGTGGCAATATCGGGCGCAATCAAGGTCGGGATGGTCGCGTGAATTACGCCTCTGGACGCCGTCACGTGTGGAACGAAGACCAGCCGCTCGCCCAACCCGCCGGGCAGCTCGCCGAGGGAAAGAGTGCGTTTGCGCCAGGCAGACAGGCCGCCAACGTGGTCAGGGTGAGGATGGGAGATTACCACCCGATCCACTTCATCCCAGGCGATGCCCAGGGCCTGCATGTTCTGCGCAAAGGGCGCGACCGTCCAATTTTCGGGATTGTCGCCGGTATCCAGGAGAACGGTTGCCGAATCGGTACGGATCAGGTAGGAGACGCCGTGACCGCTGATGAGGCCATGACCCGCGCTGGCTGCCTCGTAGAGCGGGATGATCTCTAGCCTGGTCGTGGTCGCCAGGGCGGGCGCCCGGGCGTTGAAGTTGGTCCAGTCGTCCGCCACTTCACGCGCTGCCTGTGCCTGCCGCAGACCGAGCATTGCGGTTAGCACCAGGGGGATGACGGCGACAAACGCCAGAAAGATGGTTCGCTTCTTCATGGTCAGGTTCTCCTCGCGTAGGATGGAGGTAGTGGTGCATCCGGCATGTCATCTGTCATGCTTCGCTCAGCATCTCGGCCGGGACCCTGCGCTGCGCTCAGGGTGATACGGAACTGGCCGGATGCACCAGTTAGT
>JBDNDG010000429.1:0-3762 GCA_046719255.1 Chloroflexaceae bacterium
CAGACAGGGGGCATGGGGAAACCCGGTCTCCCCATCCTCTGACACGGCGAAGACAGGTTTTTTCTTGGGAGGGCGCAGCCCTCCCAGACCCTCCCCGCTGGCGAGTTGTCTTCTGGGAGGGCGCAGCCCTTCCAGACCCTCCCGCGCACGGCCTATTTTCACGTTAGGAGGCGGTCCATCCCAGCGCGATCTCATAGACCGAGCCGGTCATCGCCGACGCGGCATCAGAGCAGAGATAGAGCGTCAGTTCGGCCACTTCCTCCGGTTCAATCAAGCGTTTGATGGCGGTAGGGGCCAGCATCACCTTCTCAATGACCTGGTCTTCGGGAATGCCACGGGTGCGCGCCTGATCGGCGATCTGCTTTTCGACCAGGGGCGTGCGCACGTAGGCGGGGGCGATCAGGTTGACGGTGATGCCATACGGCCCACCCTCGAGGGCCGCGGTGCGGGTGAGGCCAAGGAGGCCGTGCTTGGCCGAGATATAGGCGCTCTTGAACGGTGAGGCAAACAGACTGTGGAGCGAGCCGATGTTGATGATGCGGCCCCAGCCCCGCTCCTTCATCCCCGGCCAGACATAGCGGGTGAGCAAAAAGGGCGCCGTGAGCATCACGGCGAGCATGTTGTCCCAGCGGTCCTCTGGAAACTCCTCGATGGGGGCGATGTGTTGATAGCCGGCGTTGTTCACCAGCACATCCACCCGCCCGAAATGGGCCAGGGTCTGATCGACCACGCGGCGGCAATCCTCGCGACGCGAGAGGTCAGCGCCGATGAACAGCCCGCCAATGCTCTCGGCTACTTGCTGCCCTTCACTGTTCGGCAGATCAACCACGGCAACCCGATAGCTGGCGCCGGCCAGCTTCTCGGCCACTGCGCGGCCGATTCCACTGGCGCCACCGGTGACAATGGCGACTCGCTCGGTCATCGTTGACACTCCTTGTCGTCAGGCGATTGCGGTTTCGATGGGTTCTATTCTAGCGCATGTTGCCCGATTGGAGGGTGCGGGTCCATACGGATGCTACCAGGGCAGGCTCTACACCCGGCGATGGAGAGCGTAGACAATCTCACGGGCAAAGGCGGTGAGCAGGGCGGCTTCGCGGCTATCGGGTTCGGCGCGCGTGATCAGCGCGCGCAGGCGCCGCACCACTGCGGCGCCGTCGCCGGATTTGACGAAGCCGACAGCCTCGATGGCGGCACTGAGGGCCTCAACGGTCGCGGCAAGCTCGGCGGCGGTAGCCGGGCGGCGCGGCGGCGCCGCGGGCAGAGGGCCTGCCACGGCCATTCGCAGCTCGTAGAGCGTGAGCAGAACAGCCTGGGCCAGGTTCAGCGACGGGTAGGCGGGATCAGCGGGCAGGGTCAGCAGGGCGTGGCAGCGGTCGAGGGCGGCGTTGTCGAGGCCGTGGTCTTCGGGGCCAAAGAGCAGCGCCACCGGACCGGCGCTGGTAGCGCGGGTCACAAGCTCGGCAGCGAAGGGCCGCAGGTCGGCGCGCATGGGGCGTTCGGGGTGCGCCCGCTCGCTTGTGCCCACCACGTAGCGCGCATCGGCCAGAGCCGCATCCAGATCGGCGTACAGCTCGATCGCCGCCACCAGATCCTCGCTGCGGTGAGCAATGCCGGTGAGATCCGCCGGGTCGAAGGGCGCCGGATCGACCAGGCGCAGCCGCCGGAAGCCCATGTTCTTCAACGCCCGCACCGCCGCCCCAATGTTACGCACATCGCGGGGACGGTGGAGCACGGTGATAATCTGGTCCATGACGTTGCACCGCAGTGCTGCAGGCCTTGCTCAAGGGCCCGCATCAGCGTTTCGCCGAACGCCGCCGGATCGCTCTGCTCAACGCTCCTGCTCCGGGGGCGGCGTTAGCAGCGTTGCGACCCTGTGCAAGACCTCCGCGATCACCGCGGCGGGCGCGGTACAGGCACGTTGCGCCGTGCGGTACGCGGATTGTCGCTGGCAGCCCCGGCGAGCAGCTCGTCCAGCGTGTAGTGTGACGTAGTGAGTCATGCCACGGGCCCTGGCCGACAGGATGCGAGCTTACTTCAAGATGTAGTACGTCGCGCGTTTGTCTCCGATCTTCAGGAGCAGGCCGCGCTCGACCAGGTCGGCCAGGTCGCGGCGGATGGTCTCAGGGCTGACTTCGGCGAACTGTTCCTGGAGATCGCGATTCGTGATTCGGCGCTGGTCAATCACAAACAGCAGGGCGGCGATCTGGCGCTCGTTGAGGCCCATGCGCACCCACTCGCGGGTATCGAGCCCCTCAGGGCCAGTCTCATCCACAGACTGGCCGATCAACGTTACCAGGAAGCCGGCGGCGGTTTCGCGGAAGGCGGGTGGGGGCAGGCCAGCCTCGGCCATCTGGCGCAGCATGCGATCGATTCCGTAGCCGAGGCGTTCGATCAGGCCATAATCGGCCAGCACCTGTACCAGCGTTTCGTTGCGCGAGAAGCGCTCCTCGACAATGTTCTCGACGGTCACGTGGCCGGGCAGGCGTCCAGGCGAGTAGACCTCCAGGCGGTCACTGAAGAGCGAGACGCGGATGCCCTCGCCGCGCACGCTGTAGTCGCGATGGGCCACGGCGTTGACCAGAGCCTCACGCACCGCGCCGGGGGGGAACTGCGTCCAGTCCTGGCGTTCGAGGCCGACCATGCGGCTGCCTTTGCGCATATGTTCCATCAGCCAGCGTTCAGCCCGGCGCACCGCCTCCACCAGGGTGTCGCGCACGTCTTCGCGTTCAAAGGCATCGGCCATATCGCGGCCACGGTAGCGCACCAGGGTGATCTCGGCCTGGGGGTAACGAGCCTCCACCTGACGGGCGAAGAGGAGCAAGCCGGCGTTGGTGGGCACAAAGGGCGCCTGGACGTCCGGCGCAGGCGTGGAAGCGGCGCCCCCCTCGCTGCCGGGCGGCGCGGCCTCTGTGGCCGGCGCATCACCGCGCCGGACGATGCAGCCCCGGCGCTGGAGCAGGCTCAGCGGTTCGACCTCGGCCTCGGGGCCGACACGACGCGCATAGGCACTCACCTTGAGCAGATCGAGTTCGTCGAGGGTTGCGCCGGGGGGCGTCTCACGTTCCCAACTCACCTCGCCCCGTTCGCGCAGCAGGCGCCGCAGGGCCTCAGGGGGCAGGGGCTGGTTGGTACTCCCTTCGCGCCGCAGATACTTGCCACGCACGGCGTAGACCTGTGAAAGCCCCGCCGGCACGCTGACGATCAGCAGGGTAGCCTGCTCACAGGTCACCGGCCGGGGCAGGGGCAGGATCAGCGGCGGGGTGCAGGAAAGGGCCGCCTCCAGCACCAGATCGCGCGCGGCAGCGAGATCGCCGATCCCCTCCACCCTGCCGCGCGCCCGCCCACTCACGCCGAGCAGCAGCGTCCCACCGCGGTCATTGGCAAACGCCGCGAGGGTTTCAGCCAGCTCATCGGGCCGCGCGCGCTCGCGGGCAAAGGCCACCCGCGGCCCCTCGCCCGCGGCCAGCAGGTGCTCAAGCTCCTCAGGATCCATCGCTGGTCCTCTTCGTTCTGTCCGACAGTGACGGGTTGGTTCCCGGGAGGGCGCAGCCCTCCCAAACTCTCCCGGTGGGGAGCGTTTGCCGCCCCCACCGGCAGGGGGATGGGGAAACCCGGTTTCACCCGTATGTTCACATTAGCCGTCCACGCGGCTGCGCCGCACAACCCCGGAATGAACATACCTATGTCCTGGGAGGGCGCAACCCTCCCAAACTCTCCCGCGCGCGGGCTAGGTTCACATCAGGGGCGCGGGAAGACCAGAGC
>JBDNDG010000043.1:0-17768 GCA_046719255.1 Chloroflexaceae bacterium
ATCGGGTGACGATTGCCATCGAAGCGTACACCAGCCCCCACACCTCTACACCTTCCCCCCCGCATAATGGGCCACCAGGGCCTCGAGCAGACCCTCTTCGGTCGAAATGGTGGCGACCACGGCCGGCGGCAGGCCCAGTTCGCGGCAGGTCTCGGCGGTTGAGGGGCCGATACAGGCCACCAGGCAGCGTCGCGCGGCCTCTGTGCCTTCGGCACCCACCTGGAGCGTAAAGTAGCGGGCGGTAGAGCCGCTGGTGAACAACAGTACATCAATCGCACCTGCGCGGAGCCAGTCTGCCAGTTCCTCGCCGCCCGGCGCCGGCACAGTACGGTAGGCCACCACCCGGTCTACCAGCGCACCAGCGGCGCGCAGGCGCTGTTCGAGTTCCGGGCGAGCGATATCGGCGTTGGGCAACAGCACGCGCCGCCCCGCCGGATCGCCCAGCGCAGCGACAAGCTCGGCGCCGAGGAAGCGTTCGGGCACCGCCGCGGGTTCAGCGCCCAGCAACTCGCGGCAGGCTGCCGCCGTGGCGGGGCCGACCGCGCCGATCTTCAGCGACAGGCGATGGGCCAGCAGCGGCGCCCGCTCACCCAGGGCCCGGGCCACCACTTCGACCGCGGTCACACTGGTCAGCAGCAGCCATTCGTACATTCCCGCCTCCAGGCGGTTCATGGCCTCGGCCAGCGGCGCCGGGTCCTCAGGTGGGGCATAGGCGATGGTCGGCCGCAGCACGGGCGTTGCGCCCAGGGCCTTCAGGCGCTCCGCCAGCGCATCGGCGCGCCCGGCAGCGCGCGGCACCAGCACCCGCAGGCCATCCAGGGGCAACCGGTCGGACCCGGCGCGTTCGGTGTGAGACATAACTGGCTCCGTGATCAGGGGTGGAGGGGAAGTGTGGAGGGGTGGAGGGATGGAGGCGTGGAGGTGTAGAGATATCGTTCTTCACCTCCGCATCTCCACACCTCCACATCTTCACATCTCCACCCTCCACCCCCGACTACTCCCGGCTCCGCCCGGTCAGCGCTGTCAGCACCTCGGCGGCGCCCTGCTCGAGCAAGGCTTCGGCCAGGGCCGTCCCCAGGCTTTCGGCGGCAGCGAGGGGGCCGGAACGCTCGCCGCGGACCACCGTTGCCCCATCGAGGGAGCCGACGAGGCCCCGCAGCCACAGGCGATCCGGGGCGTCGGTGGTGGCATAGGCGGCAATCGGCACCTGGCAGCCACCCTCCAGGCGTCGCAGGAAGGCCCGCTCGGCCAGAGCGGCGGCGCGACTGGGCCCGTGATCGAGGAGTGCGAGCAGGGCCAGGGTCGCGGCATCATCGGCCCGGCACTCGATTGCCAGGATACCCTGCGCCACGGCGGGCAGCATGGTTTCGGGGGGAACCGGGGCGGCCACAAAGGTTGCGCCGTCGCTGTGCAGGCGCCCGTGGGCATCGAACAGGCCGAGGCGCTCCAGACCCGCAGTGGCGAGTACAAGCGCATCGTACTGCCCCTCGGCCAGCTTGCGCAGCCGGGTATCCACATTCCCCCGCACATCGCGCAGCTCCAGGTCGGGCCGCAAGGCCCGGATCTGGCAGGCGCGACGCAGCGAACTGGTGCCTACCACGGCCCCGTGGGGCAGCGCCTCGAGGGTAGCCGGGCCCGTCGCCATAGCTGCGCCAGCGTCACCGGACGTTCCTGCCCGCAGCACCAGCATATCGCGCGGATCGACCCGCGCGGGGAACGCGGCCAGGATGAGGCCATCAGGAACTATCGAGGGCAGATCCTTGCAACTATGGACGCAGAAATCCACCTCGCCAGCCAGGAGCGCCTGCTCGAGTTCCTTCACGAATAACCCCTTGTCACCGACGGCGGAGAGGGCCACATCGAGGATGCGGTCGCCCCGGGTCGTAATCACGCGCAACTCGACCTCAAGGCCGGGATGCGCCGCGCGCAGGGCATCGGCGATCAGGGTTGACTGGGCCAGGGCCAGGCGTGAGCCCCGCGTCCCGAGGATCCGTTTGAGCATATACTCTCCACCGTAGTTCGCGTAGCCGACGGAGCAAGGTGCCGATCGTCGCGCGTCACCCGGGGCAGCGCCGGGGTCAGCGCCCCGCAACGCGACCCCGCGCCACCCGCGATCACCGCTCCGCCGCCGAAGGCTCCAGATCGAACAGATCGCGCACCATCGCGGCGTAGCGCAGCCCATCGCCTTCAGCCGCGGCATCGCGCAGGCGGCGCGTCGGCACGTGCAGCAGTTTGTTCACGATGCTGCGGGTGAGGGCCTCGATCACCGTGCGTTGTTCGGGCGAGAGATCGGCCAGACGACGCAGGGCCCGCTCCAGTTCGGCATTGCGGAGCGCCTCGGCATGCTCGCGAAGCCTGGTGAGCGCCGGCACGGCCTCCTGAGTGCGCATCCAGGCCTGGAAGGCCCGCATCTCTTCGAGAATGATCTCCTCGGCCCGCTGGGCGGCCTGGGCGCGCTGGCCCAGGGTGGTCCGGACAACGTCCTGGAGGTCATCAACAGTGTAGACATAGGCGCCGGGCACACTGGCGACATCGGGATGGATGTCACGGGGCACCGCCAGGTCAATCAGCAGCATCTCGGGGCACGGCGCAGCGCCGTTCACGGCGCACGCGCGGGTCTTGACCGCCAGGGCATCACAGATATGCTCGCGGTAGATGATCGGCACCGGGGCGGCGGTGGAACTGATCACGATATCGGCACGCGGCAGCACCGCGGGCAGATCTTCCAAACCATAGGCAGCCGCGCCGTAGCGTTCGGCCAGCTCGCGGGCACGCGCGGTGGTACGATTGACGATCATCAGCCGGTCGGCGCCGTTGGCAAGCAGGTTCTGGGCGGCCAGTTCGCTCACCTCGCCGCCACCAATCAGCAGCACCGCGCGGCCCTTCAGCTCACCGAGACGCTGCCGGGCCAGTTCCACGCCGGCCTGCGAAATACTCGCCGCGCCCTGCCCCAGGGCCGTCTCGGACCGGGCGCGCTTACCGGCCACCAGGGCGTGTTGAAACAGGCGGTGCAGAACCGGGCCGACCGAGCCGGCGGCCTGGGCCTGCTCGTAAGACGTGCGCACCTGCCCCTGGATCTGCGCCTCGCCGAGGACCAGCGAGCGCAATCCCGAGGCCGTGGCGCAGAGATGGCGCGCCACCTCCTCGCCACTGTAAAAGTACAGCGTATGAACGAATTCGCGCTCCTCAAGCCCGTGAAACTCTGCCAGAAAGCTCACGAGGCTCTGTGCCGTACTGCCCGCGTGGCTCACGCCGTAGATCTCCACGCGGTTACACGTCGAGAGAATAGCCGCCTCGGCCAGGAGCGGCGGGGCGTCACCGCTCTTACCGGTGAGCCGGGTCAGAGCGGCGGTAATGTCGGTGGTGGAAAACGCCAGCCGCTCACGGATCTCCACCGGTGCGGTGGTATGATCGAGGCCGGCGAGAAGGAGCTTCATGCTCGACCCCCAAATCCTGAGACCAGAGTTCCTGTGCGTGCGGACCCTCGCCCCGTGCATCCCGGGCGAGATCCGCCCTGCGTCGCGTTACACGTTCGTGAAGAAAATCACGTTCACACAGGCCGCGATCAACCGTGGGCGCGCCCTGCACTGACGAGCCGGCGCGCCCCGGAGGCCAGGAGCGCTAAGCGTCAGCCATAGCCAGCGCCGAGGCAGCGGCGGGCGCCCGTCCTGCCGCGAAGCCGGGCGCATCGACGCGAGCGAGAATACCGACACAGACGAGCAAACCGAAGGCCGACAGCACAAACACGCTGCCGTAGGCAAGTGCGGGCGTTCCGGTCATCCAGAGCACGACGTCGCGCAGCACCCCACCCAGGGCCATGCCAACGCCGCGGAAGACGAGCTGTGCAACCGTCCAGAGGCCGAGATAGGCCCCGGCGTGGCGATCGGTGGTCATGGCCATCAGCAACCCGATCGCCCCGACAGTATAGACGCCGAAGCCCACGCCGAAGAGGAAAATGGCCGGGATGAGCAGGGCCTGGAGCTTGAAGAAACCTACCACGCCGATGAGCGCCAGCGGCAAAGCGCTGAGGAACAGACCGAGACGCGCCGTGGGCGTTTGTTCGTGGGGAGCGCGCCGGCGGGTGATCACCGTGGTGGCGATCATACTGATCAGCACCCCCAGTCCCCAGAAGGCATTGAAGCGCGTGGTTGCGCCCACGTCGAGGCCAAACACATCGCCGCCGAACGGCTCCAGAATGGCGTCCTGGGCGAAGGCACAGATCGAACCGAGGGCCAGCAGCAAGAAGAAGGCGCGGGGCCGTGGATCGGCCCAGATCATCCGGAGCAGGGGCAGAAAGCCGACCGCCGGCCCGGCATCCGGCGTCGCGGGCGCCGCAGCGCCGCGTCGGTCCTCGCCCAGCACCGAGAAGAACCAGAAGGGGATCGCCAGCCCGACGCCGACGAGGACGGTGCGGAAGAAGGCTTCGGGGCTGTAGTGCTTCATCACCGCGGCATAGATCCCCGGCACGATCACCGAGGCCACCAGCAGCATGATCTGGGCGATGCTCAGTGCCTGGCCGCGCTTGCTGGGCGGCGTGCGATCGCGGATCAGCGCCATGAACGGGCTGCCCGAGATCAGCGTGCCGATGCCGTAGATCAGAAAGGCCAGCGTGGCCAGGACCCACCCGACGACCGAGGCTGCGTTTTCGGCAATCTGCAGTGTGGACAGCGGCGTGAGCAGCAGGCCAAGCACCATTAAGCCCCGCCCGGTCCAGATGTAGGGTGTCCGGTGGCGCCCGAAGATGGGATGACTATCGGAGCGATTGCCGGCCCAGATGCTCAAGGGCGCCAGCAGGTAGCGCAGGGCCGAGAGCAGAGCGACGGGAGTGGCGAGCACCCCCAGATCGCTGATCAGGACCCGGTTCCAGACGGCTGAGGTAAGCATGTCGGAAAACGCGGAGCCAACGTGGAACGATCCGATCTTGAAGGTTCGTGGCAGATTCAGCTTCTCGGTCTGGTCGCTGCGTTCGGTTGTGGTGTGCATCGCTTTAACCCCCGCCAGAACATCGGTCATCAGGCGCCCGTACAGGCGGCGTCTGCCAGGGCCAGCGCCCCCTGTCGGGCAGGCCCCCGGGCGCGCGCCGGGCGCCCGGTCAGGCATCGCCGGCCACGGCGATCAGTTCGGACAGCGACACGTCTTGCTCACCCCGGAAGGTGGCAGGGTCAATCTGCCGCAGCAGCACCAGGGTGACGCAGAGGATTAACCCCTCGAGCATAAAGACCACCCCATAACCGGCCACGGGATTGGCGAGGATGCTGGTGGCGATGTCGCGCACCACGCTGGCAAGGAAGTTCCCCATGCCCCGCGCTGCGGCATCGGCCATGCCCCAGGCGCCGATGAACAGACCGGCATTGGCGGGCGTTGTCATATCGAGCATGAGCGCCAGGTTGGTGGTGGTCGCAATGCCCGTGCCAAAGCCCAGGATGGCGATCCCGGGCACGAAGAGGGCTTCGACGTGCAACATTCCGCTCAGCGTGATGGTGAAGAAGCCCAGGGCCGCCAGCGTGGCCCCCAGGCTTGCGCCAGCCTTCTTGCTCAGGAAGCGGCTCAACACAAAGCCGTAGAGCAGCAGGGCCAGCAGGGTCGCCCCGCCCCACACCGCGGTCAACTGGGTGGTCTGGCGCACGCTCATCCCGAAGGCCCTGGCGCCAAACGGCTCCAGCAACACATCCTGGCCGAGAATGGCGGCCAGGAGCAGGGTCAGGTAGACGAAGAAAGCCCGCGCCTGGGGGTTACTGACCACCGCGCCGATGGCCTCCCGCGCACTGTGGCGCTCGCTCACGCGGGTCACCTGCCCGCGCGGCTCCAGCCCGATCAGCCCCAGGAAGCCCAGCGTGAGGGCAATGCCGCCAGCAGTGAAGAAGACGCGCACCAGCAACGCGGGATCGTAGTGCTCCATAGCCCGCCCGGCGATGATCGCCGTGGCGATCACCGCGGTGATCATCATGAACCACATCACCGCGATGGTGCGCGAGCGCTGTCCCTCGTTCGACATATCACTGGCGAGTGAGAGGTAGGAAACCACCGCCAGGTTGTAACCGACGCCCCAGATCAGGAAGGCGAAGAAGGCAAAGGCCAGCCCTGGCCAGAAGCTGGCATCCATTGCCAGCGCGGCAATCGGGGTGAGCACCGATCCGCCCACGCAGAGCAGCAATCCGGCGGCGATGTAGGGCGTGCGCCGGTAGCCCCACAGCGGATGGGTGTCAGAGAACTGCCCAATTACCATCTGCATCGGCGACAGCAGGTGAGGAAGGATGATCAGCCCGGCCACGATGGTTGCCAGGATGCCGAGTTCATGGATCATCACCCGGTTCAGGACGCTGGTGATCGGGACCAGACTGACCGCCACCGCCATGTGGATCAGACCGAGTCGGAAGTTCTTGAACAAGGTCATCGCACGCTCCTGCCCGTTCTTAGTCTGCCGTCACGGTTTCGGCGCGCCCGGCCAGGCGATCGCCGATCCGGTCAGCCAGTGCCACTCCATTGTGCCAGCACTTGGGCACACCCACCCCGCCCCGGTAGCTGCCCAGGAACGCCAGGCCGGGCTGCTCGCGCTCCAGGCGTTCGAGTTCGGCGATCCGCGCGTCGTGGCCGAAGGTGTACTGGGCAATGGCCCGCTCCCAGCGGGTGGCGTGGGCCAGTTCCGGGGCGCCCGTAGCGCCGAGCACGGCGGCATTTTCGGCCACGGCAGTGGCGATCAGGTCCGCATCGCTTTGCAGGGCCAGTTCGGGGGCCAGCGCGCCGCCCATCAGCGTCGTGGTGAGCACCCGCCCCGCCGGAGCACGACCGGCGAACAGCGACGAGGACCAGAGGATGCCCAGGAAGCGCCGCCGCTCAGAGGAGGGCGCCAGCACACCAAAGCCGTCAAGAGGATGGCCCACCTGTTCGCGGCGGTAGCCCAGTTGCACCACCGATACCGGGGCATACGGAATGCCGCGCAGCGCCGATGCCGCCCGCGCGTCCAGCCGTTCAACCAGGTCGGCAGCAGCATAGGCCGGCAGGGCCAGGATCACTGCTCGGGACTCCAGCGTCTCGGGCAGCCGGTCGCGCTCGATGGTTACCTGCCAGAGTGAGCCGTCACGACGCAGCCCGGTGGCCCGCGTATTGCACCAGACCCGCCGTGGCCCCAGGGCCGCGGCGATGGCCCGTGGCCACTCGGCGATGCCGCCGGGGAAGCTGAAGGTCAGGCTGCGCATCTTCGGCCCCCTGGGCGCGCCGGGCGCTGGCTTCTCCCGGCCACTGAGCATACCCTTGATAATGCTGCCGGCACGCTGCTCGGCCTCCCAGAGGGTGGGAAACGCCGCCTTCACCGAGATCTGCGCCGGGTTGCCGGCATACACGCCCGCCACGAAGGGATCGACCAGGCGCGCCGCCGGCTCGGGGCCCAGCCGCCGGGCAAAGAAGCTCGCCACGCTCTCGTCGTCGCCGGTGGCGCGGGGGATGAACGGCTCGCGGAAGATCCGCAGCTTCGCCGCGCTCGAGAGCAGCGGCGTGCGCGCCAGGCCCACCGGCGACATGGGGATCTCCTCGGGCTTGCCGTTGAGCAACACATAGCGCCGCTTGCCTTTGCGATCAGCGGGCAGCAGTCGCGCGGTCAGCCCCAGGTCGGCAAACTCGGCCCACAGGCGCGGGTCCTTCGTGGCAGCGGTGTTGGGGCCGCAGTCGAGGACGTACCCTTCGGGAGTCGTCATACTGTGCATCACGCCACCCACCGCGGGGGCCGCCTCGATCACCAGCACGTCGAGGCCGCGCTTGAAGAGCGTGTAGGCCGCACTCAGGCCACTGATTCCCCCACCGACAATGATGGCATCGTAGGTCTCCATGGCGTTGCCTTTCCTCACCACAGGCAGACTCGCCGCGCGGCGCGAGCCGCCCTAGATCGTCCGTGAGAAGAGTGGTCGCTCCGCCGTGCGCGCCAGATAGGCGTCCAGCTCCATACACAGGTTGCGCAGGAAGAAGCGCCCCAGATCGGTGACCACGATCCGCTCACCGTCCACCTCTACCAGGCCCTCCTCGGCGTGCGCGGCCACCCGCTCGACCGCCTCAACCATGGCCTCGTCACCGTCGTCAAGGGCGGTGCTGAGGGGCAGTTCCAGGTTGCACATCAGGTGCGTGATCGCCGCGCGCCGCCGACGGTCATCGGCGCTGAGCCAGTGACCGCGAATCACCGGCAGACGGCCCTCATCCAGGGCTTTCTGGTAGCGACCCAGGTGCGCATCGGTCTGCACGAAGCAGCCACCGAGGTCGCCGATGGCGCTCATCCCCAGGCCCAGCAGGTGCGGCGCAGGGCGCACGGTGTAGCCCATAAAGTTGCGGTGCAGCCGTTTCTCGCGGGCAGCCACCGCCAGTTCATCGGCGGCCAGAGCGAAGTGATCCATACCGATCCAGTCGTAACCTGCTGACGTGAAGCGCTGCACAGCCTGCTGGAACAGCCCGAACTTGGCGTAGGGCGAGGGCAGCCCGGCAGCGTCCACCCGCTTCTGGTTGGGGCGCGCCTGGGGCAGGTGGGCATAACTGAAACAGGCCAGCCGGTCCGGGCCAAGGTCAATCACGGCGTCGAGGGTCCGGGCGAAGCTCTCGGTGCTCTGGTAGGGCAGGCCATACACCAGGTCGAGGTTGACACTGGTGTAGCCCGCCGCGCGGCAGGCGACAAAGAGGGCGGCAGTCTGCTCGAAGGGCTGGATGCGCCCGATCGCCGCCTGGACCCGGGGGTGAATATCCTGCACACCGAGGCTCACGCGGTTGAAGCCCAGCTCGCGGTAGAACACGGCCTGCTCAGGACCGCCGAGGCGCGGATCCATCTCCAGGGCAATTTCGCCCTCGCGGTCAATGGCAAAGGCCGCGTCGAGCATGGCCATCAGCCGGGTGGCCTGGGCCTCGGAGAGAAAGTTGGGCGTTCCACCACCCCAGTGGAGCTGCACCACCCGGCGCCGCTCACCCAGCAGCGGGGCCACGATGCTCAACTCCTGCTCGACCCGGTCGAGGTACGCATCTACCACGTGGGCATGTCTGGTTGAAGTGGCGTTGCAACCGCAGTACGCGCAGCGCTCGGCACAGAAGGGCAGGTGGACGTAGACCGAGAGGGTCTCGTCGGGGCGGGCGGCGACGGCGGCAAGGGCCGCGCGATAGTCGGTCTCATTGAACTGCGCGCTCCACACCGGCACGGTCGGATAACTGGTGTAGCGAGGGCCGGGCTTGTTGTAGTAATCAATCTGCTCTCGCGTCACGTGCACAGGGTCCATGACCTGTCTCCTGGAGCCGGCGCGTCCGCTGCGCTGGCCCACCACGCACTGCACTATACCCGCGCCATCCACCGACCTGCGGTGAAGAAATCTCCGCAGCGGGTGGCAATTCCGTCATAACGTGGGGAAGGCGCACCCCCCCGAGCAGCGGCTCACGCCGCGCCGCCGGTAACGATTCCTTCCAGGCGATCCTCGAGGTCCTCATAGATCGACCGCAGGCGGTCAAGGGTCTCCTCATCGGCGTCCCAGAAGCCACGCCCACTGGCCTCCAGCAACCGGCGCACCATCCCCGCGGCAGCGTGGGGGTTGAGCCGGGCCAGTCGCTCGCGCATCTCCTCGTCGAGCGCATAGGTCTCGGCAACACTCTGGTAGACCCAGCCCTCCACCGCGCCGGTGGTAGCGCTCCAGCCGTAGGTGTTGTTCAGGCGCGTCTCGATCTCGCGGGCGCCCTCGTAGCCGTGGGCCAGCATGGCTTCGTACCACCGGGGGTTGAGCAACTTGGCCCGCGTCTCCAGGCGCACCATCTGGCTCAACGAGCTTACGCGGCTGCCGCCGGTGGTTACCGCGTCCGACACCAGCACCTCGGGGCGTTTGCCGCTCAGGCGCTCGATGCTCTTCGTCACGCCGCCCAGGCTCTCGTAGTAGGTGTCAATGTCGGAGATGCCAACCTCGAAGCTGTCGATGTTCTGGAAGGTCAGGTTCACGCCGCTGAGGGCCTGTTCGAGCAGGCGGCGCGAGTCTTTCCATTCGCCGCCTTTGCCCAGAGTGAAGCCCTTGCGACTGAGGAACGCATCGCTGATCTGGCTATCATCTTCCCACGACCCGCTCTCGATCAGGTGGTTGACGTGGCTGCCGTAACTGCCGGGCGCATTGGCAAAGACGCGGGTGGCCGCCTCCTCCAGCGGCACGCCGAGGGCAGCCGCCTGGGCCAGGGCATTGCGGCGCACAAAGTTCGCCTCGAGCGGCTCATCGGCCAGCGCCGCCAGCCGGGCTGCCTTATCAATCAGGCGCATCTGGCCGCCGAGCAGGTCGCGGAAGATGCCGCTCACCGTCACCACCACGTCAATGCGCGGGCGGCCCAGCTCGGCCAGGGGAATCAGGGCCACGTCGGAGACATTGCCCAGTTCATCGGGCACCGGACGCACGCCCATCAGCGTCAGCACCTGGGCCACACCCTCGCAATCGCTCTTCAAGTTATCGCTACCCCAGAGCACCACCGCGACACTCTCGGGCAACGTACCGCTCTCGGCGACCGCGCGGGCCAGCAGTTCATCGGTCAGGCGCGCGGCCCGCTCCACTGCCGCCGCCGACGGCGCGCGGGCAGGGTCGAGGCTGTACACATTGCGCCCGGTGGGCACCACACTCGGGTCGCGCACAATGTCGTTGCTCGGCGAGGGACGCACAAAGCCCCCCTCCAGGCCGTGCAGCAGGCCGGCCAGTTCCTGATCGCTCGTCAGCCGGGCGAGCAGGTCGCCCAGGAAGTGGGCCAGCGGCGCCAGATCGCCCGGAGCATGGCCCGCAACCTCCAGGGGTGCCCCGCCCACGAAACGCCGGATACTCTCCTTGCAACCGGCCTCGACCGCGCGCCACGACTCCTGGGCCTGCAAATCGCTGGCCACCCGCTCGCGCAGCGCGGCGTACTCCAGCCCCAGGCTCCGGGCCACCAGCGCCGGCAGGGTCGTCTCCTCGCCGCGCAGCTTGAAGCGGTGGAAGGTCGCGGTGAGGGCCAGCAGGTCCACCAGTTCCTCAGTGGTGGGCGGCGTGCCGAAGACGTGCAGACCGGCGGGGATCATGCGCTGCTCGATCTGCAACAACTCGTGGCTAAGGTGGGCCAGATAGGCCGCATCGGTGGTGGCCTCGGGTGCCGCATCGCCGCCAAGACCCAGTTTCTCCGCCAGTTCGCGGATGGTCGCCAGCATGCCCGCATCGGGGCGCTGCCGGTAGGCATCAATCGCGTCCTTGAGCTGGCGCAGCCCCTTGTAGAGACCAGCCTGCTGGAGCGGCGGCACCAGGTAGCTGATCAGCGTCGCGCCGCTGCGGCGCTTGGCGATGGCCGCTTCACTGGGGTTGTTGACGCTGTAGAGGTAGAAGTTGGGCAGGTCGCCGATCAGGCGCGCGGGCCAGCAATCAGCGCTCAGGCCCGACTGCTTCCCCGGCATAAACTCCAGCGCGCCGTGGGTGCCAACGTGGATGACGGCGTGGGCGCGAAAATCATGGCGCAACCAGGTGTAGAAGGCGGCGAAGGCGTGGTTCGGGGCAGCGTCGCGGGCCATAAGCATGCGCATCGGGTCACGCTCATAACCGAAGGGTGGCTGCACACCAACGAACACATTGCCGAAGCGCCGCCCCAGGATGCGCAGACGCTTCCCATCGCTGAGCAACTCGCCGGGCGCACGGCCCCAGTGCGGCTCGATCTCCGTGTAGGCCGGGAAGAGCCGCCGGTACTCCTCCACGCTGAGGAACCCCGCCACGGCGGCATCGGTGCCGTGAAGCAGCGGCGAGGCCGCGGGGTCGCCGCGGCCCTCGATCACCATCTGGCGCAGCTCCTCAGCATCGGCGGGCAGTTCCACCGTGTAGCCCTCAGCCTTGAGCGCCCGCAGAATCGCATAGACACTGCGGAAGACATCCAGGTACGCCGCGGTGCCGACATTGCCCAGGTTCGGCGGAAAACTGAAGAGCACCAGGGCCAGGCGCTTCTCGTGGTTGGGCGTGCGCCGCAGAGCCACCCGGCGGGCGATCCGGTCGGCGATCAGCTCGACTTCGGGTTGCGCAGGCACGAAGGCCTCGGCGCGAGCCGTAGGGCCGCCGAAGACAATCGGCTCGGCGGCACCCTCCAGTTCGGGCACGGCGATACTCAGGGCCGCCTGCACCGGCGCCAGCCCGCCCCAATCGGCGCGCCAGTCCTCCACGCGCTGGAAAGCCAGCGGCACCGGAGCGAAGTAGCCAACATCGAGGGCCTCGAGCGCCGCTCGCGCATCGGCGGGGCGACTCTCGGCGGGGCCACCCACCAGGGCAAAGCCCGAAGCATTGACCAGCAGATCCACCGTTGCGCGGCGCGCCTCGCCGGCGGGGGCCTTCTTGCGCCAGCCGTGGGCCTCGGGCGCAGCGCTGAAGAACGCCTCAATCGCCGGGCGCATATCCAGGCCCGAGGCATAGGCCATCCGCGCCTCCAGCCCACGGGTCTCCAGCGCCCGCACCAGCGCATCGAGATGCGCAGTATTGCCGCTCAGGGCCACCGTCCGCAGAGCCAGAATACCCACTGTACCCTGCGGCGCGGCCTGGCGACCCTTCTCCTTCTTCCCGGACCCACGGGCGCGGCTCGCGCGCCACTGCTCATAGGCCGCCAGCGTCTCAAAGGGCGCCGGCGCATCGGGGTGGATCAGCGCCTGCTCGGGGTAACTGACCGGGTCGAGAACAGGCAGCCTGCCCTTATAGCCGGGCACATAGGCCTCGATCAGCAGGCAGATCAGCCGGTAGAGATTCTCCGGCGAGGCGTTGGTCCAGTACTGATGAGCAACAATATAGGTATAGAGATCGCGGGCCTTCCCGGGGATCAGACGCAGCACGCGCGAGAGGTTGCGTAGCACGGCGAGCTGGCGGCGCGCCTCGCCCGCACCGCCCTGGGGCCGCAGCTTCTTGATCCACTGGCGCAGCGGGCCGCCGGCCTCCTCGCTCTCGCGAGCCGCCAGCACGAACTTGCCGATACGTGTCTGGCGAATGAGCGCCGGATTCGAGGTGATGATCAACACCGGGCAGGTCGCCCGTTCGAGCAGGCGCTCGAGCGGGCGCACGTACTCCTCGCCGAACAGGCGCGCACCGAAGACCAGCGCCGCCCCGGTGAGGTCACGCTCCAGCCGTCGCCACCCCTCCTCATCACGCAGCGAGGCGGCATCGTAGCAAGCCGGCGTCACCTCGACCCCGTGCTCGGCGCGAAGCCGGGCTGCGGCCTGGCGCAGCGCAGCGGCGTGGTTTCCATCAATCGTAAGAAAGACGATGCGCATTGACGTTCCTCGCAGCGCTTCATACCCTAATCCGCAGCAGCGACGCGCCGGGCCTGCCAGCCCGGACCCGGATAGTTCGGGAAGCCCTCCAGACCGCGCCACTTCGTCGCCTCGCGGGTAGGCACAGGCGGCAGGCGGTAGGTTGCCAGCAGCCGCAGAACGATCCCGGCGCGCAGGCGCGCGGCCCGGGCCTGGTTCACCGCGCCACCGAGCGCGGCCAGTTCATTGGCGCGCGCATCGTACTCAGCGGCCTTGTCGAGGTGGCGGAAGAAGCGCGGGTCATCCACCGGCAGGGTCTCGGGGTAGACCTGGGTCGCAATCCGGTTGCAGAGGCGGATCACATCCTGGTCGTACTGGCGCCAGTCGAGGCCGAGCGCGCGGTAGAAATCGGCGCGGCGGCAATCGTTGAGGTACATCGTCGCGTACACAGCCAGGAGGAAGAAGCGGATCCAGCGCCGGTTGGCCGGTTGATTGAGCAACTCGGGCTGGCTCCGCATGAGCATCGAGAAGAACTCCCCATGGCGATACTCATCGTTGCACCACTGCTCGAACCACTTGAAGATCGGGTGGATAATATGATCCGGGTGCTTCTCCAGATGGCGATAGATATGGATGTAGCGCGAGTAGCCGATCTTCTCGGATAGATAGACGGTGTAGAAAATGAACTTCGGCTGAAAGTACGTGTACTTCTTCCGCTTCTGGAGCACGCTCAGATCGAGCGCCACGTTCAGGTCGGCCATGGTCTTATTGAGGAAACCGGCGTGGCGGCCCTCATCGCGACTCATGCACCGGAAGATGGCCCGCATCGTCGGGTCCTTCAGATGCTTGACCATCTCGGCGTAGAGGATACAGCCGGAGAACTCGGCGGTGCAGGAGCGTTCGAGGAACTCGATGAACAACTGCCGGACGGGCATATCATCGAAGTTCGCCAGGAACTCCTCATTACGCTTGAAGTGGTTACGGTTGTAATCGCGCTCAAACTCCTCGCGAATCCACTCAAACTCATCGCGAAGACCATTCCGATCGATATCGAGCGCATCAATCGCCTTAAAATCAGTGGTATAGAAGCGCGGGGTAAGGATGGCCTCCTGAAGGGCGTGCCGCGTCGTAACGCTCAGATCGGGCATCTGCTCCATAGCTCCTCCTTGTCGCGCCAGATGATGCGGCGGCACGCAGCGAGCGGGCCCTGTTCCGCAGCGCGATACGAACCGCGCGGCTCATCGCGCATCACCCATCACCCGGCACAGGTATCAGGGGTGTTCCACCAGTTCATTCACCTCAACCAGACTACTCTTCTTGATAAGGTTGCGCCGCAGCCAGCTCGCCTTGTAGAGCTTGATGGGACTGGTATAGGTGATCTCGCCGTGGGTCTGACCATTGATACGCGGTAGCGAGACGATCTCGAGCGTATCGCCCGGCTGGATCTCCATCCCCGGCGGCAGATCGACGTGCAGGTGGAAGTGCTCATGCTCGCTCTGCAAATGCACCGTGCCCTCACCCTCGAGCAACGTCTCGCGCTCGTACCAGCGCCAGAGCGCGTAGCCGGCTGCCGCTGCAAGCGCCAGGCCGAAGAGCTTTCGCATAGCGCCCCCTTTCCTTGTGAGAAGTAGTACAGAATATGAACTACCCTGATGTGAAGCCCTATGTTTCCCACGCGCCCCTCCCGGCGGGGAGGGTAGGGAAGGGCAGGCCCCCTCCCATAGAGCAGCGTAACGTTGCGCGGCGCAATCGCAGGGGTAAGCCCCAGCGAAAAGCGTACCCCCCCCTGACGACCAACGAACCGGGCCTTGTTCAGGTACGCAGCGCCTGGACGAGCGTAACGTGGTAGAACCCGCTGCTGATCCGCCGGGTGCGGCGGATGGTCATTCCGCGGGCGGCGAGGGTGGCGCGTACCAGCTCATCAGGGATCATCTGAATGTCGGTACGGCGCTGACTGTGTGGAAAGAAAGCACCCACGCGGTGCATTGCCGCCAGCAGCGGACTGTACGGCGCGTAGGTAATGAGCAGCGTATCGGTGCAGAGATCGGCGAGGTGGCGCAGCATCTGCTCAAACGGCCCGGGCGGATAGTGGATCAGCACATCGAAGCACGCCACCACCGCGAAGCGCCCCTGAAGTTCCTCCAGATCGGCAACCAGACCCTCGACGCGCCCGGCCAGACCGGCAGCCTCAGCCGCGGCCCGGGTGGCCGCGACCATCTGGGGCGCCAGGTCTGCCGCAGTCACGCGCATACCCCGGCGGGCCAGGGCCAGACTGAAGAGCCCGGTGCCGCACCCCGCGTCCAGGGCCGCACCTTCGCGGCCACGACCCTCGGCATCCAGCCACTCCTCCGCCAGGGCCAGCATCAGCGTGTGCCCATCGCGGATCGAACGGCGGATCGGTGAGAGCCGCGCCTCACCGTAGATGGCCGACCAGCGTTCGAAGCCTACCCCGTCGAAGTACTGGCGCAAACGCGCTTTGTGCTGGGTGGTATCCACGTTCAATCTCAGCATCCGCTGGTGGGGGAAAGACGTAGTGCGAACTATATACTACGACCGTGCACCGGGATTATAGCATAAAAGTCAACACTACCGCACTATATGCAAAAGGTGGACAAAAGGTTGAAGCCGCGATTTAGCGCATTCTAAAGGGGTAAAATTTTCATTGACATTCTTTCGCCCCGTGCAAATGGTTGAGGTTTCTTGCGTACCAGGAAAAAATTCGCCACGCAAATCAGGCTGACGAGAGGCAGGCGGCGGTCCCCGCTGGTGAGCGTGTCGAACCGGCGCCTGGCGCAGCGGAGAGGAGGGAGGGGGTATGGAAGCGCCGGTGAGCCGGTGCGTCATGTGATGAAACCATGATCCGGGAATTATTACTTTGTTTCAGCAAGTGTTATCTTCCCGCGCCGGGGCCGAAGAGAGGATGGCCCCTGCCGGTATAATATCCCCGGATTGTCGCCACCAGACGAGGTTCGAGAAAGTGAGCCGCCCTTGAATATCGAGTACCTGCAACGCATTCTTACCAGCCGGGTCTACGACGTCGCCGTTGAAACGCCGTTGCAGCGCGCCCCGGGCCTGTCGGCGCGCCTGAACAACCAGGTGTTCTTCAAACGCGAGGATCTCCAGCCCATCTTTTCGTTCAAGCTCCGCGGGGCCTACAACCGCATCGCCCACCTCCCGCCGGCAGAGCGGCAACGGGGAGTCATCACGGCCTCTGCCGGCAACCATGCCCAGGGGGTGGCCTTTTCCGCCCAGCGCCTCGGCATCCGCGCCGTTATCGTCATGCCGGTCACCACTCCGGAGATCAAGGTCAACGCCTGCCGGGCCCGCGGCGCCGAGGTGGTGCTCCACGGCGACAGCTACAGCGACGCCGAAGCCCATGCCTGCGCCCTGCAGCGCCAGCTCGGGCTGACCTTTATCCACCCCTACGATGACCCGCTGGTCATCGCCGGCCAGGGCACGGTCGGCCTGGAAATCTCACAGCAGATGCGCGCCGAACGCTACCGCGTCTTCGTGCCCATCGGCGGCGGTGGTCTGGTCGCGGGCATTGCGGTCTTTCTCAAGAGCATCAACCCTGAAATTGCGGTGATCGGGGTCGAACCCGACGATGCCGACGCGATGTACCAGAGCCTGCAGGCCGGCGAGCGGGTCACGCTGCCCCACGTGGGCATCTTCGTTGACGGCGTGGCGGTGCGGCGGGTCGGCGAGCACACCTTCCGCCTGGTGCGCGAATATGTGGATGAGATCGTGCGGGTCAACACCGATGAGGTCTGCGCAGCGATCAAAGATGTGTTCGACGATACGCGCAGTATCCAGGAGCCGGCCGGCGCCCTGGCTGTGGCCGGGTTGAAGCGCTTCGTCGCCGAACGGGGGCTGCGCGACGAAGCGCTGGTAGCCCTGACCTGCGGCGCGAATATGAACTTCGGGCGTCTGCGTCACGTGGTCGAGCGCGCCGAGATCGGCGAGCAGCGCGAGGCCCTGCTGGCGGTTACCATCCCCGAGCGCCCCGGTTCGTTCAAGCGCTTCTGCCGCGACCTGGGGCATCACAACATCACCGAGTTCAACTACCGCTACGCGCCCCGTCCCGATGCCCACGTCTTCGTCGGCATCGAACTGGCCCAACCCGAGGAGCGCGCCGCGACCATCGCACGCCTGGTTGCCCGCGGCTACGAGGTGCTCGACCTGACCAGCAACGACCTGGCGATCGTCCACCTGCGCCACATGGTCGGCGGGCGCGCTCCCGAGGCCGTTAACGAGCGCCTCTACAGCTTCCAGTTCCCCGAACGTCCCGGCGCCCTGCTGCAGTTCCTCGAGTCCCTCGATGAGTCGTGGAACATCAGTCTGTTTCACTACCGCAACCACGGCAGCGCCCACGGCCGCGTCCTGGCCGGCATTCAGGTGCCCGCCGCCGACCTCGACCGCTTTCACGCTTCCCTTAATCGCCTGGGCTACCACTATGTGGACCAGAGCGATAACCCGGCCTATCACGTCTTTCTGACCTGAATACTCGCACCTTGCGCGTGCGCCATCACCAGGGTAAGCGGGTGGC
>JBDNDG010000430.1:0-3737 GCA_046719255.1 Chloroflexaceae bacterium
GTTGCCACTATCTACGGTACGCTTATCTTCGCAGGTCTCCGTCCCCGCTTCGAGGCCGCCAGCGGTATCCACGTGGCCAATAACTATGTGAACCACTACTTCGGCGCCCTTGACACGCTCGGCGCAACGCTGGCGCCGCGCCTGCTCAACGCCCTGGTTGTCCTCGGCCCGGCGCTGTTCCTGGCCTGGCGCGGCTGGCGCTGGTTGCTGATGGCCGCGCCGCTTATCGGCGCCGTGTTGATCAGCACCGGGCCGGGCGAGGGCTATCAATACGTGTATCATCATTATGCCCTGGCGGTACCCTTTATTGTTATGGCCGTCATCGATGGCGCGGCCCGTCTCCGCAACGCGGCAGTCGCGGCTCCTCCCGGCGCAAAGCTGCGCCGCTGGCGCGCCGATCTCGTCTTTACCACGGTGATTGTGGGCCTGACCGCCACCTTGCTGGTGGATCAGCCCCTTAACCCGACCTTCTGGATGGGGTTGCCGGGGCGGGGGCTTGACCCCTCGGCCTACGGCCTGACGGCGCGCGATCGGCTCAAGGACCGCTTCCTGGCCACACACGCGCCGCCCCCTGCGGCGCCGATCGCCGCCTCGATGTTCCTGGCGCCGCGCCTGGCCGATCGCGAGACGCTCTACGTGGTGCGCTATCCCGATGATCCCGGTGGCGAGCGCCTACCTGCCCTGTTGCCACAGGTTGACTACGTGCTCGCCGATGCGCTGTTCGACTGGCGCACCGTTGATGGCGATACGATACTCGGCGGCCCTGCCTACGAGCGCGCCGAGATTGCCCTGCTCCTGCGCGATCCGGCCTTTGGGCTTACCGTGGCCGAGGACGGGCTGTTGCGCTTCGAGCGCAACCCTGCCGCGCCGCTGACCCAGATGGTGGAGGTGGCACCGACGAACGATCTCCCGGAGCAAATCGCCTACTTCGGCCCCATCCGACTCCTGGGCGCCGCGGTGGAGCCGTTGGGTGGCAGGCGCTACCAGGCGAGCTTCGCCTGGATGGCTACGGAGGGGCTCCCGACCGACCGCAGCCTGATCCCCGTCAGCATCCTCGACGGGGTGGAGGGGCGGATCGTGCACCTGCCGACCTTTGCCCTGATGCCCACCGCTGAGTGGGCGACGGGAACGATCATTCGCGAGCAGTTCGACCTGGAACTGCCCGCCGATCTGCCGGCGGGCAGCTATACCTGGCGCGTGGGATGGTACGACCCGGCCCATCCTGAGGCCTACGCTACCGATGAGCGCAGCCAGTTCATGGACGCGGCACCGGCCGCCGTTGCCGTGATCGAGGTGTCAGCGGAAGGCAGTTATGGCCTGCGTTAATATGGGGAAACCGGGTTTCCCCACGCCCCTCCCTGCGGGGAGGGTTTGAGAGGGCAAAGCCCTCCCGGGAACAAGGATGTTCATTCGGGCGTTGTGCGCCCCGCGAATGGCGCCTAACGTGAACGTAGGGAAAACCGGGTTTCCCCATACCCCTCCGGCGGGGAGGGTTTGGGAGGGCTTTGCACTTCGGCGTCGTGCGGCGCAGCCACATGGACGGCTGACCATGGTATGAGGATCACCAATGAACTGCTGGCACTGCGAGCGACCGGCCCACGGGGTCTGCGTCTTCTGCGGACGGGCAGTGTGCCGCGAGCACGCCCGTGAGATGCCGCATATCGTGGCGCTCTACCGCAGCCAGAAGGGCGGGCATCGGGCGGTCGTTACCGCGCGAGCCTTGTTTTGCGGGGTCTGTGAACCACGCGAAGATCCGGTGGAGATGCCGGAGCTAACGTGAACGTATGGAGCAAGCAGGTTTCCCCGTCCCCCCTGCCCACGGGGCGCCAGGCCCTCCCTCCCGCGGGTGGAGGATGGGGCAACCAGGTTTCCCCGTCCCCCTGGCTGTGCGGCGCAGGCGAACGGGAGCGCCTAACGTGCCACCGGCTGTCGGCGCAGCACAGCGCTGCGAATGGCCCGCAGAACCTCTTCGAGTTCGAAGGGCTTACGCAGGATCTCGACGGCGCCCAGCCGACGGGCCTCGTCAATCTGGCTGCCGGTGGTCTGCCCGGTGAGCACCACCACGCGCGCGTCGGGATCAACGGCGCGCAGTTCGCGGAGCAGATCCAGCCCGCCCATGCCCGGCATGGCCAGATCGGTCAACACCACATCGAAGTCGCCGGCCCGGTAAGCATCGAGGGCCGTCTGCCCATCGGGGCAGAGCGTAACCGTATGGCCGATCTGTTCGAGCAATTTTCGCAGCGAGCGCCCGACCTGCGGGTCGTCTTCGGCCAGTAGCAGGCGCAGGCCGGGCAACTCGGCCGGCTCGCGTTCACTTTCCACCAGGGCCGCCGCCTCTTCGGGTGTCGCCACCACCGGCAGGCGCACGCGCATGGTGGTGCCCTTGCCCGGCTCGCTCTCCACCTCGAACTCACCGCCGTGGCTCTTCACGATACCATAGGAGACCGAGAGGCCCAGCCCGGTACCCGGTGTGGCGCTACCGCCCAGCGCGCCCTTGGTGGTAAAGAATGGCTCGAAGATCTTGTCGCGAATGCTGTCGGGGATGCCGCTCCCCGTATCGCTCACCTCCAGAACGATCTCGCGCTCATCGCCGCCGAGGCGTACCGTCAGCGTGCCGCCACGGGGCTTCATCGCGTCGCGGGCGTTGGTGAGCAAATTGAGAAAGACCTGGGCGAGTTGCCCGGCATCGCAGATGGTGGGCGGCACCGGCTGAAGCTGTCGCACCACCTGGACGTGGTGCTTACGCAGTTCCAGCTCCATCAAGGTGAGGGTGCCTTCAACCGCGTCGTAGAGATCGGCCAGTTCGCGCCGCGGCTCCTGCCGGCGGGCGAAGGTCAGCAGGCTGCCGGTGATGCTCTTGCCGCGCTTGCATGTGTCTACCACGACCTTGAGCGACTCATTCTTGCTCTCTTCATCAGCGGCAGCCAGCCCGAGTTGTGCGTAGCCAAGCATTCCCGCCAGGAGGTTGTTGAACTCATGGGCGATACCGGCGGCAAACGTTCCCACTGCGGCCAGTTTTGACGACTGGATCAACTCGGCCTGTGACTCCTGGAGACGGCGGAAGAGGCGCGCGTTGGCGATCACCGTGGCGGCCTGGCGCGCGAAGGCCATCAGCACGCGCTGCTCGTCTTCCCTCAGCCCGCGGATCTCGGCAAAGGTGAGGCAAACCGCGCCCATCACCCGCTTGTCGTCTACCAGCGGGATGCAGACCAGCGAGTTCCAGAACACCCCCTGGGTCAACTCGGGCAGCGGCGCCAGGGTCTGGGTATGCTGGTCGGTGAACATCATTACCCGTTCGCGACCGAGCACGGCCTCGTAGCTCCTGGGTAGCGGCACAGTGAAGGGACCGGGGTCACTGCTGGCGACGGGAAGGTTGTGCCAGGCTACCAGTTGTGGCACCTGCTGTTCATCGAGCAGAACGACCCAGCCGTTGGTGGCATTCATCTGGCTTGCCAGGCGGTCCACCAGCACCTGGAGCATGGTCGGCACGTCGCGACTGGTGATCAGCGCGACCATCAGGTTCTGCAGGCGCTCCAGCTTCTCGGAGAGAGCGGTCGAATTGCTGGCCATGGCCCGTAGCTCGTTACTGTAGCGCGCCACGTCGCTCTGGTTGCGCAGGGCGTTCTGGAGCAGCACCATGGGCACGATGCCCAGGGCGATGGCAATGCCGCTGATTTGCCAGAGCAGCGCCAGCAGGCCACCCAGGGGCGCCAGCAGGAAGACGTACCAGGTCAAAT
>JBDNDG010000431.1:0-3723 GCA_046719255.1 Chloroflexaceae bacterium
CGATCTCGACCGATGAGGGCGATACGCGGCCCAACCCCCGCGGCGGTCGCACCCTGAGCATCTTCAACGCTGCAACCGGGGCGCTGGTAGCCGATGCTGGGCCGCAACTCGACGACCTGGCAGCCAGCTTCGGCGTCTATCCTGACAGCCGCAGTCCGAACGGCGGCAGCGAGCCGGAGATGCTTGACGTAGCAACATTTGCCGGACGGGTGATTGCCGCGGTGGGCCTGGAGCGCGCCAACGCCGTGGCCTTTGTGGACCTCAGCAACCCCGCCGCGCCGCGCGCTCTCAGCCTGGTGCGAACCGGCGCAGCTCCGGAGGGCGTGAAACTGGTAGAGCGCGATGGGCAGCTCTACGCCCTGACGGCCAACGAGGGCGACGGCACAGTGACCGTCACAACCGTGCCGGTTGTGCCAGTTGGGGTGACGCAGCAATTCGTCGAAGACGCGCCCGCAGTGCCACTGATCGACCTGCGCGCCATCGACCCCGATGCAGGCGACAGTTTCACGCTGAACCTGACGCTCACTCCCTCCGGCGCAGGCACGCTCAACACGACCTCGGCAAGCGGCTCACTGGCGGCAATCAACACCGCCCTGGCCAACCTGGTCTTCACGCCGGCCCCCAACTTCAACGGCGCAGCAACGGTGACGGCAACCCTCAGCGATGGCGCCTTCCCCACGGTGAGCGGCAGCATCACCCTGGTTGGCGCACCGACGCCACCGGTGACCACGGCGAGCCTGGCGGGCGCAACCCGCGTGTGCTGCAACGCCACCGTGTTCGACCCGAGCGCCACGTTGACGCTCATCACCGACGAGCCGGTGCTGCGCACGCAGTACCGTGTGAACGGGGGGCCAGTGCAAACCTACACCGCCCCGGTGGTCTTTAGCGCGCCAGGCGCCTACCTCGTCGAGTACTTCTCGACCGACCTCTTCGCGCCTGAGGTCACCGAAGCGCCGCGGACGATCACCTTCAACGTGAGCGACTACCCGCGCACGCCCCTCCTTGACACGTTCGACCGGCGCGACGGCAGACTGGGCGGAAACTGGGCCGGCAGCGAAGGAGTGGGCGGCTACTCCATACGCGCCAATCAGGTCCAGGTCTTTGGTGGCGGGCCGATCTACTGGCGCGCCGGCTTCGGCAGTGACCAGGAAGCCTACGTCAAACTCACGCGGCTCGACAGCTCGGGACCTCACCAGGGTCTGCTGCTGAAGGTACAACGCGGAAACTGGCGCAACGGCGCCATTTCGGTCAGCTACAACGCCATCACGCAGGCGGTCGTGGTTGAGACCTTCAGCCGCGCTACCCGAAGCTGGACCACTATCGGCAGCTACCCGATCACGCTGCGCGACGGGGATCAACTCGGCGCGCGCGTGCGCTCCAATGGGACGGTCCAGGTGTACGTCAACTGCGTGCTGATCGGTCAGGCCAGCGCTGGCAGCGCATTCGACAACGAAGACGGGCAGATCGGCCTCTGGTTCATCGGCGCGCCGGGGGCGATCTTCGACGACTTCGGGGGTGGAAACGCGCCACGCTAAATAGAGACGTGTCCTGACGTGAACATAGCCTGCGCGCGGGAGGGTCCGGGAGGGTGCACCCTCCCAGGAAACGACCCGCGAGTGGGGAGGGTTTGGGAGGGCTGACCTCCCAAACATATATCTTCTTGCCATCGTGCAACGCAGCCGCAGCGGAAAAAGGTTAACGGAGGGGCCTTGCCCCTCCGCATTTCCCACACCGCAAGCTGCCACCTGACATCTGCGCTCCAAAAAAACGGCACTACACCTCGCGCACCTCATTCACCAGAGTGACGGGCGGCAGGCGACGCTGCGCGCCACTGCGATTGACCACCTTCACGGTACCGCGGAACGTCGAGCCCGGCTCGAAGAAGACATCGCCTTCAACCGTCAGCGCACTGCACGCCATCAGCGAGGGCGGTGCGGGAAAACGAGCCTCGAAATCATCAATCAGGGTATAGTAGTGCTTATCGAGCGTGACCACCGGATTGACGGCCAGCGCGTCAGGATGGCGTCGCAGCCGGGCATTGGCATCGAGACGATAGACATCCGAGCGCAGAACCAGGAGATCGGCGCAGGTTTTCACCGGCACGAAGCGGCTCCGGGGCACCCGCACGGCCTGCGCATCGGGAAACACCTCGATCGCCGCGCCCATCGCCGTTTCCAGTTGATAGACCGGGGGTGAGTCAGGATCGCGGGGATCGAGGGTCTTGCGATTACGGATCAAGGGCAGCTTGATCACATTGTGACTCTCTTCCAGCAGCGCCTTCAGGCGGTGCAGGTTCACCCAGATATTATTGGTATTGAAGTAGCGATGGCGCGCGATGTCCTGGAAGTGGATCAGGTCCTGCTCCGGGCATTGCGCCACCTCACGCAGCATAAGCCGCCCATCGGCGCGCCGTGCTAGATGTCCGCCCTTGCGGTCGGCTTTGGTGCGGCTGGCGACCTCCATCAGGAAGGGGATCTGATGCTGGGCCAGAAAGCCCAGCAGGTTGAGGTCGAGGGTCGCGCCCAGATTGTCGGCGTTCGAGATAAACAGATACTCGTAGTCGTGCCGCAGCAGTTGCTCGAGCAACCCGGATATGGCCAGGGCAATATAGACCTCACCGTGGCCGGGCGGGCACCACTCCAGTTCCGGTTCGGCGGGCCAGACGGCAGGTCGGAGGGTGGCCTGCAACACCTTGGGAACCTTGTGTTGCAGCATCGTCTGGGGCACAGCGCAGGCAAGTTCGGGGTAGCGCGCCAGCACCTCGCGAGTATCCGCATCGGTGTTGAAGCTGTTCATAAAGATCAGCGGAATGGTCCGCCCGTAGAGGGCGCGGTCGGCCAGGTTCTGCCGGGCGATGATGTCGAGGAACGTCAGGCCCTCACGGGCGACCAGCACCGATTTGGCCCGCTCCAGCCCCATACTCGTGCCCAGGCCGCCGTTGAGCTTGAGCACCGCCACGCGGGCCAGGGCGGCCCGTCCCACCTCCTCGTATGCACCCAGGTGCTCCAGGTTCGGTAACACGCTTACCGGCTGGATCTGGCTCTCCGGCACCAGGCCGGTGTCGCCATGGACGAGGGCGGTGTAGTAGTAGCGAAAATTGTCAATGACAATCTCCTCAAGCCCTTCGCGGCGCATTTTCGCCTCGAAGGGAGCAAAGTTGACAGGCTGTGCAGTCATAGCGTTTCCCTCGTTTACTCCAGGCGATCGAGACGGTCGCCGGTGCTTGCCGCTGCCCCCAGCAGAAATGGACGACAGGAACAGCGGGTTCGATCACCTGAACTCACAGTGTCGTACTCGGAACATTATACGGTTGGGAGTTTCTCGGTCCTTCCGCCTGTCAGTGTAGCGCCTGAAACTGAATACGCATACCGCGCGGAGAGTAGTGCGGGTTGAGAAGATTGTCATCTCCGGGCACGCAATTCAGTGGAGGAGATGTCGGCTCGGAAGAGGGTTTCGGGGATGGGGGTAAACAGGTCAGCGCAGTCCGGGGGAATCGCGAGATCGGCCAGGGTGCGGAAACGCCCTTCTGCCAGCCGCCCTGCGACGAGGAAGGAGCAGCCGGCGGCGCGGATCGCTTCAAGGGCCGCGTGCATTGCTGCCTCGCTGCCGTAGTAGCGCGGCGCAATGAGCCGGGCGGCGGTATCGTAGCCTACTACGAAGCGCCGTCCAGGGTAAAGCGCTGCCTTCTCCACGAACAGCGGCGCCCGTGAGAGCACCAGGGTA
>JBDNDG010000432.1:0-3717 GCA_046719255.1 Chloroflexaceae bacterium
GCGCGGCTGTCTACACGACAGCCGCGCCTGCCTGATGATGCTTGATCTGATTACTGCTGATCAAGCATGCCCAGCAACCGCCACCCCCCCGGCAGCGCCAGAGCCGCAAGCAGGATCTTGATGGCGTCGCCTGGCAGGAAGGGCAGTACCGCCATATTCAAGAGTACCAGGACGTCAACACTGCCCCGGAGCAGCGCCGTGGCCCCGGCCAGCCAGAGAAAGCCGAGGGTGAGGATGATAATATTCCCCAGGATCATCGCCGGAAGGGCCGTGCGTACCCGCCGATCCCAGCCGCGATGGGCCAGCGCGCCCACCACTGCCGCGGCAATCGGATAGGAAAACAGATAGCCCGCCGTCGGACCAATGATAACCGGAATACCAGGAAAGCTGCTTGGCGTCCAGGCGCTGCGCCCTCCGGCAAAAACCGGCAACCCCATCAGGCCCTCGGCCAGATAGAGCAGCATGGTCAGCGCGCCGAGGCGAGGGCCCAGCAATGCCCCGATCAGCAACACGCCGAAGGTTTGCCCGGTAATCGGTACCGGAGTGAATGGGAGAGGGATGCTGATTTGCGCCGTTAGCGCCATGAGCAGGGAACCTGCCAGAACCAGTAGACCATCGCGAACGAAAGGCCGTTGCAACGCACCCCGCGCAGGCACCAGTCGTTGTGCGAGAGTGCCCGGACTCGAAACGCCGGTGTTGCTCATAGGTACCGCTCCTTTCCTGCTACGCCGGATGCCGCTGATTGTAACACATCTATTGCGGCGCGCTGTAACGCAGACGCATTCGGCTTTTGCGCGGCTGTGCCGCACACCACAGGAATGAAAAGAGATTCTCCCGGGAGGGCTGTACGCTCCCAGACCCTCCCGGGAAAGCCGTTTATTCCTGTGTTCACCGCACCTGTGCTATCATACACACCATGAACGTCGCTTCCTCGTTTCAGGACCGACCGATCCGTGTCGCAATGCTTGCCCGCGTGGTTTTTCCACTGCACGGCTATGGCGGGATCGAGCGCCATGTCTTCCATCTGGTGACCCATCTGACACGCCTTGGCGCTGCGGTGACATTGTACGTGCAGCCGGCAGATCCGCGCCGGCAGACTGCCGACGATGAGGCGACACGGGCGGTAACGCAGGGTTTGCACCGCCTGATTCAGGTACGCTACGACTACACCTCACCGTGGTTGGCGCCCAACGGCATCGCCGGGCGCCAGATCAACTACCCCTGGTATTCCTGGCAACTCGGGTGCCTTGCCGCCCGCGCTGCCCGCAGCGGGGCCTACGATGTGGTCCACAGCCAGGGACTGTGCGCGACCGGCTACGGCTTTATTCGCGCCCGTGACCCGCTGCTGCGCGCCCTGCCCTTCGTCGCCAATCCCCACGGCATGGAGGAGTTTCGCACGCCTGACCGGCGCAAGTGGCTCGCCTACGCGCCCTTCCGCGCCCTCTACGCCTACGGTCATCGCCAGGCTGATCGGGCCATCGCCACCGATGCCTGCACCCGCGACGATCTACCGCGCTACCTGGGCGTTGATCCGCGCCGCGTCGCGGTGATTCCCTCGGCGATCGATGTGGATGAGTGTCTGGGGTATGTCGATGCGGATGCGCAGGCGCGCCTGCGCGAGCGTTTGAACCTCGATGCTGCGGATGTGATCCTGCTCAGCGTAGGGCGCCTGGAGCAGAACAAGGGGTTTCACGTGCTGATCGCGGCGCTTGCCCGCCTGCGGACCGAACTGCCGCCGCGCTGGCGCTGGTTGCTGGTCGGCAATGGGAAGGAGCGCGCGGCCCTGGAGGGTCAGGCGCAGCAGGCCGGGATTGCCGGGCATATCGTCTTTGTTGGGCGCCTCGACGATACTGAGTTGCACAGTCTCTACGAAGAGGTGGATCTGGTCATCCACCCGACGCTGTACGAGGGTTCAAGCCTGGTAACGTTGGAGGCGATGATCCACCGCAAGCCGCTGGTAGCCTCGGCCAGCGGCGGCATTCCCGACAAGGTGTTCGATGGGCGCAATGGCTACCTGGTGCGCCCCGGCGATGTGGAGGATCTGGCGGCGAAGTTGCGCCTGGCCCTTCACGCGCGCGCACACTGGCCCACATGGGGCGAGGAGAGCGCGCGCATCGTTCGCTCGACCTTTGCCTGGCCGGTGGTTGCCCGTCAGACGCTCGCACTGTATCAGGAGCTGCTGGCAGCGAGCGGCGCCACCCGCACCAGAAGCACCTCGAGGAGTCAGGCGATTGAACCATAGATGCCCGTGCGGCTACGCTCTGCAACGCAAAAACGTAGCGGCACCGCGCCTCTACACCCGAACCCGCCTGGGCGGGCTATGTTCACATCAGCCATCCTTGCAGCTGCACCGCACAACTACAAGGTGAAACCAGGTTTGTTTTTGGGAGGGCGCGGCCCTCCCACACCCTCCCGGTGGGGAGGGCTTGTCGCCCCCACAGGCAGGGGTATGGGGAAACCCGGTTTCCTCATAGGTTCACGTTAGCGTATTGACACCAGGTCGCATCATCGCTACCATAACCGGAGAACTTGCCTGCCTTGCTCCGGTTATGTCACTCCTGTGGGGGGACTATGAACCTCAGCGACTCACCCGCTTCCACGCTCAGACTCGTCGCCATCGGTGGTGGGGGAGGCGTCAGCCAGGTACTCCTGGGGGCGCGGCCCTACTTCGGTGCCCTTACGGCGGCAATCGCCGTGACCAATACGGGACGCAGCACTGGTACCGCCCGCGCAATTGCCGATATGCCTGCTCCCGGCGATGTCCGTAACACCCTCGCGGCCCTCGCGCGCGATCCCGACTCCCTGCTCGCGCGGCTGATGCAGCACCGCCTGCGCTCACCCGCGGTGCCCGTACTTGATGGGATGGCCTTCGGCAACCTGCTGATCGCTGCCCTCACCCAGATGACCGGAGATTTTGCCGAGGCGGTCGAGGCGGCCAGTCTGATGCTGGATTGCACCGCCCGCATCCTGCCAATCTCCACCGTCAATACCCACCTCTGCGCCGAACTCGAAGATGGCAGCACGGCTGAGAACGAACTGGCTGTACGGGCCCTCAACAAGGCACCCATCAGCCGGATCTATCTCAGTACGCCCTGCGCCCCTGCCAATCCTGCCGTCATTCAGGCCATTCTGCAGGCCGACGTGGTGACGATTGGCCCCGGCAGCTTCTTCACCTCAGTACTGGCAACCCTGCTCTTCGATCACGTCAGCGAGGCGCTGCGCGAGACGCGCGCCACCGTGGTCTTCCTTTGCAATACGACCACTCAACCCGGCCAGACCGATGGGTTTACCGTCGCCGACCACGTGCGTCACCTGGTCAACCTACTCGGGCCGGGTGTGGTCGATATCGCCTTACTCAACCGGAGCGACCAGATCGACGCGCGAGTCATCGCTGAGTATGCCGCCGAGGGGTTGCACGTGCTCGAACCCAACGAGGACGAGCTGGCGCAGATCGCGAAGCTCGGTGTGCGACCGCTGGTGCGTAATCTGGCCGAGGCCAGCGAGGGGAAGCGCACGCTCTGGAATAAGCAGGACACTATTCGTCACGACCCCACCCTGATCGGGTTGGCCCTGTGGAAAATCGCCCTGGATCGGGAGGGGGTGTAATACCAATCTGGAATTGAACAGGCCGCATCCGCACGCCCACCAGCGTGCATGGCAACGCCACTGCGGCAATCTGCAATCCGAAATCTGCAATCTGAAAAAGTATAATACAAG
>JBDNDG010000433.1:0-3717 GCA_046719255.1 Chloroflexaceae bacterium
GGTCTGTACGAGATCGATCTGCAATTGACAAGTTTTTGTAAGCCGGTGTTCCCCTTTACCGCTCCCGAAGAATCTCAGAACGGCTAATATGAACATCGCCCGCGCGCGGGCGGGTTTGGGAGGGCGGCGCCCTCCCAAACAACTTGCCTGCATCGGGTCAGCGGATGGGGAAACCGGGGTTCCCCATTCCCATGCCTCTGGGGAGGGGGGCGGAACGCTGCGACCGGTGCATCGCCCGCGCGCCCGGCCTGAGATGACCCGGGGGAAACCCGGTTTCCCCACAACTCCCCCGCGTTTTCGGGTACAATCACGCTATGCTTCAGATATCCACTCTTCTCCGACTTGCCGGCGGTAGCGCGCTGGCTGCCGCCGGTGGCCTGCTGGGAGCGGCCTGGTACATCAGCTCGCGTGTCAGTCCTGATCCGCCCCGCACCTACCACGACGCCTATTTCATGACACCCTGGGAGCTGGACCTGCCGTTCGAGGAGGTGGGTTTTGCGAGTGCCGATGGGCTGCGCCTGCGAGGATGGTGGCTGCCGCAGGAACGCCCGCGCGGGGTGATCATTGGCTGCCATGGCCACGCCGGGCGCAAGGATGAGTTGCTTGGCATCGGCTCGCGCTGCTGGCGCGCTGGCTACAGTGTGCTGCTGTTTGACTTTCGCGGGCGCGGCGACTCCGATCCCTGGCCGCAGACCCTGATCAGCCGTGAGGTAGACGATCTGCGCGCGGCGCTGGCCTTTGCCCGCGGGCGCGCCCCCGGGCTGCGTCTGGCCGTCATCGGCTACTCGATGGGCGCGGCTGTCGCCCTGCTCGCCACGCCTGCCGAAAGGGATGTCGCGGCGGTCGTGGCGGATAGTTCGTTTACCTCGGGGCACGACATCGTGGCTCATGCGCTGCGCCAGCAGGTGCGTCTGCCGGTCGGGATCCTGCTGCGCGTCACCGAGGAAGTGGTGTGGCGGCGGCACGGTTACCGTTTCGGTCAGGCCCGCCCCATCGAGGCCATCGGCCGCCTGGCGCCGCGCCCGGTGCTCATTATTCACGGCGCCGCCGATACGGTGACGCCCGTCGAACACGCCCGGCGTCTCTATGCCGCCGCGGGCGAGCCACGCGAGCTGTGGATCGTCGAGGGGGCTGATCACTGTGGCGCGTACTTCGCCGACCGGCCGGAGTACTGCCGCCGTGTGGTGGGCTTTTTTGACCAGTATCTGGGCAGTATCGAGTCGTGATTGTTGATATTCTCACCCTCTTCCCCGGCATGTTTACCGGGCCGCTTACCGAAAGCATCCTGAAGCGGGCCCGGCAGGCCGGTTTGATCCAGGTGCGCCTGCACAACATCCGCGATTGGGCCACCGACCGTCACCGCACCACCGACGACACGCCCTACGGTGGCGGTGCAGGCATGGTGATGAAGCCCGAACCTCTGGCTGCCTGCATCCGCGCCGTGCTCGCCCTTCCGCCCGACACCTCGTTTGCCGAACCGCCGGCCCCTCCCCCGGTGATCCTGCTGACACCCGATGGGGAGGTCTTTACCCAGGCCATTGCGCAGGAACTGGCCGGCGCAGAGCGGCTGGTGCTGGTCTGCGGGCACTACGAAGGGATCGACGAGCGAGTGCGCGAGGCGCTGATCACCCGTGAGCTGAGCATCGGCGATTACGTGCTGACGGGCGGGGAGCTTGCCGCGATGGTGGTGGTTGACGCCGTAGCGCGGCTCGTTCCCGGCGTGATTGACGCCGAATCGGTGGCCGAGGAAAGCCACGGCGATGGCCTGCTCGAATACCCGCACTACACCCGCCCGGCGGTCTGGGAAGGCCGACCGGTGCCCCCGGTGCTGGTCTCCGGGCACCACGGTGAAGTGGCAAAGTGGCGGCGACGCGAGCGCCTGCGGCGCACCCTGCTGCGCCGGCCCGACTTGCTGGAGCGGGCCCGCACCACGGGCCGGCTCACGCCGGCTGATCTGGCATGGCTCGCCGAGTTGGGCTGGTCCCCCCAGGCGCCTCAGGCCGGGCCCTGAAGGCGAGGGGGCGGCCGCCCCCAAACCCTCAGGCGCCGCGCATGCCGGTGTCCATCGGCACTAATCGCGCTGCCAATCCTCCCAGAGGGCGGCGAAACTGCGCTCCGGGTCGTACCAGTAGCGTTCGGGATCGAGAGGCAGCGCGGGCGGCCCAACGGGCGCGGGCAGGCCCCCGGCGCGCAGCCGGGCGGCAAAGACGCGCAATGCCTCGGCGGCCGGTTTCTCGCGCCCGCCGGGCGCCACCAGGCCCATCGTGCGCGCCCACCAGGAGCGATCCAGCGGCGGAACGTTCCATACCTCCGGCTCCGGATCGGCGTACAATGGCAGCCACACCCCCGCGGCGCCGTCGCGGTACAATGCGGCAAGTCCCTCCTCGATCAGGGTTGCCTGGCGCTCTTCATCGAGCAGCGGATGCAGCACCGTCCGGCCAAAGATCTCACTGGTGACCAGGCCGTTGGAGCCCGGGATCGTGGTTGGCACCCCCAGGTCGGTGACGATCACCGGCGCGGCGGTACTCTGTTCGGCGCGCACCAGAGCGGCGGTGAGGGCGTGAAGAAAGCGCACGCGGCGCGTATCGTCGAGCCGTTCGACCACGGGGGGCGACCAGGCCGCCACCGATACCGCCACCTGGCCGTTGTGGCGCACAATCTGCTCCGGGCGCAGGGTATCGCGGCGCTCCAGGTTCATCGCGCTCACGACGCCGATCACCTGGCGCGCCCCGTAGTCCTGAGCGCGCGCGGCCAGGTCGCCCCACCACTCCGCAGCGGCCCGCGCCGAGGCCGGGCGGCGAAGGCGCTCCATATCGGCGCCGATCTGCCAGGCCGCGGCGGCCGGGTGCGCGCTCAGGTTGCCGATGGTTTCGTGGAGCACCTGCCGCTGCGCCGCCAGCAACTCCGGCTCACCGTAGAGATCTCGCGGCGGTTCGGCGCAGTACTGCTCGCCGGCCAGCACCACCGGTTGATCGGGTGGCGCTATGACTACCGGTGGGCCCAGGCGCCGGGCAAGTTGCAGATCGTGCGGCAGCCGGAACCCCACCGCCCACGCGGGCAGGTGCAACGTGCCGCCCAGACTCGCCCCGAGCAGGGCCACCACCGCCTGTAACCCGTGCTCTTCGGCCTGGTCGAGGGCGCGCTCCAGGCCGCGCAGAGCCGCGGTATTGACACGCAGATCGGGCAGTACTTCGGCCCAGCGCAACTCGAAACGCACCCTGGTGAACCCCAGCTCCGCGATGTGACTGAGTTCATCGCGGAGGGCCACAGTATCGGCGTCGCTCCAGGAGCAGAGGATCCGTTCAGCGTAGCGCCGCCGTCGCGGCCAGTAAGAGATTCCGAGAGTGAAGGTCTGCTCGCTCATGGTCGCTTCTGCTTCGGTCAGACACCCTTGCGGCTACGCCGCACAATGGCAAGATACCATGGGTTTTTGCTTGGGAGGGCTTCGCCCTCCCAACCCCTCCCCACGGGCAGGTTGGTTTCTGGGAGGACTGCGCCCTCCCAAATCCTCCCCTCAGGGAGGAGAATGGGGAAACCGGGTTTCCCCACGTTCTCACGTTAGTATTATACGAGGTATGAACATAGATAAAGGACACGCGCCGCGACCCGACGCGCCGCGCCGGCGGCTGGAGATCGTTGTTGCCGAGGGTCTCGAGCCCCTGGCGCGGCGCGAGTTGCGCCAGGTTGATCGCGCCATTCGTCTTGCCAGCGATGAGC
>JBDNDG010000434.1:0-3717 GCA_046719255.1 Chloroflexaceae bacterium
GGCCATCGAAGAGGGGCTGCGCTTCGCCATCCGTGAGGGCGGGCGCACCGTCGGCGCTGGCGTTGTCACCAGGATCATTGAATAGCCCCGATTGGGATTGCCGATATGGGTCGTTGAGTCGGTAAACCTCGCCAGGATCCGAGCCAGCGATCCATAGATTCCGTAGTCCCAAATAGGAACCGAGCAATGGCCGTGGCCAAAGATATAAAGGAACAGCGGGAACATGCTATCGTCCGCACGTTCCGCGAGACACGGAGCGAGTTGCGCAAGGTCGTCTGGCCGACTCGCGAGGAGACGATCCGCCTGACAATCGTGGTGATCACAGTCTCGGTGATCATTGGCCTGATCCTGTTCGTTGGCGACTCGATCTTCCTGTTCCTCTACACCGCTCTGGTCAATCTCGTGTCATAGGATGATGTAGTTACTGATGTGAACATAGCCCGCGCGCGGGAGGGTCTGAGAGGGTTGCGCCCTCCCAGGGAGAAGTATGTTCATTCTGGCGTTGTGCGGCGCAGCTGCATAGGCGGCTGATGCGAACCTGTGGGGAAACCGGGTTTCCCCACGCCCCTCCCTGAGGGGAGGGGCACAGCCCTCCTGGGAACTACCCCGCCAGCAGGGAGGGTTTTTGGGAGGGCGCAGCCCTCCCGATCGATGATTTCATCTTGTCGTTGTGCGGCGCAGCCGCACGAGTGACTGAGGTGGAGCCAAGCGTGTCTGAGGAAGAAAAAACCAAAACGTCGGCTGAGAAGACCGATGATCGTCGCTGGTACGTTATCCATACCTATTCCGGCTACGAGAATAAGGTCAAGCAGAATCTGGAGCATCGCATCGACTCGATGGAGATGCATGACCAGATCTTCCGCGTGATCGTGCCGACCGAAGAGGAAATTGAGATCAAGAACGGCCAGCGCCGGACGGTCAACAAAAAGATCTACCCCGGCTACGTGCTGGTGCAGATGCGCCTGACCGACGACTCGTGGTACGTGGTGCGTAACACGCCCGGAGTGACCAGTTTTGTCGGTCACGGCAACCGGCCCACGCCGCTTGAGGACGAAGAGGTGAAGACCATCCTCAAGCAGATGGAGGGTGAGGCGCCGAAGGTGCGCGTCTCGTACCAGAAGGGCCAGGCGGTGAAGATCATTGATGGCCCCTTCACCGACTTCGAGGGCGTGGTTGATGCGATCGACCACGAGCGGGGCCGCGTCCGTGTGCTGGTGTCGTTCTTCGGGCGCGAGGCGCCGGTTGAGCTGGATTTCCTCCAGGTTACGCGCCTGGTGGATTAGCTCCGTAGCGTCCGCGCGCGGACGGCGAGGGCCGTTCTGCGGCCCTCGTCTTGTGATGCCTGCGTACCTCGCCTGGCCGGTCCGCCCGGGGGAGGGAGGAAGTTTGTTGCTTCCACTCAGAGGAGAATCACTGTGGCTAAGAAACTCGTAGGCGTTGTGAAGCTGCAACTGCCGGCCGGCAAGGCAACGCCCGCTCCCCCCGTGGGGCCGGCGCTCGGCCAGTACGGTATCAATATCATGGGTTTCGTGAAGGAGTACAACGAGAAGTCGGCGTCTCAGGCCGGCAGCATCGTTCCGGTCGAAATCTCGATCTATAGCGATAAGTCCTTCACGGTAAGATTGCTGACACCACCCGCCGCCGACCTGTTGCGCAAGGCTGCCGGCGCTCAGAAAGGCTCGGGTACGCCTAATCGCACCTCGGCAGGGCAGATCACCCGTGCCCAGTTGCGCCAGATCGCCCAGCAAAAAATGCCCGATATGAATGCTCTCGATATCGAGAGCGCCGAGAAGATCATCGCCGGCACCGCCCGGAGCATGGGCATCCGCATCGTTGACTGATGTGAACCTGTGGGGAAACCCGGTTTCCCCACGCTCCTCCCTGAGGGGAGGGCCTGGGAGGGCGCAGCCCTCCCGGAATTCTGGCGTTGTGCGGCGCAGCCGCACCGGCAACCAGTGTATGTGAGCGCGTGGGAGGGCCGCCGGCCCGCCAGTACCACCAGGAGGACATCCATGGCAAAGCATGGCAAAAAGTATCGCGAAGTCGCGCAAAAAGTCGATCAATCACGCCTGTACACTCCCGATGAGGCCATCGCGCTGGTGCGAGAAACCTCGTATGTCAGGTTTGATCCCACGGTCGAGGTGCATCTGCGCCTGGGTATCGATCCGCGCCACGCCGATCAGAATATCCGCACGACTGTAGCTCTGCCCCACGGCACCGGCAAGCGCGTGCGCGTGCTGGTGTTCGCCCAGGGTGAGGCTGCTCAGGCGGCCCTCGATGCGGGCGCCGATTTCGCTGGTGCCGATGAGTTGATCGCCCGCATTGACAAGGAAAACTTCTTCGACTTCGATGTGGCAATCGCCACCCCCGATATGATGGGCAAGGTGGGACGCATCGGGCGCAAACTTGGTCCCCGTGGGTTGATGCCCAACCCCAAGAGTGGGACGATCGTCCCGGCTGAAGACTTGCCGCGCACGATCCGCGAGGTGAAAGGCGGCCGCGTCGAGTTCCGCAATGATAAGACCGGTTTGCTCCACGTCGCCATCGGCAAGTTGAGCTTTACCCCCGAACAACTCCACGAGAACTTCGCTGCGCTTATGGAGGCGGTTAAAGCAGCCAGGCCAAGCGGAGCCAAGGGGACGTATATTCGCAGTGTTACCCTGACGAGCACGATGGGTCCCGGCATTCCCGTCAATCCCTCCCTCGCCCAGGGGATGACGAGCTGATGTGACCATAGCCCGCGCGCGGGAGGGTGTGGGAGCGCGAAGCCCTCCCGGGGTATGTTCATTCTCGCGTTGTGCGCCCCGCGCATGGGGCCTGACGCGAACCTATGGGGAAACCCGGTTTCCCATACCCCTGCCTCTGGGGAGGGTTTGGACGGGGCCGCAGGGCATCGCGCCATCCCGGGACCACGGATGATGCCCGTGGACAATATGGTATAATCTTCGCCAAGCATATATGCTACCCTAGACAGCTCGGTGGGCATTGCCCTTAATGGCCCTCAGGCCGCCGGCCGAGGTAGACCTGATAACGATCGAGGGCGGGCGTCGGCCTGCCAGTCGTTGTGCGAGCGCGTTGCATGCGTTCGCCGTTTCGGTCGCCGTGTCTGGGGACACGGCGACCGTTTTTGTTGCCAGCGCACCGGGGAGAGGAGGTGAATACGTGCCAACCCAGCGCAAAATAGATCTCGTTGACGAGTTGACCGATAAGATGCAACGTTCGCAGATGGCGGTCGTGGCCGATTATCGCGGTTTCAGCGTGGCCGAACTGACCGCCCTGCGGAGCAAGTTGCGCGAGAATGGCGCCGAGATGGTGGTGGCTAAGAATACGCTGCTACGCATCGCTGCTCGCAACACCGGTCGCGAAGGGCTGGAGCGCTTTCTTGAAGGCCCGACGGCGGTGGCCTTCGCCTATGACGATGTTGCCAGAGTAGCCAGGGTGATCCTCGACGCCAGCCGCGCTATCCCAAAACCCCTGAAGGTGAAGGGTGGCGTGCTGGGCACGGCCCAGATCCAGCCTGAGGGCCTGGAGGCGGTCACGAAGCTGCCCTCGCGTGAACAGGCCCTGGCCCAGGTGGTCGGCGGCATCGCTGCACCGGTCGCGGGCGTGGTCGGGGTCCTGAACGCGGCGATCACGAACGTGGTGCTGGTGCTCCAGGCCCGCATCGATCAGTTGCAGCCGACAGGCGAGGGCGCGGCCTGAGCGCCTCGGATGTGG
>JBDNDG010000435.1:0-3708 GCA_046719255.1 Chloroflexaceae bacterium
ACGCAGTCCCACGATACGGTCCTGGGCGTCGAGCAGCAGTGCAGCGGGATACTCCAGCACCTCGACGGCCTGGCCCTCCTCCAGTTCGGTAAAGTATGCGTACAGCGACCCGGCGTCCGGGTCATAGGAGAATTGCAGCATAGCTTGAGGTGATCATAGCCCGTGGGCGGGAGGGTTTGAGAGGGCACGGCCCTCCCAGAAACAACCCGTTGACAGGGAGGGTGTGGGAGGGCGCAGACCTCCCGGGAACACGCATGTTCATGCTGGCGTTGTGCGGCGCAGCCGCATAGACGTCTATCAGGTTTTGTACCAGTGCGCCACTGAGGCGCCGGCCGGGCCGCACCGCGCGCCGTCGGCGCAGGGCTACCCTGCATCGGGCTGGCTGCGTTTGAGCGGAATATCGGCCTTGAGGTAATCGTTGGCCTCGCCGCGGAGGATCTTCACCTCGATCTGCTCGGCATCAACGGCGGGGAGATAGCGCGAGAGCACCTCAGCGATATCCAGTTTCATCTGCTCAAGCATGTCAGGAGTGAGCTTGTAGCGGTCGTCCACCAGCACCATCATCAGGCGCTGCTTGGCCACCGAAGCGCTGCGATCGCGGCGACCTCCAAACAGATTTTCGAACAAGCCCATGGTCGCTCCTTTCGTCACGAACGGCGGCGCCCAAAGATGCCGAAGAAGCGTTCCAGCATCCCCTGCTGCTCCTGGAGCACGGGGAAGGGCACTTCCTCGCCGCGCAGCCGTCGGGCGACATCGAGGAACGCGCGACCGGCCTGCGATTGGTGGTCATACACTGCGGCTTCACCGCGGTTGGTTGAGGTCACAATACTCTCGTCATCGGGAACAATGCCGATCAGCGTGATGGCGAGCAATTCGAGCACATCTTCCACCGAGAGCATCTCACCACGGTTGACCAGGCGTGGCTTGATCCGATTGACTACCAGGCTCGGCGGCCCCTTCTCGGCAGCCTCGACCAGGCCGATAATCCGGTCGGCATCGCGCACGGCCGAAACCTCAGGGGTGGTGACGATGATCACCTCATCGGCGCCGGCGATAGCGTTGCGAAAGCCATTCTCGATCCCGGCGGGACTATCGATCAGCACGAAGTCAAACTCGCGCCGCAACTGCCCGGTCAGGTCAATCATCTGCTCGCGGCTCACTGCATCTTTATCGCGGGTCTGTGCGGCCGGCAGCAGACACAGCTCGGGCAGGCGCTTGTCTTTGATCAGCGCCTGGCGCAGACGGGCCCGACCCTCGACCACATCCACCAGGTCGTAGACGATGCGGTTTTCCAGGCCCATCACCACGTCCAGGTTCCTCAGCCCGATGTCGGCGTCAACCACGACGACCCGCCCGCCTTGCAGGGCCAGTGCCGTGCCGAGGTTGGCGGTGGTGGTCGTCTTTCCGACGCCGCCCTTGCCTGAGGTTATCGTGATCACCCGCCCCATATGCTCTCCGTTGGACTGCTGCATACTGGTTCCTACCGCTTCAGGGCCTCCCACGGCGCAACTACAATCTGCCCGCCCTCGATCCGCGCGATCTCAGGGGTGCGTGGCGCTTCACGCGACCCGGCGGCGATCTGGTCGGCGATTCGCAGTTGTGTCGGCGCCAGTTCAATTGCGCATACCACGGCGCTGGCATCGCCCAGCGCCCCGGCATGCACGAAGCCGCGCATCCGTCCCCACACCACCACACTGCCTCCAGCGATGATCTCCCCGCCGGGGTTCACGTCGCCGATCAGGGTTACGTGGCCACTATGGCGCACCACCTGGCCCGAGCGTACCGTCCGCGCCAGGAAGAGCGCCGGGCTGTCACCGGCCCCTCCCGCGGCAGCTGGCTCCGGATAGCGTGGGAGGGGCCGGGCGGTCAGCCCCGCGGCGCGGGCGGCGTTGCGGCTCTCGCGCGCCCGCGCCGCCAGCGCGTCCGCCTGCACGCCGTGCTGCTGCATCAACTCCAGCATCGCTGCGAGTTGCTCGGCGCTCAGCGCCCGGTCGCCAACGTCAACCGTCAGCCGGGCGCCGCTGAAGAAACTCTGGTTCTGCGTTAACCGGTGCTCAAGCTGCGTGAGCAGCGTGGTCCACTCTGCAGTGTCGTCGAGCCGCATCTGCAGACCATCACGCCCGCCTTTGATGCTGATCAGATCGCTCATGCGCCTTTGCCTGAATTGAACGCAAACTGTTCGAGAATTATAGCACAGGGCGCTGCCGCGCGGGGTCTCAATGGTCGGCCATTCGGGCCGAAGCCTGTCCTGATGTGAACATATGGGGAGCCGGGTTTCCCCACGCCCCTCCCGGAGGGGAGGATCCGGAAGGGCTATGCCCTCCCGGGGAACAATCTGTCTTCAAGGTGTCAGCGGATGGGGAAGCCGGGTTTCCCCATATCTCCGCCCACGGCGAGGCGCAGGCGGTGTCGAAGAGGCGTTCGCGCCCTGAGAAGCGCGCAGCGCCCTTCGAAGGGCGCGAAAACCAGAACGTCGCAAGGGCATGGTCGGCAACTCAACTGCGGCCCACCGTCGGCGGAGCCGGTTCCGGGTCGGGGGGCATGGCCGGGCAGAAGGGGGCGGGGTTGGCGGGGGGCGCGGTTCCGAAAAAGGCCTGGAGCATCTGGGTAACCGCCGGCACGGCCATCGTTGACGAACCGTCGTTGAGGTCGCCGGCACCCTCCAGCAACACCGCCACCACCACCTGGGGGTCCTCGTAGGGCGCGAAGCCCACGAACCAGGCGTGGCTCTGGCGCACAAAGCGGCCGTCGGCGCGCTCGATGAGGGGCCCGAACTCGGCGGTGCCCGTTTTGCCGGCAATGCGCAGGCCGGAGCATTCCTCGCGCGCGGCGACGTTCAGGCCATTGGTCACCGACTGGCGCATGCCTTCGCGAATAACTTGCAGGAACGACGGATCCACCGGCACGCGACCGAGCGGCTCGGGGCCGATCGTCCGCACCACGGCCCCGCTGCCATCGGTGATCGCCGCAACGACGTGGGGACGGTAGATCGTCCCATCGCGGGCGATGCCGCCCGCCGCCAGCGCCAGTTGCAGCGGTGTAACCAGCATATCGCCCTGGCCGATGGCGGTGTTGTAGGTGTCGCCGGTGGTCCAGACTTCGCGTTTGGCCTGGGCCTTCCAGGTCTTGGTCGGCACCAGGCCCGGGGCTTCACCGGCCAGATCGATGCCGGTGATGCGCCCCAGGTTGAACCACTCCAGCCCCTGCACCAGCCGGTCAATATCCAGCCCGCGGACACGAAGCGCCCGCGCGTCGAGGTTGGTGGCCTGATCGTTGCCGCCGGCTATCGAGGCGAAGAACACGTTCGAGGAGAGGCGCAGGGCGTCAATCACCGTGAGTTCGCCATTGTCGCGGTTGCGAACCGAGTTCGGCAGCTCGAAGGGCGCGCCATTGCGCTCGATCAACTTGAGCACACCCGGATCGCGCAGCCGCGTATCCGGGGCGATCACCCCCTCCTGGAGCGCGATCGCGCCCACAAACTGCTTGAGCGTCGAGCCTGGCGGATACTGCCCGCTGATGGCCCGGTTGGTCAGCGGCGCCTGCCGCAGCAACTCAGCCAGCGCCTCCGGGTCGCTACGGGTGAGCAGGGCCAGCAATTCCTCGCGGCGCGTCGGGTCAACCCAGATGTTGTTATCGTAGGCCGGGAGCGAGACCAGCGCCAGCACCCGCCCATCGCGCGGATCGAGCACCACGGCGGCGCCGGCGAAG
>JBDNDG010000436.1:0-3674 GCA_046719255.1 Chloroflexaceae bacterium
TCGGGGTGGCGGGTCGTATTGTCGTAGCTGCCTACACCATTCAGAGCAACCTGGCGGCAATGCAGGTGACCGGCGCGCCCCACCGGAGCGCCTCGGCGCCGACCGTGGGGGTGGCCGGCGCCCCGCGGGGCGGGCCCACGCCCGGGTTGCCGGGGGCCTCCACCCTCGCGCCGCTCACGCCGGTGGCGCGATCCGTTCTCCCGACGACCGGCGTAGCGACCGCCGAGACGGGCCTGCCGGTTGCCGCCGTGCCTGGCCTCCTCCCGTCGCCCGGCCCGTCCCCCGCGCCCGGAGCGAGCGCCACCCCCGTGCGCCTGCCGGCCATCGGCGGGCAGCCCCTGCCCACCCTGATGCCTACTGTCGCGGTGCAGCCGGTCTCCGGCGAGCCGCTCAACATTCTCCTGCTCGGCAGCGACCGCCGCCCCGGCGAGAGCTGGCAGACCCGCTCCGACGCCATCGTTGTGGTGCGGCTGGACACTGCGCGGCAGCGCATCGCTCTGCTGTCGCTCCCCCGCGACCTGGTCGTGAACATCCCCGGCTACGGCTACGCGCGCATCAACACCGCAACCGTGTACGGCGAGGCCGCCCCCGATGTCGGCGGCGGGATGGAACTGGCCCGCGCCACTGTGAGCCAGCTCCTGGGCTTGCCCATCCATCACGTCGTACGCGCCGATTTTAACGCCTTCGTTACTGCGATTGACGCCATTGGCGGAGTGGACGTTGTGGTTGAACAGGAGTTGTACGATCCGGCCTACCCCACCATGGACTACGGCTACATGGTCGCCCACTTTTTGCCCGGACCGTACCACATGGACGGCGAGACGGCGCTGATCTACAGCCGGATGCGGCATATGGACAGCAACTACGCCCGCAATCGCCGCCAGCAACAGATCCTCGTGGCCGCCTTCCAGCGCGTGCGCGACCAGAACCTGATCGGTCAGGTGGAGATGCTGGCGGACCTGACCACGGCGCTACGCGACCATATCCAGACCGATCTCAGCCTGGAGCAGATGATCGGCCTGGCCTGGGCCTTCCGCAACGTCGCGCCGGAGATGGTCGAACGCTACGCCCTCGACGAGAACCTGGTCTACGAGGGCGGCATCGCGGGGGACCCATACGCAACGCTGCCCCTTCCGGGCGCGGTTGAGACCCTGGTAGCGCAGTTTGTGCAAGGAGTGGAATGATCGCCGCGGATGGAACCGTCCCCCCGGGGCTTCCCACCTGCGCCGCGAAAGCGTGCAGGTGGGGTGGACGCCAACCGCGCCCCGCGGTCACTGGCGCACGTAGACCGCAATGGCGTCGGGGACGGGGCGCTGGGGGCGGGGCCAGAGGGCCTGATCGCGCCAGACGGCCTGGGTTGAGGTGTCATCGTCGCCGCCGAGGGCGTCGTGGCAACCCATATCGCGCAGTGCGCGCGCCAGCTCTACCCCGGTGATGCCCGCGGAGGTGGCCAGGACCAGGAACGAACGCCCGCCCGGCAGATCGCCGACGCACACCGCAGTCTTGGGATAGGTGCCGCTGTACACGGTAATGCGCCAGTCGAGTTGCACGAAGTCCTCACCCAGGGGGTTGAAGGGGAGGAACTCGTCAGTCGCGGCGCTGACGACCGGGTTGGCGATCCTGCCCTTCCAGAGGATCACCGGCCCGCCGCCCACGGCCTGCCAGCAGCTCCGCAATTCCTGGGCGTCGAAGAGATCAATGAGCGCCCGCCCATCATCCGTGATGCACAGCGCGCCACGCCAGGGGTTTACCCGGTGCACCACGCCATTAATCACCACGCTACCCTCGTTGGAGGTACGCACCGCGCCGTGAAAGCCGAATGCCATCGCCCAGAGCAGTTCCATACCCTCGCGGGCGGCGAAGGGCGCGTTGACCATGTCCACCACCGGTTGCAGGTGGCGCTGGCCGTCGAGCCAGATCGTATCGCCGCTGGCATCGCTGCCGGGAATGGCCCCGTCAGCATTGATCACCTCGATGTGGACCCGCTCATCCAGGCGCGCCACGGTGTAGAGCAACTCGCCGCCGCCGATGCCGCGCCGGTAGAACTCGACCAACCCATCGGCGACCTGCTCCTGCAACGCGCTCTCGCGGTTGAACGCCGCCAGGCGCTCGCCGGCCGCGGTGAGCGCCGGTTGCGGCTCGGACCGCCCGACCAGCCGCTGCGGCGCTGGCGCGGCCGCTATTGACGCCGTGGCGGCCCAGCGCGAGAGCACCCGCGTCGTATCGGCCGGGGGCCGCACGAACAGGAAATAGGCCCCGAGGCTGGCAAGCACCACGAGGGCAATATGGTGGACGGTTCGCGGCGACATCCGAGCGCTCCGGCAGTAGCCCGGGCCACCTGGCTGCACCCCGGCGGGCGGAAGAATCGGAGACTCCCGGTTCCCCGCCCTCCGCCGTCGCGGGCCTGTCGCCCGATAGGGAAGGCATGGGGAACCTCGACGTGCCCGTATTATAGCCGGGCTTCCCGCTTTGCTTCTGATGTGTTAGTATAGCACAAAAGTGCTGATTTGTCTGGAGGAGACCATGGGCGCAGGGTTGATGCGATGGTGCAGGGGCAAGCCCCGAACCCCGGTGTTCTGGCGCGTTTTGACGGCGTTGCCCCTGAAACGAACCAGAACATCCTCGCGGGTTGGCTACGCCGTCCCACACCCCGGCGCCGGAGGCGGAGGGTGCATCAGCTCTGCCAGGGGTGGGTCCGGGCATGAGTCGTCACCGGCGACGGGCGTCGCGCGCGCGCAGGCCCGGAGCGCGGCGTTTTCGCAGGAAGACGCCGCGCCGGATCGTCCACCCGGGTGGATGACCGGGGCCAGCCCTGCATACACGACCCCGATCGCCTGCGGATCGAGCCGGCAACGCCTGCCCGCGCCCCGTGCGGCTCGCCCGATCTCCCTCGTGCTGCTGCTGCTCACGCTGCTGGTTGCCCTGCCCCCGGGCGGGCTTGTGCGCGCCCAGCGCGCCGATGGGCTTGACCAGCCACTGCTCGCGGCCAATCTGTGCGGCGCGGGCGATCCTGCGGAGACGCACTTCACCATCGCCGCTACCGGCGACACCTTTCCCCATGAGAACATTCAGGCCGTGGGCGAGAGCCAGGGCTACGATGTGCTCTTCGATGGCGTGCGGCCCTTCCTCCAGGCCGCCGATCTGGCCTACACCAATTTCGATGGGGCGATGCTCGAAGGTTCGCCGATCAGCGGTTATCCCTTGTTCAACTTCAATCCGGCCCTCGCCACCGCGCTCCGCAACGCGGGGATCGATGTCGTCTCCACTGCCAACAACCACATCCTCGACCGCGGCCCCGAGGGCATTGACGCCACGCTGCGCGTGCTGGAGGCCAATGGCATCCTGCAACACGGCACGGCGCCGGTCGGCGCGGTCCGTCCGCCTTATTTGCCGCTGACCCTCACCCGCGATGGCGTTAGCCTGACCATCGGCTTCATTTCGGCCACCTGGGGCACCAATGGTATTCTCGATCCCCACGACCAGGTCAACCTGCTCTACCAGTCAACCGAGTACGGGCAACAGGGCGGCGTGCGCCAGAGCCTCCTCGATGCCATCGCCCGGGCCAACTGGGAGACCGACGTGGTGGTGGTTGCGGCGCACTTCGGCTTTGAGTACCAGTTCTACCCGCACGAGAGCCAGATCGATGCCGCGCGGCGAATGGCTGAAGCCGGTGC
>JBDNDG010000437.1:0-3673 GCA_046719255.1 Chloroflexaceae bacterium
ATCTTTGCCTTTACTCCTGGATTGGCGACCGCTTCCTGCGCCGCGCCTTCAGCAGCGCCTGGCTGACCGCGCGGCTGCCCTGGCCCTGACGGCCGGGGCGCGCCACATGGCTGTTGAGAAGCTGGCTGCGCAAGGTGTGCATCCGCGCTGGACAACCTTTTCCTCGGTTAATCGCATTAATGACATACTGGTTGATGGCGAGACAGTCTGGGCGGCTACCAGTGGTGGCCTGGCCCGCTGGGACGTGAACACGGCGGAGGTGCTCAAGCTGACGACCGATGATGGTTTGCCCGGCAATACCGTCACCGCGCTGGCCGTTGATGCCGAGGGTGCCCTCTGGCTGGGAACCGATCGTGGCGCGGTGCAGGTGCGCCTCGATGGCTCGTTGCGCCGCTTTACGGTTGCCGATGGCCTGGCCGACGCCTTTGTGTACGCTGTCCTGGGCGCCTCTGATGGGGCGGTCTGGTTTGGCACGCCGCGAGGCGCCACACGCCTGGGGCGCGATGGTCGGGTCCGCACCGTTCGCTTCTTGAGCCCGACAGGGTCCTTTCCCGACTCGCTCATGCAACCGCGCTTCGCCGATGTTGTGACCCTCGCCGAAGCGTCTGACGGCGCCATCTGGCTCAGCACGCCCGCCGGGGTCCGCGTCTTCACCGCCGATGGGCGCCAGCGCTTTCTGACCAATGATGACCTGGGCGACGGACGGGTGACAGCGTTTGCCTTCGCTCCTGACGGCGCTGTGCTGATGGCTGTGAACACGTTTCGCACCGCTGCCGGCATCGGCTCCGGCGTGTACCGGCTGGGTTCGGACCGTCGCCTCGAAACGCTGCTGGTGATAGAGCAAGCAGAACAGGAAGCTATGAGTGCGTCACTGTTCCGCGATCTTGCGGTGGCTGCGAACGGCGCTCTCTGGGCGGCGACAGAGTCTGGCGCTCTTCAGCTTTACCCTGATGGGCGGTACGAGACCATCAGCGCTGCGCCAGATCGCAGCGAGGGCCTGATTTCCTCGAATGTCCAGAGCGTTGCCTCTGGCACCGATGGCTCGGTCTGGTTCGGTACGGATCGAGGAATCAGCCGGCTCTTGCCAGACGGCGCCTGGCAGACCTTGCAAGATAGTAATGGACCGGTTGATCAATACAATTCCATCACCGCCCTGGCACTGGCCCCGAACGGCGTGCTCTGGGCGGGTACGTCGCAAGGCCTCAGTCTTCTTACCGTGGATGGACAGTGGCAGACGTTCCTCCCCGATACGTTGCTGTCGGAGATCACCGCCCTGGCGCACGACAGCTTCGGCGACCTCTGGGTTGGCACCGGCCAGGGTGTGCTGCGTGTAACGCCTGATCTGCCGGAGCAGATCCAGATCCCCGACTCACCAGACTGGCCCACAGCTCGCGTCGTGGCGCTGGGGCCGGGAGCCGATGGCTCGCTGTGGGTGGGCACGTATCTCGAAGGGGTCTTTCGGCGTGACCCGGATGGGAATTGGCGCAGCTTTACCCGGGCCGACGGACTGGCCGGGAACACTGTGCACGCCATCGCCGCTGCGCCCGATGGTTCGATGTGGTTTGGCACGGAGGGCGGGTTTAGCCGTTTGACGATGGACGGTCAGTGGCAACGGTTTGGTGAAGCCGACGGGTTTCCGGGCGGCGCGGTGCGACACATCCTCGCGCTGGCAGACGGATCGCTGCTCTTCGCCTCAGCCGACATCGCCACGGGCGGTAGCCTGACCCGCCGGTCCGCTGATGGAACCTGGCAAACGCTTATCGCGCCGAATGGGGAGATACGCAGCGACATCCTGTGCCTTGCCGCCTCGCCCGATGGAACGATCTGGATTGGCACAGGGCAGGATGGGTTGATTCGCCTCGATCCGAATGGGACCTCACAGAAGTTCACCGCCGAAGATGGTCTGGCGGGAAACACCGTGAATGCGTTGCTTGTCGCACCCGATGGGACGGTGTGGGTTGGGACTGACGGCGGGTTAAGCCGGCTAACGTGAACATAGCGTTCTGCCCTCCTCCCAGCCTCTCCCCGCGGGGAGAAGGAACCCGGTTTCCGCACCCGGTGGGGCAGGGGCCGGGGAGGGCGCAGCCCTCCCGGGCAACAACCCGCTGGCAGGGAGGATGTGGGAGGGCTGTCCCCTCCCTCCCACAAAAAAACCTGTTTTCATTGCGTCATTGTGGCGCGCAGCCGCTGATGGGGGGCGATACCACCATCATCAGCGGTAGGCCGCCTCCAGACGCGGAACGATCACCTTCCAGTCGTAGTGCGCCGCCACGTGAGCGCGCCCGGCGGTGCCCAGACGTGCCCCCAGGTCAGGGTCGGCGATCAGCCGCAGCACCGCCGCGGCGAAGCTCTCGGCGCGGTCGGCGATGAGCAGGTGCGTTTCGTGCCGTAGCCCCTCGATGCCTTCAATACCCAGCGAGGTGCTGACCACCGGCGCTTCCATCGCCAGGGCCTCCAGCAGCTTCAGGCGCGAACCGCCGCCGATACGCATCGGCAGCACGTAGACCGCGGCGCCGTCAATGTAAGGTCGCACATCGGCCACTTCGCCCACCAGCTCGACCGCTTCGCCTTCGGCCAGGGTGCGGGCAGCGCGCCCCGCTGCCCGGCCCACCACCAGCAACCGCGCATCGGGGCGCTGCGCCCGAATGCGGGGCAGCACATCGTCTACGAACCAGCGCAGGGCATCGAGGTTGGGGCGGTAGTCCAGCGTGCCGACAAACGTCAGCGTGGCGGGACCAAGGTCGCCCACCACTGCGCCGCGGCGCAGGTGCGCGGTGTCCACGCCATTGGGCAACACGCGCAGCCGGTGCGCCTGGCGCGGGTCGAGCCGGGCCAGGGCGACGCGGTCCTGTTCCGAGACTACCAGCAGCCGGTCGAAGGCCCGCAGGGCGCCCCGTTCGTAACGGGCGAGTTTGCGCCACTGGGCCAGCGAATACAGCCCGGCGACCAGCGCGCCCGGGTGCAGGGCCAGGCCGCGGCGCAGATCATTCAGCGCGGCGCGGCGTTGCAGCACATATTCGGCGTTGAACTCATCGAGCACCAGCAGCGGGCCGAGGCCCCGGGCCTGCATCAGGTAGCCGGCCATCTCGATACTCTCGGCCTGCACCACATCGTAGCGCCGGGCGGCGAGGAGCCGGCTGAGGGCCTCGGCGTAGGCTGACGCCTGGTTGCGTAGCCCCATATCGGGCACTGGCGAGGCCACAGTCGTGGCCGCGCGGCGCAGCAGCGAGCGCCGGGGCGGGCCAGGCACGGTAACGACGCCGCACACCCCGCGCAGTGGCGCCAGCTCCGCTACCGCCGTGGCGCCCGGCGCAAAGGTAAGCACTGTGACCTCGTGACGCGCCGACAGACCCCGCAACAGGTGGTAGATGCGCAGGGCGCCCCCGCTGCGGGGCGGGTAGGGTGGGTAGGGTGAGAGCATCAGAATGCGCATAGGCTGGTACGATCCGGCACGGCCCGTCCCGGGTTCGGATACCCGTGCATGGCAGGCGCCCGCGCGGTTGCGCCGCACAACGCCAGAATGAGAATATTTGTTCCTGGAAGGACGTAGCCCTCCCAAACCCTCCCACCGGGCAGGGGTGTAGGAAAACCCGGTTTCCCCATACTCATATCAGACGGTCATGCGGCTGCGTCGCACAACCCCGGAATGAAAATAATAGTTATGTTCCTGGAA
>JBDNDG010000438.1:0-3668 GCA_046719255.1 Chloroflexaceae bacterium
ATAGATGTGTTCATTCTGGCGTTGTGCAGCGCAGCCGCAAGGACAGCCTATAAAGTGGCGCATCCAGCAGATTCCGTGTCACCCTTCGCGCAGCGAAGCATGATGCCGTCTGGATGCACCATTAAGGAGCAATGATGAACTACAGGATTCGGCGGGTTAGCCTGCGCTCGGCCCTGCGCGTCGGCCTGGTGGTGGGGTGGGTCATCGCGCTGATCCCGGCGTTCCCGGTGGCCTTGCTGGCCACCGTAGCGCTCGAAGGGCTGGCCAGTCTGTTAGCGTCGGTCCAGCCGTATGAATTGTCGTTTCTCGGGCAGCCGCTGGTCACCATCGATCCGATCGACCTGGTGGGCTTACGTCCGCTCGCCGAGTGGTCGGCCGGGGTTGCCGATCTGGGTGGGGCGCTTTTCTGGCTGTTGCTGGTGTTGATCACGCTCGGCGGCGCGCTGCTGGTGATGGTGGGCATCGTGCTGGTGTGCCTGCTCTACAACCTGCTCGTCCCCGTGAACGGCGGGTTGCAGGTGCAGTTGGAACAGGTGGCGTCGTAGGGCGGAAGCCTTCGCAAAGGCTTCCGCCCTACACGCCCAACACCCGCGTTGCACCGGCGGCGCGCAGGGCCCCGGCTACGCGGTCGCGCGTTTCCGGTGTAACCAGGGCCAGCATCACCCCGCCCCACCCTGCCCCGGAGAGCTTGGCCCCCAGCGCGCCTGCCGCGCGCGCCGCCGCCACCAGCCGCTCCAGTTCGGGCGACGAGACGCCGATCTGCTCCAGCAGCGCCTGGTTCGCGTCGAGGAGCGCTCCCAGGAGCCGGACATCGCCGCTGGCCAGGGCTGCGCGTGCCTGTACCACCAGTTCGCCCACCTGGTCAAAGAGCGCCTCGTAGCGCCGCGGGTCAGCCTGCCAGCGCTCGCGCACGGCGCCCACCGGCAGCCGCGTGGCACTGCGCACCCCGCTGTCGCCAACGAGCAGCGTCAGCGGCGCGCCGATGGTCAGCGGCTCGATCAGCGGGGCCGGCTCGCGCCGCTCGAACCAGATCGCCTGCTCGTAGGCCACTACCGTGTTGTCAATGCCGCTGGGTGTGCCGTGGTAGCGCCGCTCGCTGGCGTAGACCAGGGCCGCCACCTCAGCAGGTGGCAGCGCCAGCCCCACGTGGGCAGCCAGCGCGCGCACCAGGGCCGTGCCGATTGCCGCGCCGCTGCCCAGGCCGCTGGCAATCGGGATGTCGGAGCGCAGCGTGATCGTCAGGTCGGCGTCCTCGACGCCGAGCCGCGCGAGCGCAGCGCGGGCCAGTTCGCTCAGCGGATGTGCGGGCTGCCCGGCCGCCGACCAGTTCTCTCCCAGGTCGGGGGCGATGAAACGCAGCCCGCTGTCGGCCTCGCCCGGCTCCACCCGGGCATAGGCGCGCACGTCGACGAGCGGTACCGCGATCGCCGGGCGCCCGTAAACCACGGCGTGCTCGCCGCAGAGGATCAGTTTTGCGGGGGCGGAGGCGCTGCTCATAGCCATCCGTGCGGCGTAGCCGCGCGACACAAAAGTGCAACTTTCACTCGAACACTCCGCGAGCAGTGTTGCGTCAGAGCCCACCTGAACGCCCTGTGCGACACTCCCGGGTGCCCGGGCGTCCCGCCCGTCATGGCCTGGATGCGGACACGATGCCCGCGTACCCGGGAGCAGGGTGAACACGTACCGCTCACTCCCACTCGATCGTCGCCGGGGGCTTGGAGGAGATATCGTAGACCACCCGGTTCACGCCGGGCACCTCGTTAACGATCCGGCTGCTCACCTTCGCCAGCACCGCGTAGGGCAGGCGCGCCCAGTCGGCGGTCATATAATCTTCGGTGGTGATTGCCCGCAGGGCGATCGTATCGGCGTACGTGCGCCCATCACCCATGACCCCCACGCTTTGCACCGGCAGCAGCACGGCAAAGGCCTGCTGGGTCTGCCGATAGAGACCGGCGGCGCGCAGTTCTTCGAGGAAGATCGCGTCGGCCCGGCGCAGGGTCTCCAGGCGCGCAAAGCTCACCGGGCCGATGATCCGCACGGCCAGGCCCGGGCCAGGGAAGGGGTGGCGCCAGACCCACTCCTCGGGCAGCCCCAACTCTAACCCGGCCGCCCGCACTTCATCTTTGAACAGGTAGCGCAGCGGCTCCACCAGTTCCATCTGCATATCCGCCGGCAGGCCGCCAACGTTGTGATGGGTCTTGATCGTCACACCCTTCTGGCGGTCGGGGGCGCTCGACTCGATCACATCGGGGTAGAGCGTGCCCTGGGCCAGAAAGTTCACCGCGCCGAGGGCTCGCGCCTCGCGCTCGAAGATGCGGATGAACTTCTCGCCGATGATCTTGCGCTTGCGCTCCGGGTCGGCCACGCCCTCCAGCGCGCTGAGGAACTCTTCGCGGGCATCCACAGCTATCAGGGGCACGTGGAAGTGCTCGCGGAAGGTGGCGATGACCTGTTCGGCCTCACCAAGCCGCAGCAGGCCGTTGTCCACGAACACGCAGGTCAGCCGGTCGCCGATAGCCCGATGGACGATCAGGGCCGCGACGGCTGAGTCCACTCCACCCGAAAGGGCGCAGAGCACGCGCCGCTCCGGGCCGACCTGGGCGCGCACGCGCTCGACCGCCTCCGCAACGAAGCTCGCGGCCCGCCAGTCGGCCACCGCGCCACAGATGCGAAACAGGAAGTTGCTCAGCACGGCGCGTCCGTGGACGGTATGGACCACTTCGGGGTGGAACTGCACCCCGTACCAGCGCCGCCGGTCGTCGGCGATGGCCGCGAAGGGCGTGGCGGGGTTGGCGGCGATGGCGCGGAATCCGGACGGTAGGGCCTCGATGCGGTCGCCGTGACTCATCCAGACCGCCTGTTGCGCCGGCGTGTCGGCGAACAGCTCGTCCGGGTCGAGCACCTCGATTGTCGCCGGGCCGAACTCACGCTGCTCCGGGCGTAATACGACGCCCCCGAGCGTGTGGCTCATCAACTGCATGCCGTAGCAAATCCCCAGCACCGGCAGATCACAGGTGGGCAACCAGGCAGGCATTCCCGGCGCGCCAGGCTCGTAGACGCTGGCGGGGCCACCGGAGAGAATAATGCCCACCGGATTGAGCGCGCGCACCTGTTCCTCAGCGACATCGTGGGGCAGCAACTCGCTGTACACTCCCAGTTCACGCACGCGACGCACGATCAACTGGGCTGTCTGCGAGCCAAAATCGAGCACTGGAACGCTGCGATGGGTCATAGCGTTACGATCCTTAGATCCTCCCGGCGGGGAGGGTGTGGGCGGGCGCGGCCCCTTTCACCGGTAGATGTTTTCGGGTAACGGCCTCTCCTCCTCACCCCCCGGCCCCCCTCTGCTGGGCGTCCCCTCTCCCTGAGCAGGAGAGGGGGCTGAAGAGTGAGGGCTAGCCGCGGCCATGGCTTCCTGATGCGCTCCGCAGAAAACTCTGGTAGCGCGAAAAAGTCTTGAGATTGGAGCCCCTCGCCATCGGACGCCTGCGACGGCACGACACCCTCGCTCTCATGTCGCCCCAGAACGTCTTTGCGCTACCCATTCGTTGGCGGAGAGGCGTAGTGCCGGATCAGCCGTCTTCGCGCTACCCATTCGTTTAGCGGAGAGGCGTAGTGCCGGATCAGCCGTCTTCGCGCTACCCATTCGTTTAGCGGAGAGGCATAGT
>JBDNDG010000439.1:0-3652 GCA_046719255.1 Chloroflexaceae bacterium
AATCTTTCAGGGCTGTTGCAACGTCGTTGGGGCAAGCTCCAAACCCCGGTTTTCTGGTTCGTTCTGGGGGCAAAGCCGCACACTGACACGATGAACATGCGTTGTTTCCTGGGAGGGCTGCGCCCTCCCACTCTCTCCCCTCAAGGAAGGGCACGGCTCGACAGGCTCACCGCCTGCGGTAAGCCCGTCGAACCGCGGGAGGGGAAACCCGTTTCCCCTCTGTTCAATGCGTGGCGCCGGAGGCGCCTCTCAGCGCGGCACACCTACCTCCACGCCGGCCAGGCGCTCGAGGTACTAGATCAGCGCATGGGTGCCTTCCTGGCCGAGGCCCGCCGCCTGCAACGCGCGGTAGAGCTGGAAGATCTGGGCCGTGGCGAGCATCGGCGCGCCAACTTCGTCGGCAGCCTGCAACACCAGGCGCAGGTCCTTCTGCTGCAGGTCAATGGTGAACCCGGGACGCCAGTCGCGGCGGATGCACTGCGGCGCGCGGTTGGTGAGCATCCAGCTCCCCGCGGCTCCTCCGCTCACCGCCTGCAAGGTCTTCTCCAGGTCTACCCCGCTGGCCTGGGCAAAGACCAGCGCCTCGCTGATTGCCAGCATCGTGCCGACAACCAGGATCTGGTTGACCAGTTTGACCGTCTGCCCGTCGCCGTGACCGCCAACATGGGTGATGGTGGCTCCCATGGCCTGGAAGCAGGGCATGGCGCGGGCCACCTGGTCGGCAGGGCCACCGATCATAATACTCAGGGTGCCGCGCGCCGCGCCTTCGCTGCCGCCGCTCACCGGCGCGTCGAGGAAATGCACGCCCCGCTCGGCCAGAGCGGCGGCGATGGTCTGGGCGCCCTGGGGACTGATCGTGCTCATATCCACTACCAGGGCGCCCGGCGTGGCGCCTTCGACCACGCCCCGCTCACCCAGAATCACCTCGATCACATCAGAGGTGTCACTGACGCAGGAAAAAATCATTGAACACTGCGTCGCCAGTTCAGCCGGGCTGCCGGCGCGCTTCGCCCCGGCGGCTACCAGTGCGTCGGCGCGTTCGGGCGTTCGGTTCCAGACGGTGAGATCAAAGCCGGCCTTGAGCAGATTGGCGGCCATCCCGCTTCCCATGATGCCCAGGCCAATGAATCCGACCCGCTCGGTCATAGGAGGTTCTCCCTGCTGTTGAGCTCCGCTGCGGAACGCCGCTATTGTACGTGTTGCACGGACTGCCCGTCAATCCGCCGCCATAGAGCGCCAGATCAAACACAACGCAGGCTCGGGCTGCCCACTCCCTGGCCCTCCCCCGCCGGGGCGGGAACCGGGCTCTTCCCCCCGGTGGGGGGAGGCCGGGAGGGGGGCAGAACGCTCGAAACCCTCCCCTCAGGGGAGGGGCACGGAAAAACCCGAAATCAGGTTTATGTTTGAGCAGGCGCAGCCCTTCCCATCCCTCTCCCACCAGGGGAAGAAACCGGGCTCCTCCCCCCGGCGGGGGGAGGCCGGGAGGGGGGCGGAACGCTCAAAACCCTCCCCTCAGGGAGGAGCGTGGAGAAACCCGGTTTCCCCTATTTTCGGATTACGTATCAATCCAGCAAAGGGATCAGCGTGTGGCCGGCGGGCACAAACAGGCTGCCTTCGGTCAGACCGTCGGGGACAATCTGCCGCAAGCGGCGTTCCAGATCGCCCTGGCTGAGCGTCCCTTCCAGCGTCGCGCGGAAGGCCGTTGCCACATCGGTGACCTGCGTGCCGCTTTCGTGGACGAATTCGAGGCGGTAGTGGACGATGCCCGCCGCGCGCCAGGCCGCCAGATGGCGACTGGCGGTCTGGGCCTCGGCGCTAAAGACGGTGTTGCGGCAGCCCACATCGGCCAGCACGGGATGCTCGCGCCCGCGCTGGTCGCGCAGGGCCACCTGGTGGCGCTCACAGGGGCGCCCGCAGTCTTTGTAGCTCGTGCCGCTGGAGAGGAAGCGACAAAAGACGCAGTGCTCGGTGTGGAACACCGGCAGGTGCTGGTAGGCCACCACTTCGGTGCGCCGCGGCCCCACCGCGCGCGCCAGGTCAGCAACCTGCGCCGCGTTCAGGTCGTGGGTCGGCGTGAGGCGCTCCAGCCCCAGGTCGAGCAGGGTGGCGGCGCTGAGCAGATTGGCCGCGTTCAGGCTGAAATCGCCGGTGAGTGGCGGCGACCCGCTCTGCCGCAGGGCCTGGAGCAGACCTGTCGAGCGCACCAGGATGCCGCAGCCGAGTTTGAGCAAGAAGCGCACAATGCGCTCCTCGCCGGGCTTGAGTACCCGTGGACTGGCCACCCGCGCGGGGATGCCTGCCGCCTGGACCCGCTCGACCGCGGGGCGCAGGCCGTCGAGGTCCAGGTAGTCAAGGGTGATACTGGCGGGCGCAGGGCGCAGGGCCAGGGCCGCTTCGAGGTGTTCGGGGGTGCGCACCAGCAGATGGAGCTGCGGCGGCAGATGGGCCGGCTCCGGGGCGCTGCGACACGACGCCAGCAGGGCCTCCAGCGCCGCCAGCGGCTCGGTCACGGGGCCGGAGCGGGGCTGACCCTGCAAGGCGGCCAGCCGCTCGACCGCCTGGCGGCGCAGGGTGTTGAGCAGCGAGTCGGGCACAAACGGCTCACCTTCGATGATGGCTTCGAGTTCTGCCAGCGTGTACGGGGTGGCGCCCAGACGACCGAGCTGCTCACGCAGGTTCTCCACGGTCAGGGCGTGGCGGCGCGCCGTCGCCAGGGGTTCGGGAGAGCGCACCGTTACGCATAGTTCAGGGGCCGGGGCGCTGGCCTGACTGCTGCTGCTCTGCTCCGCAGATCCGCTCTGCCACGAAACCGATCCGTGAGGCGCGGTAGAGGGAAGGGTTGGATCATCAAGCAGGTTCGGGCCGCGTCCCCCGCCCCGGGCAGGAGACGCCATCAGCCGCCACTCCAGCTCCAGGGGCGCGCCGGCGCGGGCAACAGCCCGCACCGCCACAGGCTGCCGGCGCAGCGGCGCGGCGGGCCGGGTAAAGGGCCGCGCGGCGCGCTCCACCTCGGGGTCGTCGGTGCGCCAGAGGAGATCACCCGCCCGCACCCGGCGCACATTCACGGCCTGGTTGCCAAACTCAACCTCCAGCAACCCGTCGCGAGCCGGACGCACGTGGTAGATCCGCCCACCCTCCTCCGGCTCTTCGGGACTGCGCCGGTCGGCGGCATCGAACACCACGCCATCGCCAGGCTTCAGCGGGGCGATGGCCGTAGCCGGCTCGGGGGCGATCTGCACCCGATCGGCCAGCACCCGGACCACCCGGCCCACCAGCACACCTCGATGGCGCGGCGCGCGCCCGCGCACCACCGCCTGGTGGTTGGTGCCGCTGAGGAAGTAGGGCCCCAGCCCCCGCGAATAGACCTGCTCCAGCCGCAGTTCCTCGGCAGGAGACAGACTGAGGGGCAGGCCGGCCCAGGCCTCGTCAACCGCCTTGCGGTAGGCGCTGGTGGCGAGCGCGACGTAGGTCTCGTCCTTGTAGCGCCCCTCGATCTTCAGCGCCGCAACCCCCAGGCGCACAATCTCGGGCATCAGTCGCAACGCGGAAAGATCGCCGGGCGAAAGCAGGTAGCGCGCGTCACCCAGGGGGCGCAGCGCGCCATCAACGATCAGCTCGTAGGGCAGACGACAGGCCTGGGCACACTGGCCAC
>JBDNDG010000044.1:0-17438 GCA_046719255.1 Chloroflexaceae bacterium
TGAAGCGCAGATGGCTGACCTGAAACGCACGGGTCGCCTGTACCTCACCGGGCATGAGCGGCGGCGGGATCGTTAAAAGATCGAGCGTATCGGCAATGGGTGTGAACAGGGCCTGGAAGGCAGCCAGCGAGCTGAAGCTGGTGCTGAGCGTCTCGCCGCCCTGCACGATGGTCTGGGTGATTGTGCCAATCGGCGCGCCGCCCGGCACAAAGCTCGCCAGCTGCAGCCCCAGCACCTGCAGGCTCGCCCGGGGCCCGGGCTGGATCAGCAGCGCAGGCGCGGCCTGATTGTCCCAGCGCACCAGGTGGTCGCTGACGGTGGTCAGATCCAGGCCGCCGAGATCATGCTGGGCGTGGATGGGAATGCGCGCAATCAAACCGACCGCGCCATCGGTGTCCTGGTAGCGATACTCGTAGAGCACGTGGTAGTCGAGCGCGCGGCGCCAGACGCCATCGATCGTTTCGGCGGCGGAGCTATTGGCGAGCTGCAGCTGCAGCAGGCCGCTCGCGCGCAGTTCGGGCGCAGCGACGAGCAGGGCGCTCTGCAGCTCGGCAACGCGGGCATTGAGCGCGTCGAGGCTGGCCGCCCACAGCTCGCAGCGCACACGGGCCTCGAGCCAGCCGCCACGCAGCTCGGCCACGTCGAGCCCGCCACTGCGCAGCAGGCCGCGGCACCCGCCAAGCCCCAGCGAGCGCTGCGCGAGCGCAATAAAGCTCAGCGATGCCGGGCGCGAAGGATCCGGCCCCGCCGGCAGGAAGGGCCGCAGCAGCGCAAGCAGTGCCTCGGCGTAGGGCTGCAGACTGATCGGCGGGGTCAGGCTGGCTGGCTCCCCACCCAGCGGCGGGCTTGCCGCCGGTGCCGGCTCCGCTGCGACCGCGGGCACAGCCGGCTGCGCGCTCGCGGCCTCGGGGGGCGTCGCCGGCGCTGCATCTTCCGGCGGTGTGGTTGCTGCGGCCGCTCTGCGCCGTAAAAAGGGGAAGATCGAATCCACCACGGCTCCTCCACGCGGCGCGGGCGCGACCGTTTCAAGCGCCCCCTCGGCCAGATGGCGGCGGATGAAGGCCGCTGCCTGATCCAGATCGGCGAAGTAGGAGGTCGTCCCGCTGGGCACATGTTCGATCTGGCCTTGCAGGCGCTTCTGATCGAAGCTGCTGATCCGCAGCACAAAGGAGACTGGCCTGCCCATGGGTCCCCCTATCGGCAGCGGTGGCCAGCGATCGCAATCAGCTCACGATAGTGATACCAGATCCGAGTGAGGGGTTGCGCAGCGAACTAACACCGCGCCACAACGTGATGCGGACTGTGCGGCTCGTCACTCGTCACCGGTATGAGTGCAGCGACTGAACGTACGTGATGGGATGCCACGTCTCGTCGCTGCACTCCGGGCGCCTGGAGGAGATAGTACCAGCCGTGGCTTAGCCGGTGCTTAGATCACTCGCAAAAGGAACTTAGATCGCGCATAGATCGCGGCTAGCTTGCACTTAGTTTGCGCTTAAGCGGCGCGCCAGATGCGGTGGGTCGGCCTCCGCCCCGTAGGAAGACCGAAGCAGTGGCTGCACCACTGCTTCGGTCCAACGAGCATCACCCGGAGGAAGGCCACAGCTGCTACACCGCACGCCAACGGCCTGGCGACACGTCCGATGGGACATGCCTCCAGGCCGTGCTGCTCGCGCTACCGTCCGCTGCGGATCATCTCAGCCAGCTGCTCAGTCTCCTGCATGGGCTGCAGGCCCAGCTCGCGGGCCAGCGTCTCGCGGCAGAGGGCATACTGGCGCATCGCAAGGCTACGCTGGCCCTGGGCCGCGTAGCAGCGCATAATCAGGCGGTGGGCTTCTTCGTGGCAGTTGTCGTAGGCGAGGATCTTCTGCGCGTAGGCGATCGCCTGCTGATGCTGCCGCGTCTCGGCGTAGAGTAGGCCGAGCTGCTGCAACATCGCCAGGAAGCTGATGCGCAACCGCTCGCGCGGGCTGATCACCCACTCCTCGTAGCGATCATCGGCCAGCAGGTCGCCGCTGTAGAGTGCGGCAGCCATTTCATAGGCTGCGATCGCCGCCGTGCGGTCGCCGGTGCTCTCGGCCGCCCGGCCGTGCGCCACGTGCTCGACAAACAGGTCGGTGTCACACCAGCACTCGATCGCAGGGTTGAGCTGATAGCGATCATCGGTGAACAGGATCAGGCCGCCCTCGGGCAGCGGCCCACCCACCGCGTTCAGGCTCTTGCGCAAGGCGTGCAGCGTGACATTCAGGCAGTTGCGCGCCGCTTGCGGATCTGCCTCGGGCCAGAACAGCGTGCATACCCGATCGCGGTGAACGGGCGCGTTGCGCTGCAGGACCAGGTACTTGAAGAGCGCCTCGCTCTTCTTGCGCCAGTTGTTGATCGGCTGGCCGTTCAGAGAGGCGCGGAAGCGGCCCAGGAAATGGACACTCAGCCGGGCCGTGGCGCCGGTGACTGCGACGCCTCCACCAACAGCCCGTTCGAGCCAGGAATGATGGGTGGCCCGTGTGGCGCAGAGACGCTGGAGCGCTTCGAGCAATGCAATGGCCGACTGGTCGCCCAGCTGGTCAGCGATGACTCGTGCTGCTCCGAGTTGTTCCAGCAGGTGGGCATACCCTGCGCCTGCCAGACTCTCGATTTCGGGAGGTACACCCATATCACCTCCACAGTGTCGGCGTCCCCCACACCTGAAGCGCTTGCTGGCATCCCCTCCGCACAGTCAATGCGTGTCCAGTTCTTTATCCTACCACGCTCGGCCCGATCTTGCTGGTAGTACAAAGGTAAAGAATCTGCTGTGTGCGGGGCACTGGTCCATCTACGCGTAAAGACCGGTCGGGTCTCGCCAGCACGCGGCGCCGGATGGTGAGCCAGCGGAGGAGCAGCCGCTGCCAGGCGGGTCGGGCCGCAGGTGGGATAAACTGCTGATCGTACACACGCGTCTCCTTCACCCGGGTGATTCGCCCTGGCGCTCAGCCCCTGATACTATAACGCGCCGGCAGAAAAGAATTGGGTGAGCGACGGGCGATTATGACGAGCGAACTTCTATCGATTCCGCTCTTCGAGCGGGTGCAGCAGAGCGCGGCAGCCGATGGCAAGGCGGTCTACGTTCGGTGGCACCGCTACCGCTTCTGCCTCCAGGAGAGGCGCATAGCCCACGAGATCAGCCATGCCGAAGCGACGCATGAGCGGCGAGGGCACGCTGACCTGTGATACGGTACGGTTGTGGTCAGCGACTACACCAGGACCGAACTCTGGTCAGCGCGTTCGATTGGATTCCGCAGGCGCTCCTCGCACGGCTGCGCGCCCACCGGGAGAACCGGCAGGAGGAGCGGGCGCCGGTCGGCGAGGGCTGGAACGAGCGCGAGCTTATCTTTCCGACTGAGACCGGCGGGCCAGTGAGCCCGTCCAACCTGCTGCGCCAGTTCCGCTTGCTGCTTATCATCGCCGGCCTTGATCGTGTTCGCCTGCACGACCTGCGCCACACCTGTGCCACGCCGCTCGGCGAGCGCGTCAGTGACCGGGTGATCGCGGCCATCCTCGGCCACACGCCAGGCACGGTGACAGCTCGTCAGGCTAAGGTCGAGCTACCACAGATGCGCGAGGCGCTGGAGGCGTTAGACCAGGAATTGACCAGGGCGGACGGAGCGTGACCGTGCGGTGTTCGAGGCCAATTGTACGCGGTGGCCAGAAAGGGGCAAAAAAGAAGCGGAACCTCTTACAAGATTCCGCGTCCCGATGTGGTGGAGCGAAGGGGATTCGAACCCCTGACCTCCTGCTTGCAAAGCAGGCGCTCTCCCAGCTAAGCTATCGCCCCACAATAATAGAGAATAGAGAACGGCGAACGTGACGCTACATTCTCTATTCTCTATTCTGCCTGGTGGGCGTAGGTGGACTCGAACCACCGACCTCGATCTTATCAGGATCGCGCTCTAACCGGCTGAGCTATACGCCCTTGCACCACTGCCGAGTATAGCACACGGCAGGGGAGGGTGTCAAATAGCATTGCAGATTGCCGCAGTGGCGTTGCAATGCACACTGGTGGACGTGCGGAGACGGCCTGTTCAATTCCCATGGGTATTATTCGGCGACCAGTTCAGCCTGCAAGGCATTAATGGCAATACGCACCTGGCGCGCCCGCTCCTCGAGGGTGGCCACCATAGCCCGGGCGGCGGAGAGGCGCGCAGCGCGGGCGCCAGCGACGGCGCCGGCCGGTACCTGTTCATTCTCCAGCCGCCGAACCGATTGGCGGGCCAGTTCGAGGCTCGGCGTGAGCGAGGCGAGGCGCTGATTGAGCTTGGCAACACGGCTGTGGATGAAGCTGTCGTTCATAAGACGGTGACTTTCCCCTTCATTGCTCAGCCCCATCATCCGGCGATGATGGGGCCATGTCGCGCTGCTGTGCACTGAGTGATGGCGCTACAGGTAGTATACCACACGTATCCGCCTTTTGCACAGGTTACGAACAGAAAAGTGGTGCGAAGGGTGTTCACCGTTGCTGCGCCTCATGGTTGTTATGGGTGTGCCGCCCCTGCGGGCAGGACGTGGAGAAACCCGGTTTCCCATACTCTGACAAGAAGACAGGTTTTTGTCTGGGAGGGCTGCGCCCTCCCGGAACCTCCCGGTGGGGAGGACTTGCCGCCCCCACAGGCAGGGGTATGGGGAAACCCGGTTTCCCCGCTGTTCACATCAGGCATTAACATCCACCACGATGCGCCCGCGCACCTGTCCCCGGGTAATCGTCTCGCTGTATTCGGGCACGGCTGCCATGGGGATCACCTCGGTGAGGCGGTCAATCAAGTCGCCGGGGAGGTCGCGGGCGATGCGCGCCCAGGCTTCGCGGCGCTGTTCGGGAGGCACCATCACCGATTCGACGCCGATGAGCTGCACCCCCCGCAGGATGAAGGGGAAGACCGAGGTGGTAAACTCGGCCCCACCGGCGTTGCCGCAGGCCGCTACGACGCCGTAGTAGGCCACCGAACGGAAGATGCCGCCCAGCACCGCGCCGCCTACGGTATCCACCGCCCCGGCCCAGCGCTCGGTCTCCAGCGGGCGACCCGGGGCAGTCAGCACCGCGCGGTCGATCACCGAGGCGGCGCCCAGACTCTTCAGGTACTCCTCTTCCTGGAGCCGTCCGGTGGCAGCCACCACCTGGTAGCCAGCGCGGGCCAGCAGGGCCACGGCGACGCTACCCACCCCCCCCGCGGCGCCCGTCACCAGCACCTCGCGACCGCCGGGCTTCACGCCGTGACGCTCCAGCGCCTGGACACAGAGCATGGCGGTGAACCCGGCAGTGCCGATTGCCATAGCCTGGCGCAGGCTCATCCCTTCCGGCAGCGGCACGAGCCAGTCGGCCTTGACGCGGTTCAACTGGCTGTAACCGCCCCAGTGCCGCTCGCCGACCCCCCAGCCGGTCAGCACGACCTGGTCGCCGGGTTTGAACTGCGGCGACGCTGACTCGACCACCGTGCCGGCGAAATCAATGCCCGGCGCCATAGGTGTCGAGCGCAGGATCTTGCCCTTCCCCGTAACCGCTAACCCGTCTTTGAAGTTCAGTGTTGAGTACGCGACCCGCACCAGCACCTCGCCGGGCGGCAGGTCGCTCACCGGCACGTCACGCACCTCGACGCGGCGCGACTCGCCGCTCTCGTCCACCACCAGGGCGCGAAAGGTCTCTTCGCTCATGGTTGTTGTCCTCCTTGACGCGTTGCTGGATTATAATAGAGCCGTGTCGCTTTGCCAACTTCGCCGAGATTGGGATGGAGCAAGCCCATGATACGAGGAATCGACCACGTCGTAATCCTGGTGACGGACCTCGCGCAGGCGGTGCGGGACTACGAGGCCCTGGGCTTTCGAGTGGCGCCGGGCGGCGCCCATAGCGATGGAGCGACCCGGAACGCGCTGATTGGCTTTGCCGACGGCACGTATCTCGAGTTGCTGGCCTTCGTTGAGGAGGCGCCCGAGCATCGCTGGTGGCGACACGTCGCGGCGGGCGAGGGTCTGATTGAGTTTGCCCTGCTCGCTGGCGAGATCGAGGCCGCTGTGGCCGGGGCCGCGGCGCGTGGGCTGCACCTCGATGGTCCGTTTAGCGGCGGACGCGAGCGGCCCGACGGCGCACATATCCAGTGGCAAAGCGCCTTCCCCATCGCGCCTGAGCTGCCGTTCCTTTGCTACGATGTGACACCCCGTGACCTGCGCGTGCCCCACGGTGAGGTCTGCCACCACCCGAACGGAGTCACGGGCATCGGTCGCATCGTGGTGGCCGTGCCCGATATCGAGGCCAGCGCGGCGCTCTACGCCGAGTTGCTCGGCCACGGGCCGATGATGGAACCGGGACGGCGTATTTTCAAGCTGGGGCCACATTATGTCGTGCTCCAGTCGCCTGACGCCGATCAGCCCGAGCATGCGCCGATCGCGGCCCGGATGGCTACCCGCGGCGCGGGTATTGCCAGCCTGGTTCTGCGCCGCGACCATATGGCGAGCGAGGCCCAGCCGCTCGATCCGGGGCTGACCCACGGTGCGGCTCTTGCTGTGAGTTGACGCGCGGGTGACACAACCGGGTTGCCCTGCGCCCGGGCCCACCCCCTTCAGGGGCAGACAGAACAGGTGGGCGCATGCGGGAGATAGGTCGTAAGGACGCCCTGGAGACCCGCACCCCGTCCTCTCTCTAGAGTTTTGTTGGCGCGAAGAAGTCCTGGGACGACCCGGGAGCGAGGGGGTCTCGCCCTCGTAGGCGTCCGATGGTGAGGGACCCCGCTCCCAGGACTGTGTCGCGCTGCCAGGTTTTTTCCGGAGCGCATCAGGAAGCCATGGCTGCCGCGAGTCCTTACCCCTCAGCCCCCTCTTCCGCTCAGGGGGAGGCCGCATGCGGCGTCCCAACAACGTGGGGCCGTGGGGTGAGGAGGAGAGGCCGCGGCCCGGAACATCTACCCGTGAAAGCGCCCCCTCTCCCGCGTGCGGGAGAGGGGGCCAGAGCCGTGCGCGTGAGCGTTCCAATCAGGTAGCACCTATGATCCCCAACCGCGATGCGCTGCTCGACCTCCTGCTCTCCCTCCAGGCCCAGATCCGCGATGCAGTGGTCGCGGCGTGCGAACGGCAGGCTATCGCCGACCTGGCGGGTGTGGTCGAGGATGAGGCTCAGGGTGATACGATCTATGCCGTTGATCGTGTGGGCGAGACGACACTGCTGGCCTTCTTCGCCGAGCATGTGGCGCCGCGCTGGCCGCTGGTGTTGATCGCCGAGGGCCTGCCCGGCGGGCAGGTCACTCTGCCGGAGGGCCTGCCCGAAGCCGCAGCGGTGATCCGGGTGATTGTTGACCCGATTGATGGCACTCGCGGCTTGATGTACCAGAAACGCTCCGCCTGGTCCCTGGCCGGGGTTGCGCCCAACCGCGGCCCGGCGACGCGCCTGCGCGACATTGAACTGGCCGCGCAGACCGAGATCCCCCTGGTGAAGCAGCACCTCTGTGACGTGCTCTGGGCAGTGACCGGCGAGCCGCTACGGGCCGAGCGGATCAACCGCTTGAGCGGGGAGCGGCGTCCGCTCCACCTGCGGCCTTCCGCGGCGCCGGGCATCGCCCACGGCTTTGCCACGATCAGCCGGTTCTTCCCCGGCGCGCGCGATGAACTGGCCGCAATTGATGAGGCGGTGATCCGGGCGACCCTCGGCCCGCCACGGCCCGGCAAGGCCCACTGCTTCGAGGACCAGTATATCTGTACGGGTGGCCAGCTCTACGAGCTGATTGCCGGCCACGACCGCTTTGTGGCCGACCTGCGTCCGCTGCTCGAACGTCACCTGGCGGCGCGCGGCGAGAGCCTGGGGATCTGTTGCCATCCCTACGATATCTGCACTGCCCTGATTGCGCGGCAGGCGGGTGTGCTGCTCACCGATGAGCGGGGCGGGGAACTGGATGCGCCTCTAGTTGTTGATGCCGATGTCGGCTGGATCGGGTACGCTAATCCCGCCATCCGCGCCCAGGTCGAGCCGGCGCTGCTGGCGGAACTGCGCCGCCGTGGTCTGATTGGATGAGGGCGCGTTTGTGCCATTGTAGATTGTGAATTGCAGGTTGTTGCATGAGGCGTTCGGGTGCGCTTTGACGCAAGGCTGCTTGCGGAGTGTTCAGGTAAAACTTACAAGAATGACAAGCGATTCTCCGGGAGGGCGCAGTCCTCCCGGACCCTCCCGGTGCGGAGGGCTTGCCACCCCACAGGCAGGGGGGTGGGGAGACCCGTGTTCCCCCGGCGCCAGCTATGCCCACAGCTTTCGAACAGTTCATCGCTGCGGCGCGCGGGTTGCGCGGCGACTTCTTTGACTCCTGCCGGCCCATCACCGCCGCGCGGGCACCTGGCTGGACGGACCTGCTCGGCGGCGCGGCGGCTCCGGCGGGGGCACTGGCCCTCGGCTGGCCCCTGGGGGTGAGCGCCTGTGTCGCCGCGCAACCCGACCCCGAGCCGCACATCGTGGTGCGCGATGAGTCCGGTGAGGCTTCGACCCTGCCCCTGGCCGAACTGGTGGACGGGGAGGGCCTGCCGCGCCCCTACGCCGGGGTGAGCGGGGCGCTTGCCAGGCGCCCGCCGTACCAGCGGCTCGCCGGCGCGGCCTGGCTGGCGCTGATGCGCGAGGAGTTCGTGCTCTTCCCCGGGGGCGCCCGGCTGCTGGTGCGCCCTCACGATGGCCCGGGCGCAATGGTGAGCCTGCTGGCCGCCATGGTCCAGGCCCTGGTGGGGATGCTGGCCGTGCGCGTGGCTCCGCGCGAACTGGGGCTGGTCTGCCAGACCGCGCTCCAGCGGTTGGTTCAGCCGGCCCATGCCCACAGCGCCCTTGGCCCCCTGGTCAGCGTGTGCGCGCCGGCCGACGCGCTGCTGCTGCTCCACCCGCAGCCGGCGTGGATCTGGGGGTACCTGCACCTGCCCCCGGGAACGGCGATCTGGGCAGTGCGCGTGGGCGAAGGACCGGGGCCGGGCCCTCCGACACTCACCCGCATCGCCACGGCGATGGCCTACCGCCTGGCAGCCGAGGCCGAGGACCTGGCACCCGCCGATGCCGATGCCCGCTGGCAGGGCTACCTGGCCAACCTCGATCCCGACCGCTTCGAGCGCCACCTGCGCGACCTGTTGCCCGCCAGGGTGCGCGGGCGAACCTTTCGCGCCCGCTACGGGCCGCTCCCCGGGCTGGCGCTCGACCTCACGCAGAGCTACCCGGTGCGGGCCAGTGCGGCCCTGGCCGTGGACGAGCATCTGCGCGGGCGGCTGGCGCTGGCGCTCCTGCGCGCCGCGGCCAGCAAGGACCAGCGCGACGACGACCTTTCGCTGGTGGGCGAACTCATGCTGCGCTCGCACTGGGCGCAGCGGGCGGCGGGTCACGGCGATGTCCACGCCGATCACCTGGTCAGCCGGGTGTATGGCGCGGGCCTTCCGCGCGGGCTGTACGGCGCGCGGGCCGCCACGGCGGAGAGTGGCGCGACGGTGGTGGTGCTGGGTCGCGCCGAGGCTGAGGCCGCGCTGCGGAGCATCGCCGAGCGCTACGCCGCCGAGGTCAATCTGCCCGTGAGGCTCTCTGGCGGCAGCGTGTCGGGGAGCAGCGTGGCGGGCAGTCGCCAGATCAGCTAAGCGGCGTTTCGCCCTGACGCAGGCGGGCCTCAAGCGCATCAAGCGCGCGCGGCAGATCCCAGATCCCCTCGATGACCAGGTGCGCTCCGGCGGCCTGGAGCTGCCCGGCGATGCGCGCGTGGGCCGCTGCCCGTTCCTGCGGCGTAAGGGCAGTCACCCCGGCGGCGGTCAACCCTGATGGGCTGCCGGTCAGGGTTACGCCCACCGTCCACATCCCGGCATTCCGCCCTTCTTCCATATCTACCGGCGTGTCACCGACCTTGACCAGGGCGGCCATAGGGTAGATCCCCAGGCGCATCGCGTTCTGGAAACACATCCAGGGGGCCGGGCGCCCGGCAGGCACCTCGTCGGAGCAGACCAGGCTGTCGGGAGCGTAGCCGCGGGCCGCGGCGGCGGGGGCGAGCACGTCCATCATCGCGCGCAGGTAGCCCGTCGTCGAGCCGATTGCCAAACCGCGCCCGCGCAGTTCCGCCATGGTCTCGAGCAGGCCGGGGATGGGGTCGGCATAGGCTGCCAGGACTGCCAGTTGCATCGGAAGGAAATCGGCGAACAGGTCCTCGACATCGTCTGCGCCGGGCAGCCTGCCGTAGACGGCCTGCCAGGCCGCGGCGACGGCGGGACGGGCCAGGATGACGCGCAGGTGGTGCTTTTTCATCAAGCCCATGCCGGCGCGGGCATCGTCGGGGGTGATCGGCACCCCCCGTTCGGCGAACAGGCGCAGGAACACGGCGGTAGGAGCAAAGGAACCGTGGTCCACCGTAGTGCCGGCCCAATCGAGGATCACCGCCCGCAGCGGGCCGCGGTAGGGGCGTGGAGAGACAGACATGCGGCAGGAGCTCCTGATGTGAACAGATGGGGAAACCGGGTTGCCCCATCCCCCTGCCCGAGGGGAGAGTTTGGGAGGGCTACGCCCTCCCAGGAGAATCTCTTTTCATTGTTGGAGTGTGCGGCGCAGGCGCATGGGGATTGAGATGAACTGGGAAGCCGGGGGCTCCCCACGCCCTCTGGCGGCGAGGGCGTGGGCGGGGACGCATGGCGCGCGCCTCTGCGTTTGCCATCAGATTGAAGCGGTCAGCTCCGGCGCGAGTGGTGTCGGGGTTCGGGCGCCTGTGCCTCGCCAGGGCATACCGTTGCCGCGCCCCGGGGGCGCTGCCGTTACCTCCAGCCGCCGACCACCTCAAAGATGGCGCGATCATGCAGCGGATTGGGGATGGTTGCCTCGGGCTGGCCGAGCAGGTACTCGGCCATGTCGTTGAAGGGCTTGACACAGACCTCTTTGCCTTCGCCCTCCATCTCGAAGAGAGTCTTGCCGGCCAGGCGCGAACGGCGGATCAGGTCGTGGTAGGGCACGCGACCGATAATCTTTGTGCCTACGGTTTCGACGAATTGCTCGAGCAACTCGGTACCGCCGAACTCGGGGTCAACCCGGTTGGCGATCAGGCCGGCCATTCTGACCTTGTGGCGCTGGCTCTTCTGGGCAATGGCCAGGCAGAGGCGGTTAGCGGCGAAGATGCTGTCGAAGTCGTTACAGGCGATGATCAGCCCGTAGTCGGCGTAGTTGAGGGGGGCGGAGAAGCCGCCGCAGACCACGTCGCCCAGCACGTCGAAGACGATCACATCGTACTTGTGGTAGAGGCCAAACTCCTTCAGCAGCTTGACCGTTTCGCCAACGACGTAGCCGCCGCAGCCCGAGCCGGCGGGTGGGCCGCCCGACTCCAGGGTGTCCACGCCGGCGAACCCGGTGCGGATCACATCCTCGCGGACCACATCCTCCACGTGGAAGTCCACCTCCTCCAGCACATCAATCACCGTCGGCTGCAGCAAGCCGGTGAGAGGGAAGGTGCTGTCGTGCTTCGGGTCGCAGCCGATCTGTAGCACCCTGGCTCCTTTGAGCGCCATGGCGGCAGAAAGGTTGGCGCTGGTGGTTGATTTGCCGATACCGCCCTTGCCGTAGACCGCGAGGATCAGGCTCATGCGTTGTTCTCCTTTTCGTGGCGCATCTGGCGCGTTGGCTTCCTCTTGGGAGGCGCCTTTCCGGGCGAGCCATGCCCGCCCGGGCCCTCCCACAGCGGTGTCAACCGGGTAAAGGTCTCCAGCGGGCCGCGCCCGCGAAGAAGGCCCGCCCCGCTGGCGGGCTGGTTCCAGGGAGGGCCGCGTCCTGCCGGGCCCTCAGCCGACCCTAGGCGGGAGTCAGGGGCCGTCCGAACTCCTCCTCATAGACATCGGCGACGTAGGCCAGCGCGCGATAGACGTAGCCCGGAACGATACGGCGCTCCAGACGGGCGTGCTGGTCACGCACGTAGACCAGGTTACGCATCAGTTTCATCTCGATCACCCCACGGGCGAACTCCAGGCCCCTGGTACCCTTCGTCCGTTGCATCCAGGCGACGAACTTGCGCACCGGCGCGGGTGGCCGTTTGGGGGGCCGGCGCAGCATACGCACGTAGGCGCGCATACCGACGCGCCGATTGCCGCCCTGGGTAGGCCGGCCGAGTTCGAGGTGCGGGCGGATCAGGTTGAAGAGTTCCTCGCCCCGCTCGGTGCGAACCAGGGTCCACTGCCAGCGCTCTTCGGGCGGCAGGGGCGCGCCCATGTAGCCGATGGTCAGATCCGACAGGCCGTTCTGGTAGTCGAAGCAACTCAGACAGGCGGCGGGGAAGATGCCCCGTTCGCCACCGAGTTGCCCAACGTCGAGGTCAACGAAGTTGACCTTCTCGACGTGCCCGTCCTCGTGGCGCAGGTGGACGCGGAAATCCTGCATGAACTCGTGATGCACGACGGTAGCGGGCGACTTCGAGACCAGGCCGAGGAAGCGCATGAGGTCGGGGTAGGCGGTGTTATCGGTGCAGGGAATACCGATTACGTACAGCCGTTCCAGGCCGAGTTCCTGTTCGAGCGCCCGCAGGGCATGGACCTGGCAGCCGGTGCCGATGAAGGCGAGGCGTTGCAGACCGGAGGCGCGCACCTCGTCGAGCACTTCCAGGTTGGGCGAAAGGCAGGGCTTATTGCCGGCGGAGGCGATCACCTCAGCGGGGGTGCGGGCAAGGAAGGGCAGGGGCGCCCAGCGCGTGCCCGGCACGGCGCGTGTGGTAATCACGCCGTCCACCAGGCCCTGCTCGAGCAGCAGGGCGCCGAGGGCGGTGACGACGCCGCTCCATTGGGCCGCGGGGTTGACCGGGCGCAGGCGAATGATGTGGATCGCGCGGTAGATGCCGAAGAGCAACTCATCGCCATCGCGCCGGTTGCGGCCATGGAGGCGCACCTCGAGCGCCTCGTGCTGGTTGTTGACAAAGACACACGAGCGCGCCATTGCCGGGCGCAACTCACCACCGCACACGCCACAGTCAGAGCAGAGCTTTGGGCGACCTTTGAAGCGCTCGGCCTGGCTGAGCAGGGTGATTTCGTGCAGCGGTCGGGCGGATGTCGTAGCCATACATCTCTCTCTACGTTGCCGGGCGGCGCGGTCCTTTCGGGGCGCCTGTTCACCTTTGCGCCGGTGGCCCGCCAACCTGTGTTTTGCGGGAAGGGCCCGACGGCGCATCCGGAAAATCACATGCTGGGCGAAGCTGCTGCCCCGGGCGCGGTCGGAGGGAAAGCATCCCGGCCAGGACCCTTCGCTTTGCTCGGGGTGGTATGAACCTGGCGGATGGACCACTTCACCCTCCCACAGCCCCTGGCGTCGCATCACTCGCCATCATCGGGACGGACCCCTAGGCGCCCAGCGCCTCCTTGGCAGCGAGCAGGACATCGGCAGTGATTTCGGCGTGGCCGCGCTCGCGGGCATACTTCTCGACATTGGCACGCACCCGGCCCCGCACGAAGAACGGCACCTTCTTCAGCATCGCCTCGGCCTCGTGGGTCCAGACGGGGGCCACGACAGCCGGTGCGGGGGTAGGAGCGACGGCCACTGCGCCGCCATTGGCGGCGGGCGACGGCGCGGGGTGGGCCACCAGTTCGGGCGTCTCAACGGGCGGCGCAAGCGCGCCGTTCCCCACAGGCGCCTGTACGTCCTCTTCCAGGCCCGCGTCGCCGAAGAGATCGATCAGGTGCTTCTCCATGCCCAGGGTACAGGTGGTGTAGACCTCATCGGCGATCACATCGGCGCCATCGAAGCCGAGGAAGGGGCGATAGGCCAGCAAGTGGTTCTCGATATGGGTAGGCGGCGCGATCACCATACAGTTCAGGTCATAGCGCCGAGCGGTATGGCGTTCCATCTGCGTGCCGCAGACCAGTTCGGGGCGCAGTGCGGCCAGGCGGGCGGCGACTTGCTGGAACTCATCGGTGGCAAGGAACTGCTCATCGCTAACGTAGCCCTGAAGCTGTTCACGCACCCAATCGGCTTCCTTGAGCAAATATGTGCCCGCGCCCACGATGGGCATCCCCAGTTCATCGGCCAGGAACCTGACCACACCCACGGTATGGGTGGCGTCACCGAACACAAAGGCGGTCTTCCCGGAGAAGCTCTCCATATCGGCGGTGCGGGCGAACCAGGGCACATTGGAAGGCGCCGACATCCCATCGAGGGAGAAGGCCGTGAGGGGCGGAAGCGTCAGCGGAGCAAAACCGGAGCCAGCGGCGCGCGGCCCCACCTCGTTGAGGCGCGCCACCAGGGCATCGAGCCAGCGCAGGGTCGGCTGCACGCCGATCGGCGCCTCGCACAGCGCGGGCACGCCAAACTGCGCCTGGAGATGTTCGGCGGCCAGGCGCCCCAGCTCGCGATAGGGGGCAATCGTGACCCAGGCGGCGGGGAGGCGCCGCAGGTCGTCAATCGACGCGCCCCAGGGAGCGACGACGTTCACCTCCACACCGAGCACCCGCAGCATGCGCCGCAGGGCAATCAGGTCGTGGCGGGCGTGGAAACCAAGCGACGAAGGGCCGAGGATATTGACGCTGGGCCGGGGCGTCAGGGCCTGGGGAGCGGCATAGCGCCGCACCAGTTCGGTAAACAACCCATCAGCGGCGCGGGTCTCGGCCATGCGATAAGGATTGGCGTCGAAGACCATCACATCACAGCCGACGCCGGAGGAGCGCGCGGCAATCTCCAGGTTCTCCTGGAGCAGAATGGTGGAACACGACGCCACCACCACAATCAGGTCAGGGTTCTTACTGGCCTCGACCTGCCGCAGGGTTTCGGGCAGGCGAATGGTGCCACGGGCCAGATCGGTGCCGCTAACCACACTGGTGGTCATAGCGGGGAAGCCCGGGGTGCGCTCCAGCATGGTGAAGATCGTCGTTACGTAATCATCGCCCTGGGGAGCGTGGAAGACGGCGTGGACGCCGCGCATCGAGTTGGCGATCCGGCCAACGCCGTGGTGGGCGGTGCCCTCGTACATCCAGTAGGCTAGTCGCATCGCTCGTCCTTCTCTCGTGATGGGCGGCCTGCCAGGTCGTTGCTGCAACCGGCGCTTGTCGTGGGCGGGAGCGGCAGCCCCGGCTTCCTCGCCCGCCCGGCGATGGCCGGAGCGCCTGCCGCGCGGCACGATTAGCTGCGCGTGAGCGGAATCACCTCGCCGGGGAGGCTGGGCATCACCCCCGCGGTCCAGACCGGATCGAGGCCGAGCGGGTCGAGTTGAGCGTGGCGGCGCAGGGCGCGAGTACACAGACTGACAAGCGTATTGACGCCGGCCCAACCGTGGATGGGTGAGAAGATAAACTCGGTTCCCCACTTGGCGACCACGCCGCGCCCGATCAACGGGTTGGCAGTGATAATATTGGAGATCACCAGGTCGGGTTGCTCCTCGGCGATGGAGCGGAGCTGGCGCTCGAAATTGGCCTGTTCAACCAGGCGCACGCCCTCCAGGGCCTGCAACTCGCGGTTGTGGAAGCGCCGGTTGATGTAGGGCGTGGAGCACTCCAGCACCTCGGCCCCGGCGGCGCGTAAAAACCGCGCCAGGGGCAGTTCCAGCAGTGTATCGGCGGCGAAGAAGACCTTCTTGCCGCGCAGCAGGTCGGTATGCTGCCGGATGCGTTCCCAGGCCTGCGCCTCGCGCTCCGACAGATCCACCCGGAGGCCAAACTCGGCGGCCAGATCCTCCCAGAAGGCGCGGCAGCCATCGGGGCCAAAGGGGAAGAGCGAGGAGAGCATGGTACACTCGCGCTCGTTCACAAGCTGGTTGGCCACCCTGGGCAGGAAGGGCTGCAATGGGGCGATCACCGTGCCGCGACCGATCGGCGGCAACTCGTGAAAATGATTTGCGGGTAGAAACCCGGCTACGGGAATGCCGAGCCGGGCGGCCTCGAGGGCGAAATCGTCGGCGATGGCGTCGTTGACCGAGCCGAGGAAGACCACGCGCCGGTCATCGGGCGGGGCCACCGGGCAGAAGGGCAGCAGCGCCTGGAGCACCGAGTCCTCACTCTGAGCGAAGGTGTAGTCCAGCCCTGAGGCCGGCACGAACAGCACCGGCACCTCTGGCGTGCTCACCGAATGGGCCAGACCCTCGAACTCCACCTTCATCACCTCGGGGGTGCAGGATGAGAGCAAAAAGATCACCGAGGGCCGATGTTCGCGTTTGATCTCCTCAATCTGGTCGGCGATGTGGGGCTGCGCCGAACTCAGATCGCCCTCCTCGAGCAACGAGACGGCAAAGCGGGGCCGGGCAAAGATCATCACGCCGAGGGTGTTCTGGAGCAGATGGGCGCACGTGTGAGTGCCGAGGATCAGGAAGAAACTGTCCTTGATCTTCTGGTAGAGCCAGCCAACACTCACCAACCCGCAGAACGAGTGGTACAGACCGTCTTCGCGCGTAAAGGATGCCTTCGGGGGCATAGCTCTCTCCCTTGGGGAAGGCCGGCGTATCGTATACCGGGCTACGGCGTCTCCCGCATTATAGCACTTTATGAAAGGTCGTGTTATATAAACATTTTTTGTGCATAGGGTGTGCAATGCTCATCCGGCCCAGTCGCGGGGGACGAGGAAGCGCGCCAGCGCGGCCTCGGGCGAGCCAGGCTCGGGCGCGTACTGGAACTCCCAGCGGGCCAGCGGCGGCAGCGACATCAGGATGGCCTCGATGTTGCCATCGGTTTGCAGGCCAAAACGGGTGCCGCGGTCGAGCACCAGGTTGAACTCGACGTAGCGACCGCGCCGGTAGAGTTGCCAGCGGCGCTCGCGCTCACCGTAGGGGGTCGCGAAACGCCGGCGCACCAGGGGCAGGTAGGCGGCCAGGATCGTCGCGGCGCCCTCGCGGACGAAAGCCAGCGCCCGGTCGAAGCCGTCCTCGCCGGGGAGATCGAGATTGTCAAAGAAGATCCCGCCGATGCCGCGCATCTCTTTGCGGTGGGGCAGGTAGAAGTAGCGATCGCACCAGTCCTTCACCGTGGGGTAATCCACAACGCCGTGACGCTCGACGTAGGCCTTGAGGGTGGTGTGAAAGTGCCGTGCGTCCTCCTCGAAGCCGTAGGAAGGCGTCAGGTCCATCCCACCACCGAACCAGCGTTCGGCGCCGGCCTCGAAGTAGCGAAAGTTGGCGTGGAAGGCGGGCACGTAGGGGTTGCGGGGGTGCAGCACCATTGAGACGCCGGTAGCGAAGTAGGGATGCCCGCGCGCGCCAGGCTGCTCCTGGTAGATGCTCGGCGGCGCCTCGGCGCCGTGAACGGCGGAGACGTTCACCCCGGCGCGCTCGAAGACCGCGCCCTCGGTGAGGACGCGAGCGGTGCCGCCACCGCCACCGGGACGCTCCCAGGTCACGCCGTCGAACCGGCGGGGTGGCAGGCCGGCATAGGGGGCGCCCTCGCGCTCCACCTCTTCGAAGGCGGCGATCAGGTTGGCCTGGGCCTCGCGCATGAGCTCGTGGACCAGTTCGCGAGTGTCGGTCAGGGTCATTGGCTGGCCTCTCTGTGGG
>JBDNDG010000440.1:0-3646 GCA_046719255.1 Chloroflexaceae bacterium
GTGTGGGGGTGTGGGGGTGTGGGGGTGTGGGGGTGTGGGGGTGTGGGGGTGTGGGGGTGTGGGGGTGTGGGGGTGTGGAGACGGCGAAGTCGCGCACCGATGAGGTGTCGGGGCGGAGGGCCACAGCGACCGTGCAGCGGGCAAAGGCACGTTTGCGAACCAGCAGCGGCCCACCGGCCACCAGAGCTGCGCACGGCTCGGCCACGCCCGGCAGGTCCAGATGGGCACTGGCAGCGCTCGGGCCGAAGCGCGCCGGGTCGAGGGCCTGAAGCTGCGCATCGGGCACAATGACCAGCGGTACGCCACGTTCGCCGGCGAGCGCCTTCAGGCCTGGTTCGTCGGCCTTGATCGTCGCGGTTGCCAGGGCGGCCAGGCAGCGCGGGTCAAGACCGGCATCGGCGAGCGTGGCGTCGAGGGCGACGCGCAGCTCCTCGACCGGCGTGCCGCGGCGGCAGCCGACACCGGCCACCAGGACGGGCGGCGCGTAGCCCACAGTCTTGTCGCGCAGCACGGGCCAGTGATCGGCGAGGGCGCGCTGACTGACCAGCAGCGCAGCGGCGAAGCGCGTGTCGGCGAGTTCCGCCGGGTCGGCAACAAAGGTCAGATCGGGGCAGGCGGCGAGCCACCCGGCGAGCTGGCGGCGCTGATCGGGGAGCGCCGGGTCCACATAACAGCCCAGCGGTTCGCCATTGACCAGGCAAGCCATGGTATGGGTGAGGGCCGCATCTTCGACAATGCGCCATCCCGCCTCGTGACCGAGCCGGTCGAGGGCGGGCAGGCCCTGGGTATCACTGGCGGTGGTGATGGCGGCGAAGCCGCCGGTGAACGCGGCGATGCGGCGGGCCAGGTCATTGGCGCCGGCCCGGTGACCGCCGAGCAGCGGCACCACCGCGCGCCCGGCTTCGTCCAGGCAAATCACGGCAGGGTCGTCGGCTTTGCCGGCGAGCAGCGGCGCGACGGCGCGCACGGCAATGCCCGTCGCCATGACCAGCACCAGGGCGCGGGCGCGGCCCCAGAGGGCGCGCACTACTTCACGCACCGGGCCGGTGCAGGTTGTGGCGCCCGGCGCCTCGGCAACAAACTTCGCCGGCACATACGCGCGGGCTCCCAGCTCCGACGCCAGACGAGCGGCCATACGCGCCCCCGCCCGGGTGACAGCAATCACCGCGGTGTGGGGCGCCTCGCCTTCCTCCTGCGGCGCGCCGGAGGTCGCCTGCCGATAGCCGTGCACGAACCCTGTGGCGTAGAGCCGGCTGCGCGTGGCGGGCCGGGAGGCGTGTAGCGCCGGGCCGACCAGGATCAGGGCATGGCGAGTGTAGCCGGCTTCCCGCACCCGCGCCGCAATATCGGCCAGGGTGCCGCTGGTCACCTGTTCGTCGGGCCAGGTGGCCCGGTAGACCACGGCTACCGGCGTGTCGGGGCTGTACGCGCCGCCGGCCAGCAACGCAGCGACGACGTGCTCAATCTGGCTCACGCTCAGGTAGAGCGCCAGCGACGCACCATGGGTCGCCAGATCGCGCAGGGCCTCGCCGGGTGGCACAGGGGTGCGCCCGGCCACTCGCGTTATGATGAGCGTCTGGGTTACCTCGGGTACGGTCAACTCGACACCGAGTCGGGCCGCGGCGGCAAAGGCCGCCGTGACCCCCGGCACAATCTCGTAGGGCACACCCTGCTCGTCGAGGGCGGCCATCTGCTCGTGGATTGCCCCGTACAGCGACGGGTCGCCGGTATGGACACGGGCCACCACGCCACCCGCCCGCGCCGTCTCGACCATGAGAGCGATGATCTGCTCCAGCTCCAGGCCGGCGCTGCCCACAACACGGGCCGCTGGCGAGGCATATGTAGCCGGGACCGCCTCGTCCACCAGACTATCGGCATAGAGGATCAGATCGGCCTGGGCGATGATGTCGCGCCCGCGCACGGTGATCAGATCGGGGGCGCCCGGCCCCGCGCCGATGAAGTAGACGGTACCGCGGTTGATGGGGTAGCTCATAGACGATCTCCTCGGCGAACAATCACGAGCGACAGGTAGGGGCGACGCTGCGGGTCGAGGCTACGCAGGTCGCGCACGATCAATTCCTCGGGCATACCGACGTGCTCGGCATAGAGGGCATGATCGAGCAACCCGGTCTCCTCCAGGGCGGCCACGATGCGCGGAAGCGCCGGACCGGCCTTCAGCAGCACGACTGTCTCAAAGTCGGCGAGCGCACGTCGCAGGCGGGCCGGATCGTCCTCGTGGCTGGCAGGCAGCACAGCCAGCCGCTCCTCGGCCAGAGCCAGGGGAACTGCGCCAGATGCCGCCGCCGCCGCGAACGAAGTCACACCGGGAATGATCCGCAGTTCCAGCCCTGGAGCCAGGGCGACCAGTTCGCGTCGGAGATAGATAATCGTACCGTAGAGCAACGGATCGCCGAGCAGCAGATAGACCCCCCGCCGGCCCCCTTCCAGCGCCGCGGCGATGGTCTCCGCAGCCGACCGCCAGGCCGCACGGACCTGCCCCGCCTCGCGGACCATCGGCAGGGTGACCTCGACAATCGTCTGCCGCTGGTGGTCCAGCCAGGGGGCCGCGATACCCAGCGCCAGGCTCGGCGCATCATCGCGACCGCGGGGGGCAAAGACCACCTCGGCGGCCTGGATGGCCCGCAGTCCCTTCAAGGTGAGCAACTCCGGGTCGCCGGGGCCCAGACCAACGGCGGTGAGGAGAGGGTGATCGGTCATCGTGTATACTTTCTGTACTTAATTCTAGTAATGTTTCAGATCCTCATTCACCCACACCACCACAAACACCGGATTCAGCGCCTCCAGTCGCAGGTCGTCCTGAATGGGCGTTCCGCGGCTGATGTGGACCTGGTAGAGCCGCGCGTCGGGCAGGCGCCGGCGCACATCGTGGAGCCGTTCGAGGGTCACCAGGTTGAGCACCAGGCGTCCGCCGGGGCGCAGCCGTTGCTGCGCGAGGTCGAGCAGCGCGTCCAGCCGTTCGCCGCTGCCGCCGATGAAGATCGCGTGGGGATGGGGCAGATCGGTACAGGCGGCGGGGGCCTCGCCGTGGATCAGGTGGAGGTTCGGGGCGGGGAAGCGGCCCAGGTTCTCGCGGATGTGGGCACACAGCGCCTCCCGGCGTTCCACCGCATAGACCGTGGCCGTCGGTTGGCCGCGGGCCGCTTCGATACCCACCGATCCGCTGCCCGCGCCGATGTCCCACAACACCTCGTCCGGCCCCAGGGCCAGTTCAGCCAGACTCAACAGGCGCACTTCGCGTTTGGTAATCAGCCCCGCCTCGGTGCTGAAGGCCGCGTCGGGAAGGCCAGGGGCGCAGGCTGCCGGCCGAGCGGCCCGGGCCGCCTCGTCGGGCTGCTGATCGGCCCCATCGCGCCAGACCACCAGGACGTTCAGGGGGGCGAAGGTACGCGTGGTCGCCTCAGCGAGGGTGGCGCGCACGATACGCTGCCCCGTCTCGCCCAGGTTCTCGCAGATGGCGCAGGCCCCGCCGGGCGGCAGGCCGGCCTCGATCAACGCCCGGGCGATCACCGCCGGAGTGTGGCGGTCATCAGTAAGGATGGCCGCCTTCGGAGCGTGCTGCACGCCGCGAACCACCTCGGCGAGGGGACGGGCATGGGCACTCAGGAGCGCGGCGTCGTGCCACGGC
>JBDNDG010000441.1:0-3634 GCA_046719255.1 Chloroflexaceae bacterium
GCCCCGGCCACTGGCGCGGTCGTCTTCGTTGACCCAGCAGGCGAAGCGGACCAGGTGCTCGCCGGCCGGCCCGATGGCGATGACGCTGAGGTCCTTCTGGCCGAACTCCTGCTGGAAGTGGCGCACCGTATCGTGGACGCCCTTGCCCCACAGGTCGCGGGCATCGCGGATGTCGACCTGCCCGTCGTGCACGTAGAGGTAGACGGGGTGGGGGGCTTTGCCTGTGACGAGGATGCCGTCGAAGCCGGCCCAGCGGAGGCGCGCAGCCGACCAGCCGCCGTGGTGGCTGTCGGTGACGGTGCCGGTGAGGGGCGACTTGGTGACGATGGCCATGCGCCCGCTCATATTGGCTTCGGTGCCGGTGAGGGGGCCGTTCATAAAGCACAGCAGGTTCTCGGGGCTGAGGGGGTCAACCTGGGGGCCATGGTCGAGCAGGTAGCGCACGGCGAGGCCGCGCGCGCCGATGAACTTGCGGGCCCAGGCTTCGGGGATGCCGCGATACTCCACCGTGCCGGTCGAAAGGTCCACGTGGGCGATCCGGTTTGCAAAGCCGCCGAGGTTCATGCGTGTCTCCTTACCTTGCGAAATGGACGATGGGCCACAAAGGGGCGAAGATTACGAAGAGGGGGAAGATTCGAGATGGGGAAACTCTCCCCTGATCTGACCGTGGGAGGATCTGCGAGGGCGCGGCCCTCACTTCCCCACGCCGCTGCCAGCGGGAGGAGCCGGGAAGGCGCGGCCCTGCCTGGAACTTCCTGCGCATCCCTGTGGTGTGGGGCGCAGTCGCGTGGAAAGCTGATGGAACAGCGGGCCGGAGGAGCGCCGGCCCCCGAGGCGGCCGGAACGCCGCCCTGACCGGAAGGACGCGACTGCTTGAACCCGGTACAAAGGACATTCTTCAGCATTGAAGATCGAGTTGCAGCGGCGCAACGGTACGCCAGCCGATACTGGCCCGCCGGGGGGCCGGCGCCCAACCCGGGACGCGCGACTGATAACGAATGGTTTGGTACTTCGTAACGGGAACTTTTCTTTAATGATTGTGCCACAGGATGGCGCGCTTGTCCAGGGGATAAGTTCCAGGTATGCAGGGCCGGCGCGAGGTCGGTGGGACCAGACCTTCAGGTGGGTCAGAGTGGTAGCCGGTAGAGGGCGATCGCATTCTGGCGAAGGATGGCCAGAGCGGCGGCCTCAGCCTCGGCGAGGGTCAGATCGCCATCGGTGACGCAGCGGGTCAACACGGTGGCCAGCACCTCTCGTCCGCACCGAGCGCCGACGTAGAAGGTCTCCGGGATAAGATGGGCGTCGGTAGAGAAGAGGATCTTGCTGATGGGGGCAAGCTCCAGGGCCGCGCTGAACACCGCTTCCATTCCGGCGCGGCTCAGGTAGGGAATGGCAAGCCCAACGTCGAGATACACGTTTGGATAGACGGCGGCGAGATAGCCGAGTTCGCGGGTGAAGGGATAGCCAGCGTGGAGGAGGACGACCGGCGCCGGGCGGAGATCGGCGCGTTCGAGGAGCGCCCGCAGGTGCAGCGGATTGGCCTCGCGCAGATCGAGGTCAGGATCGCCGAAGCCGGTATGGAACTGCACAGGTATGGCCTCGCGCGCGGCAATCTCCATCATGGTCCATACGAGCCAGTCATTCAGTGGTTTTGTGGCGATCCGGGCGGGTGTGCCCCGGGCCACCGCCTCACGCATGCGGGCAAAGGCCTGGCTGGCCGCCGACGGGTCGGCCGGGGCCAGACGCAGGCCGCTGCGGTAGGCCACAATACTCTTGAAGCCGACCACCGCAGGGTCGCGCTGCTCCAGCCCGGCACGGAAGGCGTCAACGAACTGCGACCAGGTGGGCGTCCGGGTGAGGAGTTGCGCGCCCAGGTGCTCAATACGGATCAGGCGAAAGGTTGGGGCGAAACGCTCGTGCCACGGGGTGGGCATAATGCGATCGGGCGTGAATCCGTCGTCAAGGATCAGCGCGGCGAACCCGCCGGCGTCGAAGAGGCGTTGCGCCACCGGTTCGTAGCCGAGCTGGTCGCGCAGCGTCTGGAGAGCCTCCAGTGACGGGGCGCAGCCCAGCAGGTCGGCCAGCTGGCGCATGCTGCGTTTAAAAAACAGCGTGTGCTGCACGTGCCGGGTGAGGATCGCAGCGTCATAGCCTTCGGTAAAGGCCGCCGCCAGTGAGAAGCCGTTCAGCGCCTCGGGGCGCAGCAGATTGTGGGCGTGATGGTCAACGATGGTGAGGTGATCGAGTTGCAACATACTGTGTTGATGTGAATCTCGGGGAAACCGGGTTTCCTCAGGCCATGCCCACGAGGGGCAAATCCTCAGAATTCGGTCAAGGGTGGGAAACCCGACATTCCCTCTGCGGCGGGGCGGAGATGAATGCTGGGGGAATGTTGCACACCTCCACAGGTTCCCCGCGCCCCTGCGCGGCGGGGCCGCAGGGACGGGTACGGGGCGCAGCCTTTGCTCAGTAGCGTTCCAGGATCAGGCGCACCTCTTCATCGTGGGGCAGATCCCTCATAGCCTGCCACTCGGCCCGGCGCACGGCCAGGTAGGAACGGGCCAGGTCGCTGCCCAGGGCCTGGAGGAGCAGTTCGTCGCGCTCCAGGGCGGCGATAGCTTCACCGAGGGTCGCGGGCAGCGGGAGGATGCGGCGCTCGAGGCGCTCGTTTTCGGAGAGATCGGCGGGGTCGCCGCGCACCGCTTCGCCAGGCGCCAGTTGCCGGTCAATGCCATCGAGTCCCGCCGCAATCACCGCGCCGAGGGCCAGGTAGGGATTGGCGGTGGCGTCGCAAATCTTCAGTTCGACATTGGTGATCGGCAGGCCGCTGTCGGGTACGGGCACCCGCAGCGCGGCCTCGCGGTTGCCCATGCCCCAGCAGGTGAATGCACCGCTCCAGAAGCGCGGACGAATGCGCTTGAAACTGTTGGTGGAAGGGGTTGTCAGGGCCATCAGGGCCGGCAGGTGCTCAAGAATGCCGGCCATAAAGGCGCGCATAGGCACCGAGAGGGCGCGGGGTTGGCCCGGTTCGGTGACGATGCTCGCGCCCTGGCGCGCCAGGCTGAGATGCAGGTGGGCACCGTTACCGGCCTTGTCAGGGTAGATCTTGGGCACGAAGGAGGCGAGGAGGCCGTGCCGCGCCGCGCAGGCCCTGACCGTCTCGCGGAAGACGATCTGCTGATCGGCGGCGCGGAGGGCATCGGCATAGCGCACCGGCAGTTCAAATTGCCCCGGCCCCGATTCGGCGTAGGTCATCTCCACCAGCAGGCCCTGGGCCTCCAGCGCCGCTGTCATCGTGTCGATCACCTCCGCAGCCCCATCGAGGGCCGCAGTCTGGCAGAACACGGTGGTGTCGAGTGGCACGGGGCCGTCGGGGGTTGGGCGCAGCAAGGAGAACTCGTTCTCGAAGGCCGCAAACACGCTCAGATCGCGCGCGGCGGCAGCGGCAATCATACGGCGGAGGAAGGCGCGCGGGCAATGGCTCCAGGGTTGATCACCGGCGTAGATGTCGGTCAGCACACGGGCATGGCCGGGGGCGTAGGGCAGTAGAGCGAAGGTCGCCCAGTCCGCGCGCATATGCACTTCGCCATCGGGCGTCAGGCCTGTGTCGGGCGCCAGGGCGTCGTACATCACC
>JBDNDG010000442.1:0-3629 GCA_046719255.1 Chloroflexaceae bacterium
AGCGCTGCGCGGATCATAGCGCCCGTGCTCGCGTGGCTGCCGGGCTGGCGCATCTCCCTGGAAGAGTCAGGCATGCCTGTAACATTCGTTTATTCGTTTCCCATTCGTTGGCATAGAGGCGTATTGGCGCATCACGAAGCCCATCCCAGCGCAGGTGAAACCCTTTGAAACCAGCGCACCCTCTCAGGGGTAGCGTTTTTTGCGGAGCGCGTATGGTATAATCCCATCCAGATATACTGTTACTGACTGCTCCTTATGCTAACCCGCACCGAAATCGCTGCGCTGCCAGTCGAATATTACGTCAACCATATCCGTATTTGCCCCAACATCACCCTGGCGCCAATGGCGGGCGTAACCGACAGCATCTTCCGGCGCATGATCCTCCGGCTCGGCGGGTGTGGCCTGGTCAGCACCGAGATGACCAACGCCGCCAGCGTCAGCCCCAGGGCACTCAAGCACCACCACCTGCTCGACTATCTGCCCGAGGAGCGCCCGCTAACGATGCAACTCTCGGGCAACGATCCTGACCTGGTTGCAACCGCGGCGCGCACGGTCGAGCAACTGGGCGCCGACATCCTCGACATCAACTGCGGCTGCCCCTCCCCAAAGGTCACCGGTGGGGGCCACGGCGCCTCGCTCCTGCGCGACCTGCCGAAGATGCACCGGCTGCTCAAGGCGGTCAGGGCTGCCGTGCAGATCCCGGTGACGCTCAAGTTCCGTGCCGGCTGGGATGAGCAGAGCCTGAACTTTATCGAGACCGCGAAGATCGCCGAGGACGCCGGAGTGGCGGCGATCGCGCTGCACCCGCGTACCCGCGAGCAGGGCTACAAGGGGCACGCCGACTGGAGCCGCGTGGCTGCGGTCAAGCGCGCCGTGCGTATTCCAGTGATCGGCAGCGGCGACGTGAAGACCGCCGAAGACGCCCTGCTGCGTCTGCGCGACAGCGGCGCTGATGGCGTGATGATCGGGCGCGCCGCGATGGAGAACCCCTGGATTTTTCTGCAGATCGCCCGGCTCCGCCGCGGCGAGCCGGTGTTCCAGCCCGGCCCCGCCGATAAAATGGAGTTCCTGCTCACGTACATGGATCTGTGTGAAGCCGAACTACCCGCCCGCCTCGCCCTCAACAAGATCAAGCAACTGATCGGGCAGTTTGTGGTTGGCCTGCCCAACGCATCGCACCTGCGGGTCGCCGTGCACCAGTCTACCAGCCCCCAGGCCGCCCGCGCCGCCATCGAAGCCTATTTTGCGCCGTTTGTCGCTTCGCTTTCATTCACGTAGTACGCGGCGAAGCCGCAAACCTGAACCTGTATGCACGACGGCTATCTGTTCACCCTGGGCATTTGCGGCAGTGCCAACGACGGTGGCCCGGCCCGCATCTGCCTCGACGCGATGCTCGCCGCCCTGCCTCCCGTCAAGCGCGCCGCCTATCTGGGTGAGGTGCTGATCAGCCCCGGCGCTCCTTCGTTCGACGATCCGCTGATGGAGCCGCTGCTCAGCGACATTGCTGACGCCGAGGTGCTCCTGGTGGTCACGCCCCTGCCCGGCGGCAATCTGCCGCCACGGCTGCGCGGCCTGTTCGACGCCCTCGCCGCGGCCCCGCCGCCCTCACGGCGGCGCTTTGTGGCCCTCGTCGCCGTTGCCGATGGACCCACCGATGGTCTCTGGCCGGTGCGCCATGCCCTCGAAGTGGTTGACGCCGAGAACATTGGCGAAATCTACGCTGGCGCCGGTACCGACCTGGAAGACCTGCTGGCCGAAGCGGTGCAACTGGCCCGCATCGCCTTCAGTCGCGCCCACTTCGCCCATCCCCACGCCCTGATTTGATAGCGGATGGAACTGGAGACACCGCGTTGTCCGGCTCTCATGGGTAGCTCCGTACCTCCACGCCGGGCTTTGCAGAGCCGTTGCGCGGTGGAAGCGCGGAATTGAACCAATGCGACTCCATCGCGCAGAATGGGGAGGAGCGCAGGCCCCGGGCAATCCTGGGTTCTCCGCTATTCGCAGGTAGACATACCATGGGTCATGACCCGAACACGAAGACCGGTGCGCGGCGAGGGACCAGTGGTTCTTCCACCCTCCTCGCGCGCGACCAACCACGGCCGGCAATCCCCGCCGCCAAGAACCCCTTCCTCGACGAACTCCTGTACCGGTGCTTCGCCCGCTGGTCGCTCTGGCGCTACTTCGACCGGGTCTGGCTCCAGAGCCACGGCCCGCTGCCGCACCCTCGCAACGGTCCGCTGATCCTCTACCTGAACCACAGCTCCTGGTGGGATGGTTACCTGATGTACGTCATTCACCGGGTAGTGCTGCGCGGGCGCTTCGACGCCCACCTGCTGATGGAGGAAAAGCAACTGCGCCGCTACCGTTTCTTTAGCTGGTCAGGGGCCTTTAGCGTCAACCGCGACGACCCGGAGGATGCCTGGCGTTCCCAGGCTTACGCCGCGGCGCTCCTGCAGGGCGGTCAGCGGCCCCGGCTGTTGTTCATCTTCCCCCAGGGCAAAATCGTGCCCAACGATCGTCGGCCCCTGGTCACCTATCCCGGCATCGCACGGATCGTCGCACAGGTGGGCAACGTCAACCTCTGCCCGGTGGCGCTGCGCTATGAACTGCTCGGCCGACAGTTTCCCGAGGCGTTTATCCGGATCGGGCCGCAACACCGCGCGGTAAACCCCCAGGACATCGAGGGCACCCTGGCCGACATTACCAGCCGGCTCACCACGGCCTGCGACGCCCTGCGCGACGATGTGCTGGCCCTGCGCTACGAACGGTTTCAGCCACTGCTGCGGGGACGCCGCGGGATCGATGAACTGTTCGATGGCTTTTTGCGTCTGTTGCCGAAACGAGCTTCGCGGTGCTAACGGTTGACCGGGCGCGGCAACCACGAGGGAAAGCCGGGGAGGGCCGTGCCCTCCCCGACCTTCTCGGCGTGAGGAGCGCTGACCGTGGCGCAGTTACGGCTCGTTCTATGCCGGTGGGGATCGCTACGGCACACTCTGCTCGTGCTCGGTACGGGCACGCAAACGCCGCACCAGCAGCGGAACACCAATGCGCCCGGCAATGACCAGAAAGATCAGACTGCCGATCACTGCCGCGATTGCCTGACCACGCGCCAGGTTGACCACGACGAACATCGTCAGGTTCGTCAGGTAGAGCGTCAAAGGCAACCAGGGCCAGAACAACACGCCGGACCGGCGCGGCCCGAAGCGCGCAGCGCGAACGGCGCCTGTCCGATGCAGTGCCAGCACCCAGCTCAAGAGCAAACTGGTGAACCACCAGGCCACAAAGTTCGAGGCCGGAATCCCGTAGTATGCGCTCGGGTCGCTATCGCTCCACACCCAGTAGTGGTTGATGTGTACCGCGAAGGGTTCAATGGTCACATCGAGGAGCAGGGCAAAGGCAGTGGCAATCAGCACGCGGGCAGGTCGAACCCGCACCTCCGCCTGCGGCGCGCGGCTTTCGCGGTCAAGAAACAATTCGGCGACCCCTATGGCGGCCGTCACAATCAGGAGCCAGGCAAAGGGGATGGCAAGCGGCACAACTCCAAAAATCTGCGGCTGAAGTACGTCAGTGTAACTGTAACTCCCGAAGGGGAACCCCGTGGTTGCGCCAATGTGCTCCACCAGCCACGA
>JBDNDG010000443.1:0-3569 GCA_046719255.1 Chloroflexaceae bacterium
CAGCCGCGACGGGCGCCTGGCGCTGACCTCGGTCGTCGAGGGACCGGCCGGGCGCGTGGCCCTGGGGGTGAGCAGCGCCAGCGACGCCGGGATGCTGCTCATGGGTCTGCCCCCTGACAGCGTTGCGCAAGGGCGCTCCGCCGAGCGAGTAGTCTTCGTCGGCATGGGCGACCTGGCCCGTGGCCTCGATATCAGCCAGCACTACCTGCTGCGCATCGGGGTGGACGACCGCCCGCTGCGCGAGATCGACCTGCGCGTGGGCCTGGCGCCCGACGCGCCGCCGATCCTCAGCCCACCCCAGCTGGTGACGGCGATCAACAGCGCGCTCGGCGGCGCCTTCGCCAGCCACGACGGGCGGCGCATCAGCATCAGCTCGCAGACCACGGGCAGCGCCAGCCGCGTGACGATCGAACCGGCCGGGCTCAACGACGCCACCGCGCTGGTCTTCGGCCTCAGTGCGCCGCGCAGCTACCAGGGCCAGGATGCAACCCGCGCCCGCCTGGTCGGAACAGTCGACCTGAGCGCGGGCGTGCAGCTCGGCCGGCGCCGCCACCTGAGCCTGGAGGTCGATGGCGAGCTGATCGCCGACATCGACTGCGCCGAAGCCGATGCCGGACCCACCAGTCTGGCCGACCTGATCCGGCGCATTGAGCGGCGCAAGCCCGGGATCGTGAGCCAGGTCGATGGCCGACTGGTGATCATCTCGCCCAGCCAGGGCGCCGGCAGCATGGTGGCGCTGCGCGTCTCCTATGCCGCCGACGCGCGCGCCCGGTTGCTGGGCGACGCGCCGCCCACTGCGCTCGGCAAAGCCGGCCTCCCCGCCGAGCTCCAGGGTACGGTCGCCCTCACCCGCCCGGTCGACCTGAGCCAGCGGGCGCGCATCACCCTCCAGGTCGACGGCGGCAAGCCGCGTACGATCGACTGTGCCGGTGAGATCGCGGCACGCACCTTCAGCGATGAGGTGCTGGCCCGCATCAACGCTGTCTTCCCCGGCCTGGCCAGCCTCGACGCCGCGGGCAGGCTGCTGCTGCGCGCCGCGCAGCGCGTTGAGCTCCTCGCCGAGCGCGCCTTCACCCTCTTCGAGTTCACCACGCCGCCGGAGCCCCGCCGCAGCCCGGCCCAGGACCTGCGCCACGGAACCAGCTGGGAGGTCTTCAACCCCAGTGTGCGCGCCGAGCCCTTCAGCTGGGAACTGACCAGCCTCAGTGGGGTCGACCGCCCGCGGCTGATCAGCGGTAGCGGCGCGGCCCTCTGGCTCAACGCCGTGATCCCGGCCGGCTTCACCCTGCGGCTGTCTGTCGATGAGGAGGGAGTCGTGCACGCGACCGCGACCGCCCCCGGGCGCCCACCGCTCGACCTGGTCGAGCGGATCGAGGCCCGCCTGCCGGGCCAGCCCGTCAGCCCACCCTGGGCTGAGCTGCCGGTCACCGAGCGGGCACGCATCATCGCAGCCGTGCTCAGCTTGCCGATGGGCGCCTCCCGCTGGCAGTACACCGACTGCTACGGCGACCGCTTCAACGCGGCCTTCTACGGGCGCCGCCGCCGACGTGGGCGCCAGCCGCCCCTGCTGGTCGTGCCGGCCCACTTCGCTGGCGGCGAGCTATGCCATGCGCCGGGTATCTTCAACCAGAGCCGCTACGCCCGCAACCAGGCCGAGGACCCCCTCTACCACACGATCTTTGGCTCACGTAGCGCCGCGGCGCGCCCCCAGGCCAGCTCCGTCTTCGTCTACCAGGTCCACGAGGCCGGGCGCTTCGAGCTGGAGTTGCCGGCTGACCTGCCGCCGCAGTTTGGCGGGCGCTTCAACCAGGCGCGCTTCGCCGCTCGGGTGGTCGGCAGCGCCTCGCCCGGCTTCACCCCGCGCCCCGAGGAGCAGATCACGCCCAACATCGTCTATGAGAACGCGATCTTTGACCTGCCCGAGGATCCGCAGGCCCTCGACGAACAGATCAGCGCCAGGCCGAACATCGTCCGCGCGCGCGTCACCCTGATCCCACCCGAAGCGATCGTCAGCGGCGGCGAGTTCCCGACCTACGACGGCATCCCGATCTACCGCGTGCCCTTCAACCTGCCGCGCCCCCTGGTCGGCGGTGGCCCCGCGGCCAGCGCCCGCGCCTTCCTCGTGCAAGACGGCGTGCTGGGGGCGGTTGAGCTGCGCGCCCACGAACCGGGCGCCTGGGGCAACGCCATCATCGTCAGCGCGCCCGAATCGCGCACCCCCGGCGGCTTCGACATCACCATCAGCTATACCGGCCGCGCTGTGTTCGAAAACGCCCGCAGCAAAGTCCAGACCCAGGTCACCCGGGCTCGCGCGGCCGGCGTCCTGGGCATCGTCACCCGGTCGTAGCGGCGGCGCGCAAGCTGTCGCCCCCGCCTCAACAAGGAGCAACCCGATGAGTGACACGCAGCCCATCACCCCGTACATCCCCCACAACCCCGGCGACCTGATCACCGCCGAGGACTGGAACGACATGCAGGTCGCTGTGCGCAGGGACCTGGCCGCCAACGCCGCCGCCGACAACCAGCGTGACGCCGAGCTGCGCGAGATGATCGCCAATGTCGACGCCACCCGCTTCGGCGGCCAGACCCCCGACGAGTGGACCGAGAACCTCGATAAGCGCTACGTCCGCCGCGACGACCCTGGCGCCGCCGGCCAGTACCGCCGCTACTTCAAGCAACTCAACCGCCAGGTCGTGCCGCCCGGGGGCGGCCCGCCCGTGATCGAGCCCTGTGTCATCGAGCACAACCTCTGCCGCTATCCGCTCGTCGATCTCTACGAGCTCCAGCCGCTCTTCCGGCCCGGGCCAAACAACGAGTTGCCTGAGGTGGTCGCCGGGATGAAGAACGTCAAGTTCCTGATCTACTACGCCAGCAAGCGCGACCCCGTCGCCGAGTTGCTCTTCACCGAGTCACGCGATCGCTTCTACTACGGCGACGACCTGGCCCTGCTGCTCCAGCAGTTCCACCTCACCCCAGCCCTGACCCAGAAGTTCGACGACCTGGTGAACGATCTCTTCGGCAAGATGTTCGATCCCGGCGATGAGCAAGACCAGTTCAATCGTGAGAACTACGCCGTCTCGCCCTACGTCCAGGCCTGGATCGACAGGGATCAGACGGTGGGCGACCTGATGAAGGGCGGCCAGTGGACCGACCTGCGGCTCGCCATCCGGCCCGCCATGATCCCTGCCCTGGCCCAGCAGATGCGGTCCGAGGATCAGATCACCTACGCCCAGGTCTTCCACCTGAGCCAGAACGCGGTCGAGATCCGGGTGCCGACGGCGACCGATCTGATGGTCCTCCTGCGCACGTGAGGCACGGCGAGGGGGGAGAATCTGGCGTTGGCCAGCGGAGCTGGCGCACCGCCAACCATATACCCCCCTCTCCCACGTTTAGGGGCAGACAGAACATCCGAGCCAGAGTGGCTTCTGCCGTATCGAGACGCCCCCGCGCACGGCTCTGGTCTCCCCGTTTCGAGAGGCTCAGCGCAGGCTCTCCCGCGCGTGGGAGAGGGGACGCGGGTGAGAGCGAACCAGCGCATTTCAACGCCAGAACCAATACCTTGCAAATAC
>JBDNDG010000444.1:0-3568 GCA_046719255.1 Chloroflexaceae bacterium
GCGGGTATGACCCAGAAGGACTCTAACAGTGCCAGAAAACAATTCGCTTACAGGCTCCAGGCTGGTAAATGACAGATCATTCACCCGCGCCAGGTTGCCGCTCGTCCGGGTGAAGCCTGCGAGATGTTTTCCCGGGAGGGCTGCGTCTTCCCACGCCCGGCCTTCAGGCAGGGGTGTGGGGAAAGCGGGTTTCCCCATACGTTCTCCTCAGGCGCCCTTGCGGCTGCGCCGGGCAATGCCTGAAGGTCATACCGGTGTGATACAATCGAAATCCACGTCCCGGCCCGTTGCGGTAGCCTTCTCCACACCTCGCGTATTGGAAAGCCCTGGAGCAAGCGCGCACCCCGGCAGGCTGCCCGGATGATGATGGTCATTCGGCGGCCTCCACTGTGCCGGTGGCGCGGGTGGGGTAGAGATGGGCGGTCGCCAGAGTTATCCACAGTTATCCACACACGTTTGTGGATAATTCTGGAGGTATGTAGTAAGGGTGCGCGCAGGTTATAGCGAGGTTCGATGAAACAGCTACGACCCGGCCCGCGCCAGCGCCGTATCGCCGGCGCGCTGCTGATGGTCAGCGCCTCCCTGGGGCTGTTGATCAGCGTGGTGGGGATCATCGGTGTGAGCTACGCTGGCGCGGCGCTGCAATCGAGCCTGCGGCAGCAACTCGACACACTGGAGCGGGCGCTGAACACTACCAGCGAAGGGTTGACCATCGCCGAAGCATCGCTGGTGGAGGCGGAGCGTATGGTGGGCACCCTGAGCGTCGTGGTCGCCGGGGCCTCGCAGGCGGTTTCGGACACCCGGCCCAGCCTGGCGTCCCTCGAGACGTTGATCGGCACACGGCTGCCGGCGACGATCGCCTCGACGCGCCAGGCCCTCAACAGCGCATCGGAGACGGCCAGGGTGGTTGACGCGGTGCTGCGCCCGTTGAGTGTGTTCGGCATGCCCTACGATCCTGAAGTGCCGCTGAACGTCGCCATTGATCGCGTGGCCGAGAGCCTGGACGATGTGCCGCCGGCGCTCACCGAGATCGCCGACGGGATCGGTACGGCCCGGAGCAGTGCCGACGAGATTGCCGGTGACCTTGCCGAGGTGGCCAGCGGGCTGGAGACGCTGAGCGGCAGCATCGGCAAGGCCCGCGGGGTCGTGCGCCAGTATCAGGAGGTGGTCGGCGATCTGCAGAGCGAGGTGGCGCGCGCGCGTGCCGCGGCCCCGTTCTGGATCGGCGCGTTTCGCTGGGGGATGGTGCTGTTGCTCATCTGGCTCGCGCTGGCGCAACCCGGCCTGCTGGTGCAGGGATGGGATCTCTTTGAGCAGGGGCAGAAATGATGGATCCTCAGACCTTAGCTGCCTACGATGCACAGGCGGCAGCGTATGCCGCAACGCAACGGGCCAAGACGCCCGCGGCGCTCTACCGATTGATCGAGCGCGTCTTTGTTCCAGGCGCGCCTGCTGCCGACATCGGCTGCGGCAGTGGCCGCGATACGGCCTGGCTCGTGGCCCATGGCTTCCCGGCTATCGGCTACGACGCCTCGCCAGGCATGCTGGCCGAGGCGCGGGCAGCCTATCCAACCCTCGATCTGCGTTGGGCCGCGCTCCCTGGCCTGGAGACAATCCCTGACGGGGCTTTTACCAATGTGCTGTGCAGCGCGGTGCTGATGCACCTGCCGGCCGAGGCCATCGAGGCGGCGCTGGCGGCACTGTGCCGCATCGTCGCCCCGGGAGGGCGCCTGCTGATCACCTACCGCGCCAGCGAAACCGACGATCCCCGCGAGCCTGATGGCCGTCTGTACACCCCCCTCGCCGCAGAGGACCTGGCCATTGCGTGTGGGCGCCATGGCCTGCAAGTCTGGTGGCAAACCGCCGAGGCCGACGGGGGCCGCCCCGGTGTGGTCTGGCATGTCCTGGTCGCAGGACGGGGGACAGGAGCGCGGTAGGGGCAAGACATCTTCTGTTGGCAGTGAATTCTGCCAGGCGGGGCAGCCGGTAATCGGGCGCCGGCCCGTGCCCCCGCACCGGGAGGGCGTAGAGACGCAGCGGCACTGCGTCTCTACACTACGTGCCGTTTTATGGCTGCATGCCGTTTATCCGGGCGATTGCCTCCTGGATGCCCCAGAAGGCGGGACGTGGCGACCAGTCGGCATTGACGATGCTGAATGACCCCTGTTCGTGCGCGGGGTCACGCCCGTTTTCCCGTTGCACGACGGTGAAGTTCAGGTTCCAGAGGAACATATTGCTGACCCAGGGATAGTTGTTGAAGGTGTACCAGATCGCGCCGACGATATAGTCACGCTGAAGCTCGAAGCTGATCTGGTTGCCAAACTCGTAGCCCGGGGTGTTGTTCGGAGTGGCCCAGCCATACTCGGTGATCCAGACCTGGTGATTGCCAAGCCCGGCCTCCTCCATCACGCGGCGCTGGTTCTCCACATGCCGGAAATAGAACGAAGGGTCGTCCGTCCAACCCCGGGCAGAACCGGGGTTGTCGGGATAGAGCGTCTCGGGCGGATTGGCCGAGCCTCCGGGGTGGAGCGCCTGGATATCAAAGTAGTCGCGGATCATGCCGCCGTTGTAACGGTACATCGCGCGCAGGTAGGAGAGGGTGTCCATCGCGATGCCAGGGTCGTTGGTGGCGGTGGAGGCCGGCGCGCCGGCCACGACGATGATGCGCGGATCGGCGGCCTTGATGGCGGTGTAGGCGGCGGCCATTATCTCGACGAAATGACCGGGGTCATTGGGGCCGATGCTGCCGCCATTTTCATAGGCCAGGTTTTGCTCGTTCCAGATCAGAATGGCATGCACGCGACCGCTGTAACGCTGGGCCAGGGCGCCGGCGAAGCGGGCCAGCGCCGCGGGGTCCTGCGGCAGACCATCGGAGCCGTTGGCGGTGTACCAGGCGGGGGAACGGGTGATGTTGATCATCAACAGCAGGCCGGCGGCGTGTACATCGGCAACGATGTTGTCGAGTTCACCCCAGAAGTAGGCCCCGCTGGCGTCTTCGATATCCCGCCAGTGGATCTGCTGGCGAAACCAGGTGAAGCCAGCCTCGCGCGCCTTGCGCAGGGCCGTCGCGCGGTCGGTGTAGTACAGGTGGCCGACAACGCCGAAGTTGAGCCGGGTGAGGGTGAGCGGATAGGGCAGGCCGCCGGGGCCATCGCGGGGCGGGGCGACGGTTGGCAGTGGGGTCGGGGCCACGGTGGTGCCGCCGGGAGGCGGGAGGGTGGGGGCGGGGCGGGGGGGGGCGGGGGCGGCGGGGGGGGGCGCGCCCGAGGGCGCCGGGCCGGGTGTTGGCAGACGCACGACGATCTCGTCGCCAGGGCCGGTGGGCGAAGCAGGGGCCACGCCTGCCCCCGTCTGCGCGCCAGCGCCGGGGCCCCGGCGCCCCCAGGCCTCGTCGGGCAGGCCGCCGCTGGCAGGGCCGGCAGCCGGTGTGCCGGGGAGGGCGGTCACGGCGGTCGGGGCCACGGAGGCAACCCCGTCGGCGCGGGGGGAGGCAGTGGCGGCAGCGCTGTCGGCAGGGGCGTCGGGGCCGCCCGCAGCGCTCCCGGACGGCGGCGCCTCGGGCGCGCCG
>JBDNDG010000445.1:0-3552 GCA_046719255.1 Chloroflexaceae bacterium
CGGCCCCCTCCCCACTAAGCGTTCAGGGGCGGACAGAACGTATGGGTGCCGACGGGCGTTATGGCTTGGTGAGGCACTGGTTGGCCCTCACCCCCAGAAAGCCGGCGTTCAAGGCTTGCTCCAACGACGTTGCAAAAGCCCCGGAGTCGGGATATTTTTCCTTGCTAAATGTTTGCAAAAGGAGTACAATAGCTGTGTATCCCATTGGCAAACCAACATCCTCTCCACGGCTACGGCTGGCGACGGCTTCAGGCGTAGCTCCCGGCTATCGGTATCCGTACAAGGAGGTTCCGCATGCTCTGGAAGGGTCTGGTGGTGAGTGGTGCGGTCGCCGTCGTGGCGTTCGCAATTGTTGCCGCGCTGGCGTTCAGCCCCGCCCCGGCGGGTGGCACACTGGCGCAGCCGGCAGCGGGCAATGTGTTGGTCCTGCCCAACGGCGTTGCGGCGCCGCAGCTGCAGCCCGTCCAGCCGGCTTCGGCGCCCGTGCTGGTTTCCGAGGGCAACCTGGTGAGCCTGGTAGGTATGGCCCGTGACACTGCCGAGGCGACCGCTGCAAAGCTGATCGCCGACCGGCAGACCGGCGCGAGCACTGCCACCGAGCAGAAAGCCCTGATGGGCTGTGGCGACAAATAGCGCTCGTTTCGCGCTGCATTCCAGAGGGTTTGGGAAGGCCTGGCCTTCTCAAACCCTTTGCGTTTCCGTCAAAGATGATTACGAGGCTCCTGAGGGGGCTGCGCCAACCCGCCCCCCCCTTCGAGTATGGACGCGGTTGTCAAACCACAACCCGAGGTTGCGCTGTCACACGTTGTTGCTACCCGTAATGATGCTACAATAAAAGATACTAAAACATTGGATTGAACGGGTAAACCAGTACGAGGCCTCTGCAAAGAGGAAAACGGAACGTTTCCCGTTCAATACCGGGGCCGAGTGGATCGGAACGAACCCCATCAAGGGGAACGGAAAGATTGCTCGGCCTCGTGGATTCTCAAGAAGGCACGCAGGCGCGGTCGCGTGCCACCCCGGTGGGCAGGAGTCTCGAGGACCCCGGATTCCCCCTCCCCAACCCTCCCCCCAGGCAGGGGGATGGGGAAACCCGGTTGCCCTGTATGCTCGCCTCAGAGAGGGGCGTAGAGAAACCGGGTTTCCCACCTGTGTTCACGTTAACCCTCCCGGCGCGGCGGGCGTGCCACCCCGCTTGGAAGGGCCAGTGCCGAGCTATGGCCTTACACTTTATAGCCAATCGTCCGCAGCAGGCCCTTGCGCCAGGCGATGCCCGCTTCGTCTTCAACCCCCAGCGGCGAGGCGCCGTCAATCACGCCCAGAATGCCCCGGCCCGCCGCCGTCTCGGCAATCACCACCTCGACCGGGTTAGCCGTGGCGCAGAAGATCCGGCACACCTCCGGCACCAGTTTGATCGCGTTCAACACGTTGATCGGATAATAGCCTGCGCCAAGGACTATCAGGAAACTGTGACCGGCCCCAAGCGCCAGAGCGTTGGTGCGCGCCAGGTCAATCAGCCCCTCATCGGTGCCGCTCCAGCGCACCAGTCGCGCCCCCGAGGCCTCGCAGAAGGCCAGGCCAAAGCGTATGCCAGGCACCGCAGTGACCAGCGCCTCGTGCAGGTCCTCAACCGACTTGATAAAGTGGGTTTGCCCGAGGATGATGTTCAGGTCGTCAGGCCTGGTTATGGGCACGACATGCAATTCCATGCGATGCTCCTTCGGCTGCCTATCCTACCAGCCACCCGGTTCGTGAATATCTTCGCGAGCCGTCGCCAGCCGGCGCGGCTCAGCGGCGAACTCCGCCAGCCGCGGTTGCACCAGTCGCGCATAGTCGGCGAAGGTCATGCTCATGGCCACACTGTGACTGCCGGCCTGGAAGAAGATCACCGGCTCTTCGGCCAGCGAGCGATCGACGACGAGCGGGATATTGTACCCGGCGTTGAAGGGTGGGGTAGCGCCGACTTCGCAGTCGGGAAACGCCATCGCCATCTCCGTCTCGGTCGCCAGGCGCACTTCACGGGCATCGAGCAACTCCCTGACCCTGGCCAGGTCAACCCGGCGAGACGTGGGCAGCACCAGCATGGTCAACTCCCCGTCGGCGACCACGATCACCACCTTGGCCAGGAGCTTGTTCGGGATGTGCTCCCGCTCCGCTACCGCCTGGGCAGTGTAGGCAGCCGGGTGCTCGTAGACCCGGTACTGCACCCCCTGGGCCTGCAGGTAGGCTTCAAGTCGTTCTCGGCACGTCATTGTGCTACCTCCCTCCGCACTGCAAGGATGTTCCGAACGGACGCACGCTCCAACTCAACAACCCGACGAGCGCTGCTGTCGGGTCACCGGGCGGTTGAATTGTGGAACTGCCGGTAAAGACGCCTCGAAAAGCGGCCACGAAAGCCCTCCCTCAGCGCCAACCGGCCCTCGGCTCTTAGTATAGCCTCAAACCAGGCCTCGCGCGAAACAGCATGCTCACCATACGGAAAGGTCTCTTCACTCGCGGCAGGTGTTTCGCTCTTTGAGCCTACTTGCCCGTTTCCGAACGCCGCCAGGGCAGACGGCGCCTGATCCACCTCCACATCGCCCGCACGCGCCGGTCGACGCTCAGCAGGATCAGCCCGGCGGCGAGCAGGGGTAGCGCGGGCCAGAGGCTCTGCACGTCCGTGCCGTGGCGAAAGCCGGGCAGGTTCGCCACCAGCCAGATGCAGAGTGAGCCGGCGTAGCCGGCCCAGCCGGCGCGGATGCCTACCAGGAGCGCCAGGGTCAGCAAGGCCAGGGGTAGGCCGGCGGAATGCCGGGGGATCTGGCCGCCGAGGAGCGGCAGCGAGAGCAGCAGCACGCCGCCGGCCGCCAGCAGGATGGCGCTGCTCCGCCGCCAGCCTGTGGGTTGCTCGAACTCCTCTGCCGGGCGCGCTGGCCGCGGGGGGGGGGCCACCAGCGCTTCCAGGTTGTCGGGGTAGGGGAACGCCTCGGGCGCCCGCTGCACCGCCAGACGCAACCCATCGCGGGCCGCGGCCTCGGCCAGGGCACTCAGGGCCGGCTCCGCGGCCAGGGCCGCCGGCAGCTCTTCCAGGTCAACCGGGTCCGTCGGAAGCGCGGCATCCAGGTCGGGTGGCACGGGGACGCGCTGAACCACAAGCGCAGCGCAGATCAGCGCGAAGACGCGCCGCCCCCGGGCCTCATCCACCAGTAGCGCGTCACGCAGCGGGAGCGGTCCGAGGGCCCGCTGCCTCCAGGCCGTGAGCAATGCCTCAAGCTCGGCAACCTGGCGCGGGTTGAGCTGTTTGCCAAACCGCCCGGCGTGTAACTCCTGCGCCAGGTGCTGGGTGCTCCAGTCGCGGATGATCGTGTTGACCCTCTCGCGGTCGTAGGCGACGATGCTGGTGACGGGGCTGCGTAGTCGGTCGGGCAACATACCGCATATTATATCAGTCAGCATCTCTATCACTGTGGGACGCCCCGGCGCGCGGCCCTGGTCTCCCCTGAGGTGAAAATAGGCCGTACGTGGGAGGGTTTGGAGCGTACCGCCCCCCTCCCAGCCTCCCCCCGCCGGGGG
>JBDNDG010000446.1:0-3541 GCA_046719255.1 Chloroflexaceae bacterium
GGATGGAGCACGAGCGGCCCGCGCCGCGACGGCACAGCCTGGCCGATCGGTGTGCAGGACCCCCGCGGTGGCGACTGGCCGCTGACGGTCCTGTTGCTCACCTCCGGCGGCGTGGCGACCTCCGGGCGCGACTACCGGCGCTGGCGCCAGGGCAATGCTGAGCGTCATCACATCATTGACCCGCGTACCGGTATGCCCGCCGAGACCGACCTGCTCAGCGTGACCGTGGTGGCCGCACGGGTCGCCGAGGCCGAGATCGCTGCGAAGGCCGTGCTCATTCTGGGGAGCGATGCCGGCCTGGCCTGGCTGAGGGCGCGCCCCTGGCTGGCCGGGCTCCTGGTCCGCACCGACGGCGCCGTGCTGCGTACCCAAACACTCGAACCATTCCTGTGGAGTGACGGAGGGAAAGAACTACGATGACCAGCGAAAAAGCTGCCCGCCTAGCTGCCATTCGCGCAGCCAGCACCGCCAAGCAAACCGCGCCGCCCGACGCGCCCGTGGCGCAGCAACCCGCGCTCACGGCCAGCCCCGCGACGGCCCGGGAGTCCTATGACACGATGGCCCCGGCCATCTCTCTGCCCGCCTTGCTCAGCCTCCTCGCCGCCGCGGTTGCCGGCGCCCTCGGCGCAGTCTTTCTCTTGCCTGCCTGGCTGCCGGCCCTGAGCGCCTCGCTGCTGGGCGATGCGCCGCATGCCTACTGGTACCTGGCCCGCAGCAGTGCCATAGTCGCCTACGTCTTGCTCTGGCTCTCCATGCTTGCTGGACTGATGATGACCAGCCGGCTGGCCCGCCTCTGGCCAGGGGGACCAGTTGCCTTCGATCTCCACCAGCATACCAGTCTGCTGGGGCTGGCCTTTGCGCTGTTCCACGCCCTCATTCTGCTGGGTGATCGCTACATCCAGGCCGACCTGCGACAGATTCTGGTTCCCTTTGCCTACGCCGGCCACCAACCCCTCTGGGTCGGCCTCGGCCAGGTCGGGTTGTACCTGCTGGCCCTGGTCGGTCTCAGCTTCTACGTCAAGTCGTGGATGGGGCGCAGCATGTGGCGGCTCATTCACTTCCTGAGCTTCGCGCTGTTCGCCCTGGCGCTACTTCACGGCATCTTCAGCGGCACCGACAGCGTAAATCTCTGGATCCAGGGACTTTACTGGGCCAGCGGCGGCAGCGTGCTCTTCCTCTTCTGCTACCGCATCCTCGTGCGGCGCAAGCGTGGATAAGCTATGGGTTCAGCGTTGGAGTAACCACGCAAGCCCGGGAGCGCGGGCGTACCGCCCGTGTCAGCGTTTGCGGGCACGCTGCCCGCGCTCCCAGGAGGGCGAATGCAACGTTCTGGTTTTCGCACTCTGAGGAGCGTGCAGCACGTAGCGAAGGGTGCGAATGCCCCTTCGCTACGGCCTGCGCTTCGCCCTTCGCGACGCGCGGGACAGGCTTCGGCCTACTCAGGATGCGTTCGCTTTCCGACGTTGCATTCACCCCGGGGACGCTCCCAGGAGGTGGCTTGACAAGTGGTTCCCGATCCGGTACAGTTAGCACACTTTCCCCAGCATGTGTGACGAGCGACCGCGACTCCTTCAATGCAGCGGATGGGCATGGCTTTGCCCCGGTCGCATGCTGCCTGGATGCGCTGCCGTTCATGCGCGCGGCAGCTTTGCAGTGTCGCCTTCAGCCTGTGGCTGACGTGCGGTCAGACGCCGATCAGTGTGTCGCGCGTCAGAGCCGTGGGTTAGTCCAGGTATGTGCGTTGACCCTGGTCTGAACATGGCATGGTTAGGAGGAGTCCGGTTATGGCTGAGAATCCGCAGGCGCTCGGCGGAAAGGCACAGGTCGATGTTGGGGGAGTTACCTACGAGCAGGTGGGCGCGGAATATCTGGCTCAGCGCCGCCTGCGCAAGAGCGCCGGCTGGGTGCTGCTGTGGGCCCTGGGCGTCGGCGCGGTGATCTCCGGCGATTTCTTCGGCTGGAACTACGGACTATCGGCGGGGGGCTTTGGTGGTCTGTTGCTCGCCACCTTCGTCGTGGCGGTGATGTACCTGTGCATGGTCTACTCGATCGCTGAACTCTCCGCAGCCCTGCCCCACGCCGGCGGTTTCTACTCGTTCACTCGCAATGCTTTTGGGCCGACGCTCGGGTTCGTGAACGGTGTAGCTGACATCATCGAGTACGTTGTCACTCCTGCCGTGATTGTCACCTCCATCGCGGCCTACATGCAGACCATTTTCTCCTTCGTGCCGCTCTACGTCTGGTGGGTGGTGTTCTATGCCGTCTTCGTCGGCATCAACGTGCTCGGCACGGCCCTCACGCTGCGCGTCGGCCTGATCGTCACCCTGCTGGCGATCGGCACGCTGGTAGTGTTCTACATCGGCGCGGTTGCGTCAGGGGCGTTTAGCTGGGATCGGGTGTTCAACATTGAGCCTGCACCGGGGAACAGCGCCTTCCTTCCCTCTGGCTGGTACGGGGTGTTCGCGGCCCTCCCCTTCGCCATCTGGTTCTACCTGGCGATCGAGCAACTCCCGCTGGCTGCGGAGGAGAGCCACGATGTGGTGCGCGACATTCCCAGAGCGCTGATCTGGGGCCTGCTCACGCTGCTGGTGCTCTCGCTGCTGACCCTGGTGCTCAACTCTGGCGTGGGTGGCGGCGCGGCCGAAGTCGGCGAGTCGGCGGCGCCGCTGGAGATCGGCTTCCGTGCCATCTTTGGCTCCGGCGCCACGACAATCGTGTTGACCCTGGTGGCCCTCACGGGTCTGGTGGCGAGCTTCCATACCATCATCTATGCCTACGGGCGAGTGCTCTTCTCCCTCTCCCGCGCCGGCTATATCCCACGCTGGATTTCTGTTACCGGCGCGCGCCATACCCCGGCCCGGGCGCTGATCCTCGGCGGCGTGGTCGGTCTGGTGCTGGCTTTGCTGATTGACCTCCTCGGCAGCGGCAGCAGTGTCGGCGCGGCCCTGTTGACCATGAGCGTCTTCGGCGCGGTGATCTCCTACGCGCTGGTCATGCTCTCGTACATCAAGCTGGCGATTACCCGTCCTAACCTGCATCGCCCCTACAAGAGCCCCCTCGGGGTGCCAGGGGCGGTGGTTGGTACGGTCCTGGCCGTGCTTTCTCTCTTCGCCACCATGGCGATCGAGGATAACCGGCCCGGCGTGATTGGGACGGCGATCTTTATGGCCGTGATGGTGGCTTACTACTTCTTCTACAGCCGCAAGCGCCTTGTGGCCCAGGCGCCTGAGGAGGAGGCGGCGCTGATCGCCGAGGCCGAGCGCGAACTGAAGCACGTTTGACGGTGTGCCGCTCGCCACCAGGCTGGCTGCCAGAGGGGAAATCTGGTTATCCCTCCGGCAGCCAGTAGTTGCGTCTTGCTCCAGATTCCCCACCTTCGCTACGATACGATGGGTTGTTTCCTGGGAGGGCAGCGCCCTCCTATGCCCTCCCCACAGGGAGGGGCGCGGGGAACCAGCGTTCGGCCCCCCTCCCAGCCTCCCCCCGGCGGGACAAGGTGCCTGGTGGCCTCCCCGCAGGGAGGGGCGCGGGGAACCAGCGT
>JBDNDG010000447.1:0-3530 GCA_046719255.1 Chloroflexaceae bacterium
GTACGATGGGGTGTCAGACCCTCCAAAGGGTTTCACCTGCGCTGGGATGGGCTTCCTGATGCGGCAACACGCCTCCACTGTGCCAACGAATGGGAAACGAATAAGCGAATGTGAAAGGATGTGTCTGACTCTTCCAGGGAGGTGCGCCAATCCATCAGCCGCGCGAGCACGAGCGCCATGATCCTCGTATGCCGTGAATGCGATGGTCTCGTGACACCCTTTGAAGGGCCAGACCCTCCCGGTGAGGAGGGGCGCGGGGAAACCTGGTTTCCCCAATACTCATATCCGATGAACATATTTTTCTTCCTGGGAGGGCTCTGCCCTTCCAAACCCTCCCCGCAGGGAGGGGGATGGGGAAACCCGGTTTCCCCAATTTCCTATCAGTCGTAACCGAAAAGGGTGTGGAGCCATGCTAGAACTGACAGGGTATCTGGTGTGCGGGTTGCTGATCGGGGCAGCGAGCCTGATCGGGAAGCGACTGACGTGGCAACGGGTGAGCTTCAACCTGAGCCTGGGGCTTATCGGCATGCTGGTGGTATCACTGGCGCCCCATCTGAGCGCGCCGGAGACCGCAGTGCGGGCAGCGCTGAATAGCAACGCGGTTGCGGCCCTGGCCTTCTTCCTGGCGTTGCTGGCAGGCATGGTGCATCTGGGGGTTCAACTATTGACCGCCGAGGCGCCGGTTGAGGAGCGCCCGCGCCTGCTGCGCTGGGGCGATGGGGCGGTGAGCATCGGGGCGGCCTTGCTGGTGGTTGGGCTGGCCTCGGCCAAACTTGCGCTGCTGGGGTGACGGTTGTGCCCGCTGGTGGGGGGCGCAGGCGGGCTGCGCCCTCCCCGATCCTCCCCTGCGGGGCCACGGTCGCCTCAGGTTGCGAACCCGAGGCCGCGTTCGCGCATACTGACGTAGCGGCCACGACCAATCACCAGGTGGTCGAGCACGTCCACATCCAGGAGTCTGCCGGCCTCGACGATCTGCCGGGTAATCAGCACGTCTTCGGGCGAGGGGGTAGGGTCGCCGCTGGGGTGGTTGTGGGCGACGATCAGGGCGGCGCTGTTGTGGCGAATGGCGCTTTTGAAGACCTCACCGACGCGGATCACGGCGCTGTTCAGCGAGCCGATGTAGATCGTGGCGATCTGTTGCACCTTGTTTTTCGTGTCCAGGAGCACGGTACGGAGATGTTCCTGGTCGAGGTGCCCCATTTCGACCATCAGCAGGGTAGCGGCATCGGCGGGCGAGCGAACCTGAAAGCGCTCATCGTGGCCGGCGATGAGCATGCGCCGTCCGACTTCAAGGGCCGCTTTGAGCGTGGCGGCCTTGGCGACGCCGAGACCGTGCCGGCGGCAGAGGTCGAGGTAATCGGCATTGAGCAGCCCGGGCCAGCCGCCGTACTCGGCGAGGAGCATCTGGGCGAGTTGCAGCACGCTGGCGCCACGCACCCCCACGCGCAGCAGAATGGCGAGCAGCTCGGCATCACTGAGGGCGCTGGCGCCGAGGGCGGCCAGCCGCTCACGAGGCTGATCGCTGGTGGGGAGTTCTTTCAGGCGCAGGTGGTATTCGGGCATAACGGCCTTCTCCTGGTAGCAGCGGGTCTACCAGATGTACCGCCGGTGAAGGGCCGAGGGTACGGGGGCAGGACACCATGCTCCCGCGAACGCGGACAGCGCGCCCTCGGGCGCTGGCGCGGGCGGGCCGCCTGCGCCCGAGGGCTTGCGTGGGTACCCCGATGCTGAATGTGGAGAAGTGGAAGAGTGGAGATGTGGGTCGGTCGCCATGGCGCCACACCTCCACCGAAACGTCTACACGCCCATGGCCACCGCCACCTCGAGGGGGAGGCGCTCATCGAGCCAGGCGCGCAGGCTGGGATAGCGCAGGCTCAGGCCGAGGTCGTGGCGCAAGCGGCGATTGTCGAGCCGGACGGAGGCGGTGAGCGAGCCGACGATACTCGGGTCAAGGCCAGCGCGCAGGGCGGCGGCGGGCGAGAAGGTGCGGGGCGGCACCATCCCCAGGCGCCGGCGGATCTCGCTGGCGAGATCGATCTGGCGCAGGGGCTCATCATCACCGACGTTGTAGATTGCGCCCGGCTGGCCTTCCAGCGGCACCCGCTCGAGCACAGCGAGCAGATCGTCCACGTGGATATGGGACACGAAATTGCGGCCGTCGCCGTAGATCGTGACCAGGCCGGTCTCCACAGCCGTCACCGGATCGCGCTCGGGCCCGTAGATTGACGCGACGCGCAGGATGATCGCGGGGAAGCGCCGCTCGCGGGCGGCGCGCATAATGCTGCGCTCAGCCTCGGCCATCACCTCACCGAGGAGATGGCGCGGGGCCACTGGAAAGTCCTCATCAACCCGGGCCTCGCCGGTATCGCCGTAGGGGGTCACATTCGAGGTAAAGACATAGGCGGAGACGGTGCCGGCACGGTCGCAGGCATCAATCAGATTAAGATTGCCACTGACGTAGGTGCGGTGGAGGGCGTTACTCTCGAGGACCGAACACGAGGTAAGATTGACGACGTACTCGGCGCCCTCAGCGATGCCGGTGAGCGTCTCGGGGCGGGTAAGGTCGCCGATCCAGACACTCATGCCCTGGGAGGCGAGCCGTTCGACAACCGGGGTGTCGGGGTTCAACACCAGACCACGTACACGGTGTCCTGCTGCCAGCAAACGTTCCGCGAGCCGCGAGCCTACATAGCCAGACGCGCCTGCGATCAGGTAGTACGCCATAGTCCACCTCGCATAGGCTTGGGATGAGGCAGCGACACCGCAGGGCCGTCGGGGCGGCAGCATCGCCGTTCTCACCACAACGACAGGGTACAGGCTGCCCTGACCGGCGCCCGCTCGCAGCTTTCCGCGATCCGCCTGTTCAGGTGCAGTAACGCTTCAATTTTAGCATTTTTCAACCGGGAGTGCTAGTGCCGGGAAGCGCTTGCGACTGTGCAAGCATTGTGCATTTGATCCCATGCTGATGGACAGGGGCGTGGGGAAACGTGCTTCCGGGCGCCGGGGAGGAGGGTTACCGGGAGGGCTGTACCCGTCCGGCGCGTACGTATTCACATGGGGAGCGAGGTGCCACTCCGGGAGCGCGGGCGCCTCAGCCCGCAAGGGCCTGGATGGGGGCAAACTGCCCGCACTCCCATGAGAAGGGTGAACATGTACCCCGACGCCTCTTACCTGTCCACGGGCGGACCGTTTCGCGCGCGCTCGCTGGCGTGGCTAATCAATCCGCTCGTAGGCCGGAAGGGTCAGAAACTCAACGAACTCATCGCTGGTAGTGATTGCGTCGAAGAGTTCGGTGGCCTCTTCGTAGCGCCCCTCTTCATAGGCCGGGCCGAGAATGGCGCGCACCTTCTGGAGTTCTTCAGGCAGGAACTGACGGAACAGTTCGACGGTGACCTTGCGACCGTCATCGAGCCGACCTTTGGGGCTACGGATCCACTGCCAGATCTGGGCGCGCGAAATCTCGGCGGTGGCGGCGTCTTCCATCAGGTTAAAGACGGGTACGCAGCCATTACCAGCGAGCCAGGCGCCGA
>JBDNDG010000448.1:0-3530 GCA_046719255.1 Chloroflexaceae bacterium
TACGCTCCAAACCCTCCTGCGCACGGCCTGTTTTCACGGTAGGGTGACCGGAAACGCCTCTCCGTGTATACTATAGATCGTCCCCCGATACACCTCGAGGAGAAAGCTATGCCTGAGTTGTTTCAGGTCGTGACCATAGCTGAAGCCAATGCGCGCCTTGCGCAGCACCTGGCGCCGCTGGGGCGGGGCGAGACGCTCGCGCTTCACGAGGCCCTCGACCGGGTGCTGGCTGAGGATCTGTATTCGCCGGTCGATCTGCCCGCCTTTCCCCGCTCCACCGTTGATGGGTTCGCCGTGCGCGCCGCTGATACCTACGGCGCCAGCGAGGGCCTGCCCGCCTACCTGACGCTCTGCGGCGAGGCGCCAATGGGCCGCGCGCCGACCATCACTGTTGGCGCGGGCGAGGCCGCGCTGATCCACACCGGAGGGATGCTCCCTGCCGGTAGCGACAGTGTGGTGATGGTTGAGTACACCCAGCGCCTCGATGCCACGACGATCGAAGTCGTGCGCCCGGTGGCCGTCGGCGAGAATGTTATTCCGGTCGGCGAGGATGTGCGTCAGGGCGATCTGCTCTTCTCGCGGGGGCATCGCCTGCGCCCCCAGGATCTCGGCGGCCTGGCGGGGGTGGGAATCACACGCGTGCCAGTGGCGGCGCGCCCGCGGGTGGCCATTCTCGCCTCGGGTGATGAGGTGGTCCCCCCCGATGCGCCGGTAGCACCGGGGCAGGTGCGCGACGTTAATACCTATACTATCGCTGCGCTGGTGCGACGCGCAGGCGGCGAGCCGCTGCCCCGCGGTATTGCCCCCGATGACGCCGTCACACTGGAGACCATGGCCCGCGCCGCGCTGGAGGATGCCGATGCCCTGGTGATCGCCGCCGGGAGTTCGGTGAGCGCGCGTGATATGACCGTGGGAGTGATCGGCGCGCTCGGCGCCCCGGGGGTGCTGGTGCACGGTGTGGCGATTCAGCCCGGTAAGCCCACCATTCTGGCCGCTGCGGGCCATCGCCCGGTGTTTGGCCTGCCTGGCAACCCGGTCTCGGCGATGATCGCCTTTGGTCTGTTTGTCGCGCCGGCTATCCGCCAGTTGCTGGGCACGGCTGCCCCTCCGGTCATCACCCGGCGGGCGCGTCTGGCGCGCAATGTGCCCTCGCGTACCGGCCGCGAGGATTTTGTGCCGGTGCGTTTCGAGCAGCGCGGCGCAGAGGTGTGGGCCGATCCGGTCTTCGGTAAGTCGAACCTGATCTACACCCTGGCCCGCGCCGATGGGCTGGTGCATGTGCCCCTGGATCTCAGTGGGCTGTACGCCGGTGATGAGGTTGAGGTGAACCTGTTCTGAGGGCGCTATGTCGAAACGACGTTACTACCTGGAGGATCGCGCGCTTGACGAGGCCATCGCTCGCTTCGAGGCGGCACTGGCCCGTGCCGGAGGTGTGCCGCTGCTCGAGGGTGAGATGGTGGCGCTGGCCGAGGCCCGCGACCGGGTGACGGCTGCGCCGGTCTGGGCCACGCGCTCGGTGCCGCACTACCACGCCGCGGCAATGGACGGGATCGCTGTGCGCGCCGCCGATACCGCCGGGGCCACCGAGAGCGCGCCCCGCGCCCTTAGCCTGGAGTCGCAGGCGGTCTGGGTGGACACCGGCGATCCGCTGCCCCCCCGGACCGATGCGGTGGTGATGGCCGAACACGTGCACACGCTTGATGCCGCCACAGTGGCCATTACCGCCGCCGTAGCGCCCTGGCAACACGTGCGCCCGCTGGGCGAGGATATTGTCGCTACGGAACTGATCATTCCCGAGGGGACGCGCCTGCGGCCGGTGGACCTGGGGGCCGCGGCTGCCGCCGGGCATACAACCCTGCTGGTGCGCCGGCGCCCGCGCGTGGCGATTATCCCGACCGGGACGGAACTGGTCACCGCCGAGGACGCCGCGGCCCGCGAGGCGCGCGGCGAGGCGGTGCCCCCCGGCGCGATTGTCGAGTTCAACTCGCTGATCCTGGCCGGTATGGTCGAAGAGTGGGGCGGGCAGGCCACTCGCCTGCCCCCCGTGCCTGACCGGCGCGACCTGCTCCGCGCCACGGTCGAGCAGGCGCTGGCCGGCCACGATATCGTGGTGATCAATGCCGGCTCGTCTGCCGGCGCGGAGGATTTTACCGCCGCGGTGCTGGCCGAAGTGGGTGAGGTGGCCGTTCACGGCGTGGCGATCCGCCCTGGCCACCCGGTGATCCTCGGAGTCGCCTCAGGCAAGCCGGCCCTGGGCCTGCCGGGCTACCCCGTCTCGGCGGCCCTCACCGCCGAGCTGTTCCTGCGCCCGCTGGTGTACCGCCTCCAGGGACTTACCCCGCCGCCCCGGCCTACCCTCACTGCCACGATGAGCCGCAAGCTGCTCTCGCCCCTCGGCGAAGATGAGTTCGTGCGCGTAACCCTGGGACGGGTGGACGGGCGCCTGATTGCCACGCCGTTGAGCCGCGGCGCCGGGGTGGTAATGTCGCTGGTCAGGGCCGATGCAATCGCCCGCATTCCGCGCTTCTCTGAGGGGCTGCACGCCGGCGCCGAGGTCACAGTCGAGTTGCTGCGCGACCCCGAAGAGATCGAGCGCACCCTGGTGGCCATCGGTAGCCACGATCTGGCGCTGGATCTGCTTGCCAGTTACCTGCATCGCGCCGGGGCCGCGCGGCGACTCAGCTCGGCCAATGTGGGCAGCCTGGGCGGCTTGATGGCCCTCAAGCGCCACGATGCTCACCTGGCCGGCACCCATTTGCTCGATGAGGAGACCGGTGAGTACAACCGCCCCTTTGTGCGTCGCCTCCTGCCCGGCGAGGAGATCGTGCTGGTCCACCTGGCCTGGCGTGAGCAGGGCTTTCTGGTAGCGCCGGGCAATCCCCTGGGCCTGAGCACGTTGCGCGACCTGGCGCGCCCGGGGGTGCGCTTCGTCAACCGGCAACGCGGTTCGGGCACACGGGTGTTGCTGGATTATCACCTGCGGCAGGCGGGGATTGACCCTGGCGCCATCGCCGGCTACGAGCGCGAGGAGTTTACCCATATGGCAGTGGCCGCAGCGGTGCTGAGCGGGGCGGCGCACGTCGGTCTCGGCATTCGCGCCGCGGCGCGCGCCCTGGGCCTGGAGTTTGTGCCCCTGTTCAGCGAATGCTACGAACTGGCCGTGCCGCGGCGGCACTGGGAGAGTCCCTTGCTCGTGCCGCTGCGCCAGGTCCTGGGCGACCCGGCCTACCGCGCCGCTGTTGAGGCCCTGGGTGGTTATGACGCACGCAACATGGGCGCCGTGCGGGAGTGATCCGCGCCCGAGAACGCGCGGGTGTGGAGAACCCGGACTTCCCCGCACCCCTCTCCAGCCCGCCAGGCGTGCGGAGAAGTCCGGGGTTGCCTTTCATATCAGAGATTCTCCACTCTCCCCCGCCAGGGAAGGGCACCGGACCCCTCCCCCCAGCGGGGGGAGGCCAGGAGGGGGGCGCACGCTCCAAACCCTCCCCCGCCAGGGAAGGGCACCGGACCCCTCCCCCCAGCGGGGGGAG
>JBDNDG010000449.1:0-3527 GCA_046719255.1 Chloroflexaceae bacterium
AATAATAGTTATGTTCCTGGAAGGGCGCGGCCCTCGCACACCCTCCCTGCCGGGGAGAGGAAACCGGGCTCCTCCCCCCAGCGGGGGGAGGCTGGGAGGGGGGCGGTACGCTCCAAACCCTCCCACGTACGGCCTATTTTCACCTCAGGAGAGTGTGGGAGAGCCGGACCCTCCCTGGTATCGTGATAAGCATATCATAAGAGAATATTACCCAGATCTTAACTTGATAAATCCGCTTTCGGTGCTATACTCGAAGTATCGAATATCGTTCCTTCTAAGCAATGCTCGGCCGGCTTGCGCCACCTTCCGAGGAACGCCATGCGGCGAGGGCTGGAGATTTCTGTGTTGTTGCTCCTCGCCGTGATGCTCATGGCGTGTGCAGCCGCGGTTCCGGCACCTACGCCCACCCCCATCCCCACCAGCGAGGGCGAAACCGTGCAGATCATCGTGATCGTGCAAGACAGCCTGGCCGCGGCCCTGAAGGGCCAGAGCGCGCCCACGGCGGCATCACGGACAGTGCTGGAGGCGGCCCCTAACCTTCGCCCCCTTGACCCCGGCGCGTCTGAACCGATCCTGGCTCGAACGTTTGTGGCCGACACCACTGCCGATGCGGCCGCCGCGCTCGTGTCCCGTTTGCAGCAGACCCCGGGCGTCGAGTCGGCCTACCTGAAGCCCCCCGACGCCTTGCCGTAGTACCAAACTGCATACCTCAAGGAGGAGTCCATGGAGCTGGAGCGTGAGCTAATCGTCATCACGCGGGCCGAGGAGGGCGCCGCTGTCCTCGGCGCTGCCCCCGGCGACCTGTCGCGGATCGTATCAGAGGTCGGCGGCGCGATGCGCCGGCTCTTTACCGCCGCCCCCGAAGCACCCCCCGAGGCGCTCGGCGCTGGCGCCGCCAGCACCCTGCCCGCCGAGGTCACCTTTTACCGGGTTGATGCGCCCGATGAGCGCCTCGAAGATCTGGCCCGCCGGCTGCAGCAACTTCCCACCGTCGAAGCTGCATATGTAAAGCCGCCCGCCAGCCCTGCCGTGCTGACGGAGGTGGAGTTGCCGCGAAGCGAGCCTGGTATCAATGATATGGCGCCACGGCCCGAAGAGCCGGCTACCACGCCGGACTACACCAGCCGCCAGGGTTACCTCAACGCAGCACCCGAAGGCATCGACGCGCGCTTTGCCTGGACACAGCCCGGCGGCAGCGGCGCTGGTGTGCGCATTATTGACATCGAAGGCGCCTGGCGCTTCACTCACGAGGATCTGGTTCAAAATCAAGGCGGTATGGTCTTCGGCACCGCTTCAAGCGACATCGGCTGGCGCAACCACGGCACCGCGGTCATCGGGGAGTTTGGCGGCGACCGGAACAGCTTTGGCGTCACCGGGATCTGCCCGGAGGCCAACGTGCGGGCCATTTCGATTTTCGGGGGCGTCGGCAGTGCCGGGGCTATTCGCCAGGCTGCCGATATGCTCGGCCCTGGCGACGTGATCCTGATCGAGTTACACCGTGCCGGCCCCCGCCACAACTTCGCCGCACGTCTTGACCAGGCTGGATACGTCGCCATCGAGTGGTGGCCCGATGACTACCAGGCCATTCGCTATGCGATCAACAAGGGCGTGATCGTTGTCGAGGCCGCTGGCAACGGCCAGGAGAACCTCGATGACACGATCTACGACACCAACCCGCCAGTCCCCTTCGGCCCCTTCCCCTCCTGGTGGCGCAATCCCTACCGCCGTGCGCCCCTTGACTCGGGCGCGATCGTGGTCGGTGCTGGCGCCCCACCCCCTGGCACCCACGGGCGCAACCACGGCCCTGATCGCTCGCGCCTCGGCTTCTCAAACTACGGCGCCCTGGTTGACGCCCAGGGTTGGGGACGCGAGGTCACCACTACCGGTTACGGCGACCTGCAGGGCGGCACAAACGAGGATCTCTGGTACACCGACACCTTCAGCGGCACCTCGAGCGCCTCACCAATTGTTGTCGGCGCCATCGCCGGGGTACAGGGAGTGCTTCGCGCTGCCGGACGCATTCCGATGAGCCCCGCCCGCGCCCGCGAGGTGCTGCGCGCTACCGGTTCGCCTCAGCAGGACGCTCCGGGCCGCCCCGCGACCCAGCGCATCGGCAACCGGCCCGATATGCGCCAGATGATCGACTACCTGCTGCCGACTCGCACCTGGGTTGGCGTGCAATTCACCGGCGTTGTGCCGGCCAATCAGACCAGCCGCTGGTTCACCCATAGCTGGCCGGCCCACTGGCACGTGATCTGGACAGTCGTGCCCACCAGCGTCACCCCGGGCGGTCCCCAGATCCGCTGGCGCGTGCAGGTCGAGCGTGCCTCGGATCGGTACATTACCTACTGGATCGAGATTACGAATCTCACCAACGTGCCGGTCAACATCGAGGCTCGCTATGCGGTCCTTGGCTGGTAAGACCGGGCTTCGCCATACGCCGGCCCGCTCTGTCCGGCAACACGGCAAGTGCCGGAGAGGCCTCGCTCCCGACCACGCCCGGAACGGGTGGGTCCACGAGGGCTGCGCCCTCCCGGGAACTCTGCCCCCGACGACCCGTCTGGTTCGCACAGCATTGTTCGGAATCGTATCAGGGAGGTAAGATATGCGTATCGGTGTCCAATTCACCGGCAGCGTTCCGGCAAACCAGACCCGGCGCTGGTTCACCCATAGCTGGCCCGCCAGCTGGCACGTCGTCTGGAACGTCGTCTCCACCTCGCCGCAGCCCGGTGGCCCCCAGATTGACTGGGACGTAGAGGTCGAGCGCGCTTCGCCGACCCATATCACCTACTGGATCTCCATTCGCAACGTCAGCCCCAATCCGGTGAACATCGAGGCGCGCTACGCGATTATGAATTGAGGTGCTAACTTACCGCAACGATGCGCTGAAACGAGGGTATTCGGGAGGAAGTAGCCCTCCCAAACCCTTCGCACCGGGAGGGGTGCGAGGAAACTCGATTTCCCGATGTACATCTCAGGCACCCATGCGACTGCGCCACACCCGGCCGGGATGCAACACTCCCACATCTTCCCCGCTGGGAGGAGTGCGGGGAAATCGGGTGTGCCGGGAGCACTTGACATCGTGGTGGGAAGGGGTATGGGGAAACCCGGTTTCCCCACATTCATATCAGAAGTTCAGGAGATAACGATGCGCATTACCATCGAGATCGACGAGCATATCAGCCGTGTGCGAACGATCGAGCAGGAGGAGGTTCGATCCGGGCTGGGGGAACGCGGCGCGCTCGTGCTACCAGCCCATGACGGCGGCGGCCCATCCGCGGCGCTGCTAGCGGCCATTGCCGAGGCAGGCGGTCTCGCCATCCAGCCCGGGGTGGTGAGCTTCAATGGTCAGGCCGTCGGTGCTATCGACGCTGGCGCTGCGCCGTCGGCGTAGTCGGGCCAGAGCAGGGGAGCCGTATTTCCCCACATTTCACCCTGAGGACAATCAGGGAAATCGGGTTTCCCCATGCCCCTCCCCAGGGGAGGGAACCGGGCGCCTGCCCCAGGGGAGACCCTCTACAAAAAGT
>JBDNDG010000045.1:0-17372 GCA_046719255.1 Chloroflexaceae bacterium
ATGCCTGCACCCGCAGCCACGCCGGCCACAGCAGCTCCTCCGGGCGTTACCCCCTCGCCGCGCGACGGTCGCGCGGGCACATGGCTGCGGAGCCTGGCAACCTCTTCTCGCGTCAACGGGCGCCACTCGCGTAGCGGCAGGTCACCCAGGGCGATGTCTCCCTCGCGAACGCGGATCAGGCGGTGCACCTCGTAGCCCAGTTGCTTTGCCACCTCGCGAATCTGCCGTTTGCGTCCCTCGCGTAGCACTACGCGGTACCAGGGCCCCTCCGGGGCCGTCTCGATCAGCTCGACCCAGGCGGGCGCCGTCAGTTCACCATTCAACAACACCCCGGCGCGCCACTGCCGCAGGGCTTCACTGTCCAGCGGACGATCGAGTAGCACCCGGTACTCTTTCTCAACCTCGAACTTCGGATGGGTCAGATAGTGGGTCAACTCGCCGTCGTCGGTCAGGAGGATCAGCCCCTCGCTGTCCACATCCAGCCGCCCAACTGGAAAGACGCGCGTTGGCACGTCAACCAGATCAAGCACCGTTGGACGACCTTGCGGGTCATCCACCGTCGAAACATAGCCCACCGGCTTGTGTAGCATAATGTAGGTGCGTTCGACCGGCCGACGCACTACCTCGCCATCAAGCTGAATGACATCCTGCTCCGGGTCAACCCGTAACCCCGGCTCCAACACGACCCGGCCATTCACGGTTACCCGACCCGCCGCGATCAGTGCCTCGCAGTCCCGGCGGGAGGCGATGCCCGCGCTGGCGAGGACCTTCTGTAGACGTTCTGCGCTCACGTTCAACCTTCCTCTGATGCTTATGGTGGGTCACCTGGTCTGCCCGGCGCTACGATGCGGAGGTACGTCCTTCCGGCAACACTGCGTTGCCCGCTCCCCGTGGCGCTTGCGTGGCGGAGGGGGGGCCACAGGGGGTGATTCCGATGCGCCGACTGGCTAAACTGACCCACCAGGTACACGCCGGCCATCGCCGCGGCATCACGCCGGGGCGCTCAAGCGAGCGTTGTTCACGGGCCTCTTGCCCACTTCGGTGGTGCGACGGCTGTCCAGGCTACCGCGCGCGTGGGGGACGACTGTCCTCAACTGTTGGGAGGCGGCGTCTTGCGGGCACCATCGAGTTTGCTTTGCTTTGAGTATAGCATATTGTGTCCTGTTTAGAGGTGTGGACATCCCTGGCCGTTTTTCCAGGTGGCCCCTGGTCCGCTCACCGATAGCCAGGCCCGCGCAGAAGACCGTATACTCTTTCTGGAAACGCAAAACAGGCTTCCCGAAGGGAGAGATCTATGACGAATATGAACGCGGCCGAGTTACTCGGGGCGATTTCCACCCAGATGGCCGATGCGGTAGAGCGGGCCGCCGCGGCGATGGTGCAGGTGCGCGGGCGGGCGCGCGGCCCGGCCAGCGGCATTGTGCAGGCCACCGAGCGCGTGCTTACCGCTGATCACGTGCTGGAACGCGATGACGATCTCAGTGTGGTTACACCCGATGGGCGCGAACTGGTGGCCCGGCTGGTCGGACGTGACCCGGCCAGCGATCTGGCGGTGCTGCAGGTAGCCGGGCTGGACCTTACCCCGGCAGTCTTCGCCAGCGCGCCGCCGCGCGTCGGCCAGATTGTGCTGGCGGTCGGTCGCCCCGGTGCGGGGCCGATGGCATCCTTCGGCGTTGTCAGCGCTGTGGGCGGGCCGCTACGCACCCGTCGCGGCGCCATGCTCGAGCAGTTCTTCCAGACCGATGCCATTCCCTACCCTGGCTTTTCGGGTGGCGCCCTGGTGGAGGCCTCCGGCCAGATCGCAGGTCTGCTGACCACCGGCATCGTCATGGGTGTCGCTCTGGGGGTGCCTGCCGCTCTGGCGATCCGTATTGCCGATGCCATCGCCGCTGGCGGGTCCATGCGGCGGGGCTTCCTCGGGATCAGCAGCCAGCCTGTGGAGATTCCCGAAGGGCAGCGGGCGGGGCTGACGCAGAACCGCGGCCTGCTCGTGGTGCGCGTGGAGCCGGGTAGCCCGGCTGCAAAGGGCGGCATGCTGATCGGCGATGTGCTGACCGCCTTCGACGGGCGCGTGCTCACCGACACCGATGACCTCCAGGCCCTTCTCACCGGCGAGCGTGTGGGGAGGACCGTGCCGGTCCAGGTCATCCGTGGCGGCAACCTCGTCTCGCTGCAGGTGACCGTGGGGCATCGGTAGGAGCGCGGAGAGGTGTGGGAGTTGAGGGCTGTATGTTTACCACTGGGAACGCCGGGTTCCGCATCTCCCGGGCTCTCCCGGCAGGGAGGGGTATTGGAGAACCCCGGGTTCCCCAGCTTTTCACATCAGAACAGGAAATCTGGCCTATGACAGCAGGACTTGAATCCACTGCCCCGGCGGGGTTGTTGGGATTGGCTACGGCTGAAGTTGCGGCGCGGGTGCGCCCCAGTGTGGTGCAGGTGCGTGGTCGCGGGCGGGGTGGCGGTTCGGGCATCGCCTGGGGCGATGGGGCGACGGTCATGACCAATTTTCACGTCGTTGCCGGAGTCGGCCCGCGGGTGGAGGTGCTCACGGCCGACGATCGGCTGTACCCGGCGCAATTGATTGCTGGGAACCCGCGCCTCGACCTGGCTCTGCTGGATGTGGAGGGCGCCGACCTGCCGCCTGCCCCCCTCGGGGATTCGACCCGCCTGCGCGTGGGCGAGCTGGTCCTCGCCGTGGGCAACCCCTGGGGCCAGCGGGGGGTGGTCACCGCGGGCATCGTCAGCGCCGTTGGTGACCTGCCCGCAGGCCCCGGCGAGCAGGCGGCCAGTTATGTGCGCTCCGACGTGCGTCTGGCCCCCGGTAACTCTGGCGGACCGCTGCTCAACGCCCGTGGTCAGGTGGTGGGTGTCAATGCCATGATCTTCGGTGGCGACCTGTCGGTGGCCATCCCCAGCCACGTCGCCACGGCCTGGGTCCGGCAACTCCCCCGGCGGGGGGTGTTTCTGGGCCTGGGGGTTGCGCCTGTTGCGCGGGCGCGGGCAGCGGCGGCGAGCACGGGATCGGCGGGCCTGCTGGTGGCACATGTTGCGCCGGGCGGGCCGGCCGAGCGCGCCGGGCTGCGGGGTGGAGACCTGTTGCTGGCGCTCGACGGCGCGCCGCTGCGCGCCACGGAGACGCTGCTCGAGGCCCTCGATCGTGCCCATCCCGGTGACCGGCTGCGCTTCGATCTCCTCCGCGCCGGCGCGCCGCTCACGGTTGAGGTAACCCTCGGCGGGCGCGCGGAGCGAGCGCTATGACCACGGTCTTCATTGTTGCGCCGACGCCGGCGTTGCGCGCCGGGCTACAGGCGATGCTCACGGGCGAGGGACTCGAAGTGATTGGCATGGCCCCCGCTCCCTCGCTCAGCAGCCTGGCCGATGTCGTGCTGGTTGCCGGAGACGATCCCGGCGCGGTAGCGCGGGCCATTGCCGGCGAAGAGGGCGCAGCCTTTGTGGCCCTCAGCGACGATGCGCGTCTCCCGAGCCTGCTGCGGGCCCTGCCGCTCCCCGGCTGGGCGATGGTCGCGCCTGATGCTAGCCCGGAGGAGCTGCGTGCCGCCGTCAACGCCGCCGCGCAGGGCATGGTGGCCCTCCCCCGGGCTATGGTCGAGCACCTTGCCGGACCGCGCGCAGCCGCCGAGCCGCCGGTCGAACCACTTACTGCCCGTGAGACCGAGGTGTTGACCTTGCTGAGCGAGGGGCTGCCCAACAAACAGATCGCCCTGCGCCTCCAGATCAGCGAGCATACCGTGAAGTTCCACATCGCCTCGATTTTCGCCAAGCTCGGCGCCGCCTCGCGCACCGAGGCCGTCAGCATCGGCGCGCGCCAGGGCTTGATTACCCTGTAAATCCGCTTCCTGCCGGCAGGAGGTGTGGGGGCCAACCTGCATCCCTCCACCTCCCCACCCCCATCCCACCCCACCCGTGACCCTGGTCATCCCTCCGCCTCATTCTCGCGGGCGATGTCACAACCTGCGATTGGCCTGTCGCCACTTGCCGGCTCCGGCGGCATTCGCTACGCTAAGGGGTGACATAACATACTGGCGCGTTCGATGAGGTTGAGCGATGAATGTTCTGCTGGTCTATCCACGCTTTCCCGATACGTTCTGGAGCTTCAAACACGCCCTGCGGTTCATCCGCAAGACGGCGGCCCTCCCGCCCCTTGGCCTGGTCACGATCGCCGCGATGCTGCCGTCGGAGTGGCCCAAGCGTCTGGTTGACGTGAACATCCGTGAATTGACCGATGCCGACCTGGCCTGGGCCGATTACGTCTTCATCAGCGCGATGATTGTGCAGCGCGAGTCGGCGCGCGAGATCATCGCCCGTTGCAAGCGGGCCGGGCGCCCGGTCGTGGCCGGTGGGCCGATGTTCACCGCCGAACCCGAACTGTTCCCCGAGGTCGATCATTTCGTGCTCAACGAAGCGGAGGTGACTCTGCCGCGCTTCCTGGCCGATCTGGAACGGGGCGCGCCCGAACGAATGTACCAATCGCACGAGTTTCCCGACATCGAGCAGACCCCTGCGCCGCTGTGGGAACTGCTGGAACTTGACCACTACGCCTCGATGAGTGTGCAGTATTCGCGGGGTTGCCCGTACAACTGCGATTTCTGCAACATCACCACCCTTTTTGGCCATCGCCCGCGCGTCAAGAGCGCCGGGCAGATGATCAACGAACTCGATGGCCTCTACCGCCTGGGCTGGCGCGGCCCGATCTTCTTCGTTGACGATAATCTGATCGGCAACAAACGCCGGCTGAAGCAGGAACTACTCCCTGCGTTGATCGAGTGGCGCCGGGGCAAGGTGAACATGGCCTTCAATACCGAGGCGTCGATCAATCTCGCCGATGATCCCCAGTTGATGGAACTGATGGTGCAGGCCGGGTTCACCACCGTGTTCATCGGCATTGAAACGCCCGACTCGGAGAGCCTGGCGGAGGCCAATAAGCGCCAGAATACCCGCCGCGACCTGGCCGCCGACATCCGGCGCATTCAGCGGGCCGGTCTCCAGGTCCAGGGGGGGTTCATCATCGGCTTCGACAACGATACGCCGTCAATCTTCCAGCGGCAGATCGATTTTATCCAGAAGACCGGCGTGGTGACGGCGATGGTGGGCCTGCTCAACGCTCTGCCGGGCACGCGCCTCTACGAGCGCCTGCGCCAGGAAGGGCGCCTGCTCACCCGGACCACCGGCGACAATTCCGATGGCACCACCAATATCGTGCCGATGATGGACCCGGAGGTACTGCGCGAAGGCTACCGCACCGTGGTGCGGCACATCTACGCGCCGCGGCCCTACTACGAGCGCGTGAAGACGTTCCTGCGCGAATATGGCCAGCCCGTTAGCAAAGTGCCCCTGGATCGCGAGCACCTGATGGCCTTCTTCCGCGCCGCCTGGCAACTGGGCATGCTCGGCGCCGAGCGTGTGGAGTACTGGCGCCTGCTCCTCTGGACGGCCCTGCGCCGTCCCCGTCTGGTGCCGATGGCGGTCACACTGGCTATCTATGGCTATCACTTCCGCACCGTCAGCCAGTTGAACGTCAGGTAGAAGCGCCGTCGCGCACGGGTTCATCTTCCCCTCCCGCGCCCGGTGGCGGAGCCAGCGCGCGCGCCGGTTCACGCCGCGCGTCCGCCTGCGCGCGCGCGAGGAGCCACAGACCTGTTACGATGCTTCCGAGGGCCACGCTGCCCCAGGCTGCCATGATGCTCCGGACGCTCGATGGTGGCAGCGTGGAGAGGGGTAGATAGGCCCACCAGAAATCCCAGACCGGGATGCGCCAGTCGCTCACGTGCCAGCGCAATACCCCGGGATGCAACGATACCGGTTCAAGCGGCAGCCGGTCGCCGACCAGCGGAAGGCGTTGCTTGCCTGCGCGCGCCTCGATCCAGCTTACGTACACTCCCAGATCCTCATCGCGGGGAATGCCCGCGCTGGTGGGTCTCCAGGTCGGCGATACCAGGCGTACCTCGGTCGTCACAGGCGGCAGTGGGATGCGGTAGACGCGCCCCGGGCAGGGCGTGTCCGCTATCGTGGCCTCGCCAACCACCAGCGTCAACGGCGGTGGCCCGGTGACCACCAGGCACGACGAGACAGACACGCTGAGCGTCACGGGCGCATCGGCCGCGCGCACGCGGATCCGGGCATTGCCGGTGGTCCAGCGTGGGAACTGCGCTTCACCCGTGCCTTCGCTGGGCGCGAAGCCCTGGAGCAGCACCACCCGTCCCGGCGCCAGGTGGCGCTCGTAGAGACGCGTAACACCCTCACCGAGGGCGCCAAGATGCGCGAAAACCTGCGCGGGCGGCAGCCGTGCCCCGAACCACTGGTTCATGTTCACCGCCAGCGCTGCGGCCTGCACCGCGAGGGTCACGACGGCCAGGATGGTGGTCAGGAAGGAGAACCAGCGAGCGCGGGCCACGGGGCGGCTCCAGAGGGCCGCAAGCGGCAGGCAGAGCAGAGGCAGTATCGCCGTCAGGAAACGCGGACCCCAGGCGCCGCCACCGTCCCAGGCGTGCCAGGTAGCGTGGAAGAGCACCTGGGTGAGCGCCAGTGCCGCGCATACAAAGGCCATCGGCCGGTCGCGGCGCCAGAGGGCGGCCAGGCCCGGCAGGGCGAGGAGCAACAGCGGGTTGCTCCAGATCAGGCCACGGTGCATCCCCCACAACTGACCGCTAAAACCTTCCCAGAAAGGGGTAATGAAGCCGGATCGGCCTTCGTCGCCGTAGCCCGTGCGGAGCGGGCCACCGAACAAGACAGTGTGGTAGAGCGCCAGGGACGCCAGTGGCAGCGCGACTCCCAGCCCCCACGCCAGCGTGAGGGGCCAGAACCGGCGGGCGCGATAGGCCGACCAGAGCGCATACAGGCCGATAATGGGCAACCCGATCCCGGCCTGGATCTTCACCACGGGCGCAAGGCCGGCCAGCAAGCCCGACGCAATGCAGGCGCGGGCGGATGGCGGCGCGCCATCGGGTCGCCAGATGGCTACCACTGCACCCAGCCAGAGCAGGGCCTGTAGCGGCTCGGCAAAGAACGTCTGGGTATACGGCCAGGCCATCGTCCCCAGGCCGAAGATCAGCGCCGCCGCCAGCGCCGGCCCGTGTCTGGCGATGCGTCGCCCGGCGTGGTAGATCAGCGCGGCGGTGAGGGCCGTCACCAGCGGGTTGAACCAGAACGTGATTGCGCCGCGGAGCCAGGGGCGTCCCTCTGCGGGGATACCCTGGCTGACCAGCGCGCCGAGCCAGAAGAGGGGTAATGCCGCGATTGACTGTCCAGGGCCATATCTGCTGAAAACCGACACCGCGCCGGTGTCGGGATCGTGAAATACGAACGCGCCCCGCGTGCCGATGGCCTCGGTGAGCGCGTACATCTGGACTTCGTCAATCGCGTAGAAATGGCCGCTCGCGGTCAGCAGGTAGATGCCCCAGAGCAAGAGAGCAATGCCTGCCGTGGCGCGGGTACGAGGGTTGTGCATGGGTGGCAACATCCGGGTTAGCGCCATCCACTGCGCCACCAGCCTGCCGTCGGGCCTGACCGGTGCCCTCGAGCGCTCCGGCGCGTATTGAGAGGATAGCATCTACCGCGGTATTGTAGCGTATTCCAGGAACCCGGCGTGCTATAATCAGCGTATGCAGCGCGGTCTCCGTCAACCCGTAGTTGCCTGGAAGGTGGAAGGCTGAAATGCCCGAAGCCGCAGCCACACCGTCGCCCGCTCCCCTGCTCTTCGGGCGCTACCGCGTCTCTGAGCATCGTGGCGATACGCGCCTCGCTTCGGTCTACACAGCGGTTGATGAGCGGCTGCAACGTCGCGTGCTGGTCCATCTGCTGCGGAAGGATCTGGTTGGCCAGGCGCAGCCCCATGCGCGCTTCGTCGCGCAGATCGGGCAGATGGCCCGGCGCTCGCACCCGGCCCTGCTCGATGTCTACGACAGCGGCGAGGCGAGCGGGCGTCCGTTCATGGTCACCGAGTTTGTCTCCGGTCGCCCGCTGCGCGGCCTGGGCGTGCTGACGCCGGAACAGGCTCTGCTCTACCTGCGCCAGGTAACCGGTGCCGTGGCCCTCTGCCAGTCTCGGCGTGACGCCGACGTGCCGCTAGGGCTGTACCACCCGCCGATCAGTAGCAGTAACCTGCTTGTGGTCGACGAGGGGCACATCAAGCTGGTGGATAGCTGGCTGCTGCCTCCGGGCGAGGCCCCGGCGGACATTGCCCACTACCGCGCGCCTGAGTTGAGCCAGGGGCAGGGGGCAACCCTGGCGACGCCGGTCTACGCGCTGGGCCTGTTGTGCTACGAACTGCTCACCGGAACGCGACCGATCACCGGCGCCGATGCCCGCGCCACCGCCCTCGCGCACCTGAACGCGCGTGTTCCGCCTCTGCACGTGGCCCGGCCCGCGCTCTATCTACCCGGCGTGGAGCGGCTGGTAGCCCGCGCCACGGCTCCCGCCCCCGACCAGCGCTTTCCCGACGCCGCGGCTTTCGGCGCGGCCCTCGATGCAATCTGGCGCGACCAGGGGGCGCCTACGCAACCGCTGGCGCCGTTGCGCCCACCGCTGACGCGCCGCGCCGAGGACTCTCCCGCGCCCTCCGCGCCTGTTGCCGCGCCTCTGCCATCCGCTCAGGCCCCCGCCTCGCCCGCGCGGGGCGGCAGCGCGCGCCCTCAGCCGCTGTCCCCCGCCAGGGCCCGCCAGCGCAACCTCGCCCGCGGGTTGCTCGGCTGGTTCGTCGTGGTGGGCCTGGTGCTTCTGGTTGCTGCGGCCAGTTACTTCGCCGTACAATCCCTGACCGGCGCCCTCAAAGGCGTGACCGTGCCCGGTGTGCCATGGTTGCCCCCGTCGCCTGGCGGCCCTTCCGGTGGCCCCTTCGGCTGGCTCGATACGCTCTTCGGTGCCGATGAGATCTACGTCGTCAACATTGCCGAGGGGTTGAACCTGCGCCGTGAGCCGGACGCAACCGACCCCGCGAATATCATTGCCGTTGTGCCCAACGGCACACCGGTACGCAAACTGGAGGGACCGCGTGTGGCCGGGAACATCCCCTGGCTGCGTGTTCGAGTGCGGGTAGGGGGCCAGGAGCTGGAGGGCTGGATGTCCCTCAACTACCTGCGCCCCGGAGAATGAGTGCCGCCGAGTGACGGGGCAGCGCTGGCGCCGCCCGCGCCAGCGCGGCGGTAAGCGAGCATAAGGGGACCCCCCATGCACCAACGGAATGGAACACAGGTGCTCCATGGCCCGCGCGTGACGCTGCGGCCCTGGTTGCGCAGCGATACCCTTATGCAAGAACTGTGGCCGCGCTACACCGAACCGTTTAACTCGCTCTGGAACATCCCGCGGGCGCCCGGCCCCGACGATGCCAACGGACCGGGCTGGTCCAACCAGCGTTACGCCTGGGCCATCGAGGATGCCCAGCGCCGCCTGATCGGCCGCCTCTCGCTGCGCGAAGTTGATGAGCACAGGCTGAGCGCCAGGCTCGGCATCTCGCTTGCCCAACCCTACGTTGGGCAGGGTCTGGGCACCGAAGCCTTGCATGTCTTCCTCGACCACTACTTCGGTGCCCTGGGCTTCGAGCGGCTGCGCCTGGACGTGGCGGCGGTGAACCGGCGCGCCGTGCGCTGTTACGAGCGGCTCGGCTTCCGCTACCTCGAGAGCGAATGGCGCAACGCCGGTAGCGATCCCTCGCTGCGGCTGCTCGACGATCCCAGCTATAGTGCCATGGCGCGGCACTTCCGCCGCTCACGCTTCGAGAACCTGGTGGAGTTTTACGAGATGGAGCTGACCCGCGCCGAGTGGCAGACCCGGCGCGCCCGCGGCCAGTGAGGCGGAGGTCTGGTTCCTGAGAGGGCTGTCCCCTCCCTGGCCCTCCCCTGCTGAGGAAGGGAACCGGGCGCCCCCCCGCCGGGGGGAGGCCGGGAGGGAGGGGGGGTAGAATGCGGCAAACCCTCCCTTCAGGGCGAGACGCGGTTCGACAGGCTCACCGCAGGTGGGGAAACCCGGTTTCCCCGATGTTCACAGCAGAAGCACTACTCTCGCGGATCGAGCGTCACCGGTTCCTCTTCTGCGGATGGAGCAACCGCCGTACCGACCAGGGCAGCGTGTTCGAGCGCCTCAGGTGGAGGAGCGACCCCCGCGGCGCGCAGCCGCCCCGGCATTTCGCCCGGGGGCCGGGGCGGCTCGCTCAGTCGTCCGTACAGGTATTGAAACACATCGCGCGATACGGCGCCCATCGGCGCCGAGAGGATGGCCCCGAGACTGCCGAAGACCTGCGAAGCGACCACCAGCAGCACCATCAGAATGGCCGGATGGATCCCCACACTGTCGCCGACGATCCGCGGCACCAGAAAGTTGTTCTCCAACTGCTGAATGCCGACGTAAAGCAGCAGCACTGCCAGCCCGGTGGTGGGAGAATCGAGGAAGCCGAGCAACACCGCCGGCACCGCGCCAATAATCGGACCGATGATCGGGATCAGCTCGGTTGCCCCGGCGATCACTGCCAGCAGCAGCACGTAGGGCACCTGGAGCCCGAACAGGTTCAGCACTCCCAGCCCGATCCCTGCTGCAAGCCCCACCACCAGGCCCAGCAGCAACTGCCCGCGGATATAACCGCTCAGATCGGCATCAATGATCGTAATCACCGACCAGAAATCGGCCCGCAACCCCACCGGCAGCAGCCGGTTGAGCGCGTTACGACCGGCTTGCTGGTCCATCAAGACATAGAACAGCCAGAAGGGCACCAGGAAGAACCCCAGTAGAAAGGCGACCGTGCTGGCTACCGAGAGCAGACTATTGACCAGAAACGTGCCGATACCTTGCAGGTACGACAGGAGATTGGTGCGGATGGTGTTCAACGCCGAGGTGAGCACCTCAGCCACCGTTTGCTGGACCTCGGCCTGCACATTGGGCGGCAGGTTGGCGAGGAGTTGCTGGTACTCTTCCAGGAGCCGGTTGGCCCAGCGTTCGAGGGTGGGGAGATCGGGCAGGGAGCGGATCAACTGGGTAATCTGCTGGATCAGTGGGGGTACCAGGAAGGCGAAGAACGTAACGATGAGCACCAGCACCAGCACATAGACGAGCAAGATAGCCGCCCAGCGAGGCACGCGCTGCTCGAAGCGATTGACCAGCGGCAGGAACAGATAGGCAAGCAAGGCGCCGATGACAAACGGGAGCAGGGCAGAACGCGCCTGCCAGAGCAGCCATCCAACGCCGTACAGGGCCAGCAGCACCAACCCCCAGCGGGCAATACGCCGCAACGGCATTCCGCTCAAGAACGCGGTCATGCTTCCTCCGGATGGGCGGGGGCGCCGGAAAGCGCGCCATCGTCCCCCGCGCCCATCCTTCCTGCCATGCTCATCGCGCCTACCGCTCCTCACGGCTGTTCAACGCAGCCACGGTCAACACAACTGCAGTCTCCTCACCCACGTTCGTCCAGCTATAGGTCACGTCGTCCCGGTAGAACAGCGTATCGCCGGGTGAGAGATGGTACTCCTCCTCGCCAAGCGTGTAGTGCAGGCGGCCCTCGAGCACCAGTACCATCTGGCTGCCACGGTTGGAGAAGCCCTGCTGGCCGCTTCCCGGTTGGGCCTCGATCAGACGCGCCTCCAGATCGCTGTTCGGCGGCAGGAGCGAAAACACCTGTACCGGGGTATCATCGAGGCTCAGGCGCACCCGGTCGGCCACGGTAACCACCTGGCCCACCTGTTGATCATCCTCGCCCTCGAAGAAGTGTGTCATCTGCACACTGAAAAACTGCGCCAACTTGCGCAGATTCGCCACCGAGATATTGACTTTATCGCGCTCCAGGCGACTGAGAAACGAAGGCGTCAGCCCGGATCCCTCCGAGACCTCCTGGAGCGTCAGGCCTCGCTCCTGCCGGAGCCGGCCGATTTTTTGTCCGAGCGACATACATCACCGCCTTCTGGGTGAAGTCGGAGCCCAGGCACAACCCAAATTCCCCTTATTCCCAGGTTTGTTGCACACACATCTTATTTTATTATACGCCACAAAGATCGTCACTGTCAAGGCAATGCACACCCCTCGAAATAATGGATTTCCAGCATTTCTAAGGCATTCTATGTCGTTGTGCGGGAGATTGTTGCACAGAGAAATGAAGCCAGTCTAGGATTTATAGGCAACACGTATCGGTACCCACCCCTGGCGGCGCTATGCTATAATCGGAACAGTCTGCGCCGGGTGGATGCGTGATCGGTCACTGCATCCCTGGCCCGCCGCGGATCGTCATACCGGCGATGCTCCGGCGGGCCTGCCAGCCGCGCGTGCTGTCTGCCCGCGGCGCGTCGTAGTCGCATTCGCACCTGCCCAGAGATGGAGCAACACGAGTGACCCTCCAGGGTTCGCCGGCATGCCCAGTGTGTGGTGCGCCGCTTACGCCGGGCGCGCGCTTCTGCGTTCGCTGTGGCGCTCCTGCCATTCCCTCAGCTACCGATGCCGATGAGGTTGCCCTCCCCGGTGGGCAACGCATACACCTCAGCACCGGCACCCTCAGCCTGCGCGAATTGCTCGCCGTGGTCGAGTCGGGGGTGTTGTACTGGCGCCAGCGCCTCGAACGGGCCGATGGCGTCGCGCGTGAGCAGGCCGCGGCGGCAATGCGCGATCTGTCGCAGATCCTGGAGAACCTGGCTGCCCAGATTGCCCAGGGCCGCGAGACCATCCGTATCACTGGCCGTTTGCCTCCCCAGCGGCACGCGCCGCGCCCCTGTCCCCTCTGCGGTCGTGGCAATCGCCAGGCGGCCAGGTACTGTATGGCCTGTGGCACGCCCCTCCATCCCGGTCACCGTGCCGGGCCGTGCCCCCTGCCCCCGCGCAGCCTTGCCGTGGCTGCCCGTACCGACCGCGGCCTTGCCCGCCCGGTTAATGAAGATACGGTCTACGCCGGTGAGTTTACTGCCGGAGCCATGCCCATCGGCACCTTGCTCGTCGTCGCCGACGGCATGGGCGGCCACCAGGCTGGCGACGTGGCCTCCAGCCTCGCCGTCGCCACCCTCAAAACCGCCCTCACCAGAGCGCTGAATGCCAGCCTCCCCGATGACGACGAGGCCTGGCACGCCCTGCTTCGCGAGGCCGTGCAGGAGGCCAATCGCCACGTCTATGCCCGGGCCCGGGCCGATACCACCAGCCACGGCATGGGCACTACCCTCACCGTGGCGATTGTCACCGAAACGCGCGCCCACCTGGCCCACGTCGGCGATAGCCGCGCCTACCTCCTCAATCCCGCCGGCGTTACCGGCGAAGGCAGCACCTGGACCCGGTTGACCATCGATCATACTATCGTGGCGCGCCTCGTGGATATTGGCCAGTTGACCCCCGAACAGGCCCGTGTGCATCCCTGGCGCCATATGGTCTACCGCTCGCTCGGAACCGATCCCGTTACCGAAGTGGACGCCCTGAGCCAGTCCCTGGCCGCCGGTGATGTGCTGGTGCTCTGTTCCGATGGGTTGATCAACCACGTGGAGGATAGCGAACTGGTGCGTATCGTGCTCGAGACGCCCGGCGAGGCCCGGGCCTGCGAGCGCCTGATTGCCCTGGCAAACGAGCGCGGCGGCCAGGATAATATCTCGGTGGTGATTGCGCGTGTAAACGCCGGCCCCCAACCCCCGGGCCGGCGGGCCGCGCCCGGGGATCTGGCGCCGCCCCACCCGCACTCGCCCATCTGAAGAGGGGGACGCCTATGCCCACCTGTGCCGTGTGCGGCGCCGAAAGCGCCGCCGAGGCCCGCTTCTGCCGCAACTGCGCCGCCCCATTCGACCGTTACCAGGCCAGCGCGGCCGACTACGCCTGGCTCGCCGCCAGCCTTACCAGCGCCGATCTCCCGGCCGCCACCGCGCAGAGCAGTCAGGCGCCCCATCTCGCTCACCCCCATCCTGGCGTCGAGGAGGAACGTATGGATCAGCCGGCCCCTACCCTGTTCGCCGGGCGCTACGAAGTGCCCCCCGCAGCCGCCGATGGTCCCCTCACCGTCGTTGATACTACTCCCTGGCGTCGCTGCTGGGCCTGCGGCTCCACCGCCAACGAACCAGAGGAGTCGTTTTGCATCGAGTGTGGCGCGGCCCTCACTCGCCGGACCTACCAGGCTGTGCTGACCCCCGCCGACGCGCCCGCTGGCGCGGCCCTGGTGCCGTCCATCGCCGATGAGCGCGCCCGTGCCCTCCTCCCCGAGATCTGGGACCAGGTGGAAGAGGGCGACCGCGTGCTCACCGTCCTCAACGATAGTGGCCGCCCGCCCCTGACAATGCCCCTTGACGAGACAGCCGCCCTCGCCGTTGGCGTCGGGCTGGCGCGCTTGCTGGTCAGCCTTCACTCCCTTGGCCTGGCGCTCGGCCCGGTAGCCGCCTCCGACCTTGAGCCCCTGCCCGGCGGTGGTGCCCGTCTGCGCGCGGTGCCGCACCTGCGCCCCATCGCCCCTGATGACACCGCCGCGGTGCAGGCCGATCTGCTCGCCCTGGCCGATTTGCTCGAGCGGCTCACGGCTACTCCGCGCACCACCCTGCGCCTCAGCGAAGAGGAGGCCGAGGCTGCCGCGCAGGAGGCGCCCCTGGTCGTCGCGCTGCGCCAGGCGCGTATCGGCGCCTACGCCGACGCTGCCAGTCTCGCCGCAACCCTCGAGCAACTCCTGGCCGAGCGTACCCACCCCGTGCCCCTGCGCCAGATTGTCGGCGCTCATACCGATACCGGTATCGTGCGCGAGCACAATGAAGATAGCCTGCTGACCCTTCAACTCACCCTTATCAACAATAACCGGCCCGAAACCTGGGGCGTCTACATTGTTGCCGACGGCATGGGCGGCCATGCCGCCGGCGAAGTCGCCAGCGGCCTGCCGTTCGTGCCGCTGCTGATCTCATCCTCGGCGAGTACCTGACCCGCGCCGTGCAGCCCGATGTAACCTTTAGCGAAGAAGAGGCCATGTCCCTCGTGCGACGCGCTGTGCAACGGGCCAACGAGGCCGTGGTTGCCGAGAGTCGTGCCCAGGCCAACGATATGGGCACCACCTTCACCATGGCCCTGGTTGCCGGCGACCGGGCGATTGTCGGAAACGTGGGCGATAGCCGGACCTACCTCTTCCGCGATGGCAGGCTCCAACGCATCAGCAAGGACCACTCGCTCGTCCAGCGCCTGGTTGATCTTGGCCAGATCAGCGAAGAGGATATCTACAGCCACCCGCAGCGCAATGCCGTGCTCCGCTCTCTCGGCGATCGCAGCGAGATCGACGTTGATGTCTTTACCGAACGCCTGCGGCCCGGCGATGCGCTCCTGCTCTGCTCCGACGGTCAGTGGGAGATGACCCGTGACCCGGACATGGAACGCTTCCTGGCCCGTGAAGATCCGCCCCAGGCCGTCTGTGAGGCCCTGGTCGCCGCGGCTAACCAGGCCGGCGGCGAAGACAATATCGCCGTTGTCCTGGTGCGGTTCGAATAAATGGAGGCGTCGCCTCCGGCGCGGGGGCAGGGGGAACCCGCTGTTCCCCGAGTCCTTGCCCGCGTGAGGAGAACATGGCCCCTGCGCGGGAGGGTGCGGGAAGGCTGCGCCCTCTCTGCTCCGGTATGGCAACCATACGTGCCACGGCAACGTCCAACTGGTGGCGACACAATCTGATGGAGGACCCGATGGCCGACGCAATCACGCTGACCTGTACCTGGGGTCGCGCGCCGCTGCCGGCGAGTGGCGCCCCACAACTGGGCTACCTGCTGGTCGAGGCAGCCCCCGCTGCCCCCCCTCAGGTGCCCGTTCCTCTCAACTTTTGCCTGGTGCTGGATCGCTCCGGTTCGATGCAGGGCGCCAAGCTTCAGAGTATGAAGCAGGCCACCCATCGCCTGATCGACAGTCTGACCCCCCAGGACGTGGTTTCGATTGTCATTTTCGACGACACGGTGCAGACCCTGGTGCCCGCCACTCTCGCTACCGATCCGACTGCCCTGCATGCCGCCGTTGACCAGATCGTTGAAATGGGCGGCACGGCGATGTCGCTGGGGATGCAGGCCGGTCAGGTTGAATTGCAGAAGTATGCCGCCCCCGAGCGCTTCAGCGCCATGCTGATCCTGACCGATGGCCAGACCTGGGGCGATGAGGATGTCTGCCGCGCCCTGGCGCAGAGCCTGGGCCAGGCGGGCGTGCGCATTACCGCTCTGGGCCTGGGCGCCGAGTGGAATGAGAAGTTGCTCGACGATCTGGCCGATGCCACCGGCGGCGTCTCCGATTATGTGGCCGATCCCGGTCAGATCCTCAGTTTCTTTCAGCGCGCGGTGCGAAGCGCCCAGGGAACGGCCGCCGTCGAGGCGCGCCTCCTCCTCCGCCTGGTGCGCGAGGCTACTCCCCGCGCGGTCTATCGCGTCACTCCCACCATCGCCAATCTGGGCTACCAGCCCATCGGCAATAGTGAGGTAGCCGTCAAGCTGGGCGATCTGGTCTACGGCCAGGTCAATAGTGTCATCGTCGAACTGATGCTGCCGGCCCGTGCGCCTGGACAGTTTCGCATGGCCCAGGCCGAGTTACACGCGACGCCTGTCGGTTCGCAGAGCGAGCTGATCGTCAAGCAGGATGTCCTGCTGGCCTTTAGCGCCGATCCCAACGCCACACCGTTCGATCCGCGTGTGATGAACCTGGTGGAGAAGGTGACGGCCTTCAAGCTGCAAACCCGCGCCCTGGCGGAGGCGGAACTGGGGAATACGGCCGGCGCTACCCAGAAATTGCGCGCCGCTGCTACGCGCCTGCTCGATCTAGGCGAACTGGAACTGGCCGAGAAAACGCGCCAGCAGGCCGAGCAACTCGAGCAGGGTGGCGCGATCAGCGCCGAGTCCCAGAAAGCGCTCAAGTACGCTACGCGCCGGTTGACCCAGAAGCTCGAGGAGTAACACTATGAAGATCTGTCCGTCCTGCGGCGCTCCGAATGATCCGGCCAACCGCTTCTGCGAACAGTGCGGCGTGCGGCTCGTGGAGGCAGCGGCGCCTGCCCCTGCTGAGGCTTCGGCGGCAACCGCGCCCTCTGCCACGGCCTGCCCGGCGTGTGGCGCCCCGGTGCTGCCCGGCGAGGCGTTTTGCGACGACTGCGGTGCCGATCTGACCGCCCTGGCGCCTGTTGTAGCCCCGGCCTCCGCCGGGGTGGCGCCCGCTGCTGCCGCGCCCGCAACCGCGCCCCCTGGCGCAGCCGAGGGGCAGTTGATCTGCGCCATCTGCGGTGCGACGGCCCTGCCCGGGGAGCGCTTCTGCGACAGCTGCGGTGCCGATCTGTTCGCCCAGATCAACGCCGCTGCGCCGCCTCCGGTCGTTCCCCCGCCCACGACCCCCGACGGCGGGCCGGCGCTGGCCAATGGCGCCGAGCTTCCCGCTCCTGAACCGCTGCTTACTCCGCCACCGGTGGAGGTTCCGGCCGCGGAGGC